>CALWCO010000001.1 GCA_944376455.1 uncultured Clostridia bacterium
CAATGGAAAGGGGGAGAAATACTTGAGGGAGAAATGGCAATAGACCATGTACATCTGTTGGTAATGATACCGCCGAAGATGAGCGTGTCGGGATTCATGGGAGATTTGAAAGGTAAGAGTAGCCTGATAATATATCAGAAATTCGGGACAGCAAAATTTCAGTACAGGTGCAGGGAGTTTTGGTGTCGTGGCTACTATGTAGACACGACAGGCAAAAATACTCAGGTGATAAAGGAATACATAGCAAATCAGCTAAAAAAGATAAAGAGAACATGCAGTTAAGTATAGACTACCCTGAGGACCCGTTTACGGGTAGCAAGTAAAAAGCGCAGCGACTGGCAGGTCGTCCCATGAGTGCTTTGCACTCGGTCTAGTAAACTAGGGCTATGCCCGAAAATGAAGAACCTCCCGCTTGGCGGGAGGGTTACTTTTATCGGCTTTTTCGTCGGGGAATATTTTCCGCAAGGCATTGACAGGGCAAGAAAAAATGTGCTACACTGAAACGGAAGAAAAGACCGCCTTACCCTTACGCGACGAAAAAAATACGGCGGAAAAGAGGAAAACTGTTATGATCGAACAGAGAACGCTGTTTGAACGGGAGGACGCCCTGCCCTTGGCGGCGCGCCTGCGGCCGCGGACGTTGGAGGAATATTGCGGGCAGAAACACCTTTTGGGCGAAGGGAAGGTCCTGCGCCGACTGATCGAGAACGACAACATCGGTTCGATGATCTTCTGGGGGCCGCCGGGCGTGGGGAAAACCACGCTTGCACGCATCATCGCAAACCGCACCAAAGCCAATTTCATCGATTTTTCCGCCGTCACCAGCGGCATCAAAGAGATCAAACAAGTGATGGAACAAGCGGAAAAAAACAGGCTTTTCGGCGGAAAAACCATCCTTTTCGTGGACGAAATCCATCGGTTCAACAAGGCGCAACAGGACGCCTTTCTGCCCTTTGTGGAGAAAGGCAGCATCATTCTCATCGGCGCAACGACGGAAAACCCTTCCTTTGAAATCAACGGCGCTCTTCTCTCGCGCTGTAAAGTGTTTGTCCTGCAAGCGTTGAGCGAGGACGACCTGTGCGAGCTTCTTCGCCGCGCCCTGCGCGACGAGCGCGGGTTCGGAAAACAGTACGTAGAAATTTCGGACGACCTGCTGCGCGCCATTGCCGTCTTTTCCGGCGGAGACGCGCGCGTCGCCCTTTCCACCTTGGAAATGGCCGTGCTGAATGCAAAAATAACGGGAGAAAAGACAATTGTTTCCGCCGAAGATATCGAACAATGCACTTCCCGCAAGTCTCTGCTCTATGACAAGAAGGGAGAAGAACACTATAACATCATCTCGGCACTGCACAAATCCATGCGCAATTCCGACCCCGACGCCGCCGTATACTGGTTGGCAAGAATGCTGGAAGCGGGCGAAGATCCCTTATACATCGCCCGAAGGGTGACGCGGTTTGCCGCCGAAGACGTGGGGCTTGCCGATCCGCGCGCGCTGGAAATCGCCGTCGCGGCCTATCAGGCCTGCAACTTCATCGGTATGCCCGAATGTACGGTACACCTGACGGAAGCTGTCGTCTATCTCTCCCTCGCGCCAAAGTCCAATGCCGTCGACATCGCCTATATGCGCGCGAGAAAGGACGCGCTGACGACCGTCGCCGAGCCCGTTCCCCTCGCCATACGCAACGCGCCTACCCGCCTGATGAAAGAACTCGGCTACGGCAAGGACTATCAGTTCGCGCACGATACGGAAGAAAAGCTCACGAATATGCAGTGCCTGCCCGACAATCTCGTCGGTCGGGAGTATTACACACCCGGAGAAGAGGGCGTGGAAGGCAGGTTCAAAAAGAGACTGGAAGAAATCAAAGCCTGGAAAAAAGATAACGCCGAAAAATAACCGAAAGAAATCTCCCGCCCCGCGCGATGCGCGGGGCGGGAGGTTTCTTGTCCTTATATTCCATTTATTGTGCCGCCCATGTCCGAAAGAAATCCGTTTTACAAACGGGTAACAGCAATCCCGTCGGCAATGTCCGCGGCATGACAGACGGCTTTCAATCCCGTCTCTTTTTCATAACGGCGGCAAACGTATTCTTCAAAATCTTCCACGCCGTCCGAACGCACCAGGGAAACGGTGCATCCCCCGAATCCGCCGCCTGTCAGACGGGAACCGACGCAAGCGGGATGCTCGCGCGCAACCGCCGTAAGGATGTCCGCCTCCCGTCCCGTGGTCTCATAGAGATCGCGCAGGGAGGCATGCGAGCGATTGAGCAGGTCTCCCAGCGTCGGCATATCCCCCGCACGCATGGCGTCGCAGACAAGGCGCACTCTTTCGCATTCCTCTACCACATGCCGCACCCGCCGAAAGAGCAGGGGCGGCAATAGTTTTTCCGCGCGGGGCAAATCGGCGGGCGGCAGGTCGGCAAGACAATCTATGCCCGTTGCGGGGCGCAGGCGTTCAAGTGCGGCCTCCGTCTCGGCGCGGCGTTCGTTGTACTTGCTTGCCGCAAGGATATGCGGCTTGTTGCAATCGAACAGAATCAAACGGTATTCCCCCGTATTAACGGGAATATACTTGCAGTCCAGGGTTTTACAGTCCAAAAGCATGGCTTGTCCCGCCCTGCCGCAAGCGGAGGCATATTGATCCATGACGCCGCAATTGACGCCGGCAAATTCCCTTTCGGCGCGTTGCGCGGTCAATGCGACCTCCACGGGGTCGAACGCTTCTCCTGCCGCGACTGCCAGCGCGGCAATGGTAGAAACCTCGATCGCCGCGGAGGAGGACAGTCCGCCGCCGAACGGAACGGTGCAGTCCTGCAACATATCGCATCCGATGACCTGATGACCCGCGCGTTGCCAAAACAAAGCACTCCCTGCCTGATAGTTGCCGTACCGCAAAGATCTGTACTCTTCCAATCGATGCAGATCAAGCGTAACCTCTTCCCGCAAAGTCGTCCAGCGGAGATGGATTTTGTCCGTGCCGTTCGGACGGACGTACACCGTATTGCAAAGCGAAAGCGCGGCGGGCAGCACCTTACCCCCGCAATAGTCGACGTGTTCGCCGATGATGTTCACCCGTCCCGCCGCCTTTACCTTCCAAGCGAATTTTTCTTCCTTCATCTCTCTTCTACCGTGATTGCCGCGGTTCCCTCCCGCGTTCCGTCCGAAGCGCGAACGAGGACTTTTCCCGCGCCGTCGGCGCGCAAAACGGCGAGTGCTTCGCCGTAATAGGTATCCGTATGCCCCGCATTGTACCCGACGGGGTTATACGGGCAGGCACAGCCGAGCGCAAGCAGTTCCCCGTTCTCCACTTCAACCGATACCATGCCCCGTTCCAACGGCTTTAAGGCACTGTTCCGATCGGTATATCTCAGCCGCACGAAACACACCTCGGACGGGAGAACGACGCTCTTTTCGGGCAGGACGGAAAGAACGGTTTCCTCCCCCGCCGTCGTCAGAAAATTGCGGGAAAGTTCCTTCCCCTCTTTGTCGAGCGCGACCGCCGTCAGCGTTCCGCCGTAATACCTTGTGCGAAAAATAAAACGACTGCTTTTTCCTCTTTTCTTGCGCGCGACCTTCTTTCCGTTGACATAGAGTTTGATCCAAGGCGCGCGGGAATATACTTCAACAACCGCCTTTTTTCCGTCCAGACCGTTCCACGACCAGGAGGGAAGGGCGTTCGAAAACTTCCACGCGGAGGGAGAGTGCGCCTCGCCCGTATGAGAGACGGGCACGACGGCGATCTGCGGCGCGTCCGTCAGACCGAACGCCGTTTTGGTATACAGTGCCTCGCCCAAGGGCGTGCCGATGAGGTCGATTCTGCCGCTACCAGCGGTAATCCAACCCACGCCATGCCCGAAATCGGGCGCATATTCGCGGTACTCCCACGCCCCGACGCCGACTTCGCCGAGATAGTCCATACCCGCCCAGACGAAATCTCCGATCACGGCGGGATATTTCTGTGCCAAGGCGTAAAAAGCATCGGCGTCCGCACAGAAAGTTTCGCTGCCCAGAATGACTCTGTCGGGATATTTTTTTACATCCCCCCGATAGCGCAGAATGCCGTAATTGTACCCTGCAACGTCCATGGCGGCAAAGGCGTCCCGCGTTTTTCTGTCGCAAGCGGACAACGTCGCCATGCGCTTCATGAATCCCCCGCCGAATTTCCCCGCCAGCGCGTTGAAAAATTCGCTGCCCACTTTTTTCCGGGGTTTCTTTTCGGCCTTTTTATCGCTGTATACGCCAAAGCCGAGAGAATAGAGATAATTGAAGAATATGTTGACGCCCGCCGTCACGGGGCGATCGGGGTCGAGCTCTTTGCAAACGGCGCGCATCTCGGAAAAGAACCGCACGCCCTTTGCCTCGCTCGTTTCCGCCACCTCGTTGCCCAGCGAATACATCACCACGGACGGGTGATTGAAATCCTTGGAAATCATATCGGCGATGTCCGCCGCATAGTTTTCGGGCAATTGCGAGGCATAATCGAAACGGGTCTTATGGATATACCACATATCGCAATACTCGTCCATGACCAATATGCCCAGTTTGTCGCAGGCATCGAGCATGGCCTTGGAACAGGGATTGTGCGCACTGCGCACGGCGTTATAGCCGTTCTCGAGGAGCAGACGGATTTTTCGCTCTTCCGCTTCGGCATAACAGCGCGCGCCCAAAATGCCGTTGTCGTGATGGATGCAAGCCCCGCGCAGAATGATTTTCTTCCCGTTGATGCAAAAGCCCTCTTTACTGTCGCAGAAAATCGTGCGGAAACCGATCTTTTCGCTCCGTTCGTCCCCTTCAAAACGAGCCGTACAGGTATACAGTTTCGGCGTTTCGGGCGACCAGGGCGATACGTCTGCAAGGGTTACGCGCATACGCGCCGTCCCGTCGCTTGCGGTATCCGCCTCAAAGACAGTCCTTTCTCCGTCGGCTATTTTCAAGTGTACCATGCCCGCATCGGAGGTATGTACGACAATCTCCGCGACGACGGGATCGAGCGAAAGCGTGCGCACCTTGAGCCCTTCGGGCAGGATGTGTTTTTCTCCGCCCGTCCAGAGCCATACGGGACGATAGATGCCCGCGCCCGAATACCATCGGCTGTTGGGTTGATCGGCGTTGCGTGCAATGACAGTGATTTGATTTTCGCCGCCATGGACAAAACCGCGCAAAGGGACATAAAACCCCATATAGCCGTACGCATGTTCCGCCGCCTTCCTGCCGTTGACGTATACTTCGGCGTTGCGATATATCCCTTCAAATTCAATGAAATATGTCTTATCGGAAACATCATCGGGCAACGTGAAAGACTTGACGTATTCATAGTCATATCCCTCAAACCAGCCGGTATTCACGCCGCCCGCGCTTTCGGACGTACATTTTTCCAAAATCATGGCGTCGTGCGGCAAGGTAACGGGAGAAAACGCTCCGTCGCCCAGATGGCGGAACTGCCAATCCCGATTGAAATCTGTCTTTTGCATGGAAATCCCCTCTGTTTCTTCCTATTATACCGATTTTTCGGCAAAAAGCAACGAAAACGGGGCGCAATTTTCTTCTTGCGCTCCGCTCCCGTTTTATCTATCGGAGGTATTGTATAATTAAAGTAAAGATTTATAAAGTGCGACGATATCCTCTTTCGTGGGATCTTTCGGATTCCCGGGACGGCAGGCGTCGTCCATCGCCGACTGCGCGAGAAAGTCGATGTCCTCTTCTTTTACGATGCCTTTCAGGTCCTGCGGAATGCCGACGTCTTTGGAGAGCTGCGCCACGGCGTCGATTGCCGCTTTGCGGTATTCTTCTTGCGTCATTTCGTCCACGCCCTTGACGCCCATGGCGCGCGCGATTTCGCGGTATTTTTCGCCCGTTGCGGGTGCGTTATAGACCATAACGGTGGGCAAAATAATTGCATTGGCGACGCCATGCGGGGTGTCATAGAGCGCGCCCAGAGGGTGCGCCATGGAGTGCACAATGCCCAAGCCGACATTGGAGAAGCCCATGCCCGCGACGTACTGCCCCAGTGCCATACCCTCTCTGCCTTCGAGCGTGTTGGCGACCGCGCCGCGGAGGGATCTGGAAATAATCTCGATGGCTTTGAGGTGGAACATATCCGAAAGTTCCCAAGCCCCCTTGGTGATATACCCTTCAATGGCGTGCGTGAGCGCATCCATACCCGTTGCGGCGGTCAGGCCCTTGGGCATGGTGGACATCATTTCGGGATCGACGACGGCAACGACGGGAATGTCGTGCGGGTCCACACAGACGAATTTGCGGTTCTTTTCGACGTCGGTGATGACATAGTTGATGGTAACTTCCGCCGCCGTACCCGCCGTGGTGGGAACGGCAATGATGGGAACGGAAGGCTTTTTGGTCTGCACCGCCCCTTCCAGACTGCGCACGTCCTCGTGCTCGGGGTTGGCGATGATGATGCCGATCGCCTTTGCCGTATCCATGGAAGAGCCGCCGCCGATGGCGATGATGTAATCCGCACCGCTCTTCTTGAACGCCGCAACGCCCGTCTGCACGTTTTCGATGGTCGGATTGGGTTTTATATCCGAATAGAGTTCATATGCCATACCGTTCTTTTCCAGTACCTGCAATACTTTATCGGTAACATGAAACTTGACGAGATCGGGGTCGGAACAGACGAACGCCTTTTTGAAAGCGCGCGCTTTCACCTCGTCTGCGATGGCGTTGATCGCGCCCGCGCCGTGATAACTCGTCTCGTTGAGAATGAATCTGTTCATAATGATTTCCTCCTTATAACGGCGATTTTTCGCCGTCTATAAAATATTTTTTTAGCCTTTTCGGCCGACTGACAATGCTTGAAATTTTCCCCGCCGCGGTTTAGCTTTACGGGTCAGCGGGTTCAGCAGGTTTTTCGGCTTCTTCCGCTTCAAGTGCGGAGCGGCCGTATTTTTCACGCAACGCGTTAAATTCGGCAAGAGCGCGTGCCTCGCGCGCCGCTTTTTTCTCCGCGGCGCGTTTTTCCTTTTTCGCGAGAGCGGCTTTTTCTTCTTCGCTCATGGCCGCACGTCTTTCGGCGGCAAGCCGTTCGCGTTCGGCCTTCTTTTCTTCCGCCGCCGCACGTTTTTCTGCTGCAACCGATTCTTTTCGGGCAAGCGCCGCCAGATATTTCGCCTCTTCTTCCTCAAAGGACAACCCCTTCTTGTCGCAACGGGCTTTCAGTTCGGCTCTGCGCGCCGCTTCCGACGCCGCTTCCGCCTCCGCTTCTTCACGCTGCATCTTTTCGGCGGGAGAGATATATTCCCTGCCCTCCGCTTCGGCTTCTGCCTTCTGATTGAGCACAATGGCTCTGTGATCGAGAGAAGAGAATTTTTCCACACCCATAAACAGGAAGATGATAACAATGACGGCATAGCAAATCGTTTCGCCGCCGATGAAGATCCAAGGCATTGCCGCGCGGATGGCTTCGGAAGATACCGTCGCGGAAGAATAGCCCACCGCGCTCAGAACGATGTTGAGAATACCCGTCGCAATGCCCGTCATGCCCGCCATAATGGCGCCGTATACGGTCATGGTGAGCCCGTCCGTGCGGAACCCGTGCAAAGCCTCCTGATGGTCCAGTACGTCGGCGAGCAATGCCAACGAAAGGTACATGGCAGGGGTCGAACCGAGCGCCTTGATGACGAACGAAACGACCACGAGCGGGAAGTTTTCGGGGTCGATGAACCCGATCGCGCCGCCGACGACGGCGAGGATCGCGCCGAAAAGAATGGCTTTTCCCTTGCCGATCTTATTGGAGAGCGGCCAGGCGATGAGCATACCGACCGCTGTGGGAATGGCGCCGACGATGGACAGCGTGCCCTGATACCCGCCGCCGATGGCGGTGGAATATGCTCCGTTCGCGTCCGAGAACATCGCCGAACAGAAATAGAGCTGTGAGACGTTCTTCATCATGCCGCCGAGCTGGTACAGAAAGAAGAAGGCGATCATGATCCACCAGAACATATCCTTGAAACAGGCTTTTGCCTGCAAGGCAAGCGGAACGGATTTCTTTTCTTCGACAACCTTGCCCGCAAACGATTCCTCCGTTACTCTTTCGCGCGTGAAGAAATATTCCACGAGCGCGCCGACGAACGTGATCACCACGAGCGCGATGACGAATATTTTCCAGTGTTCATAGGAGGCGATTTCATCGAGAATGGCCGTGCCGGACGCGTCCTTATAATAGATGATCTCGCCCGCCTCGTTGAAAACCGCCTCAGCGCCTTCGGGAAGCAATGCGGGATCGAGCTGATAGACAAAGAGCAAGCCCAAAAAGAAGGGCAAAATCATGGAGGTCAGCCCCATCGCCGCCAACGCCGTCGCGTTGGAGATGGTCGCGAGCAAAGATCTGTCCTTGCTGTTACGCGTCGAAAGGTTAACGAGCGCGGCGTGCGGCGTGTAATAGAACGGATAGGCAATGGCGAACCACAGGTTATAGCCGACGGCGATCAGTATGAGCGCGGTGAGTTTCGTGCTCTCGTCGCTCGTTTCGTTGGCGAAGGGCGTCAGCACGAACAGAATCAAGAGCGCGATGACGCTGATCGGCACGGAAAGCAACAAAAGCGGCCGCGCCTTCCCCGCACGGGTGCGGCTGCGATCCATCAGCCGCCCCACCAAAATGTTGCCCAACACGACGAATATCACCGAAATGACGGGCAACCAGGTGAAAAAAGGTTGCGCCCATTCCGTAATATTCAGTACGTCCGTCATGTAACGGTTAAAATAGTTAGAAAGAATGGAGTTTGCCAAAAGCGCCAGCGTCGGTCCGACGAGATAGCCGAGCGCGCCCTCGGGAAAGAGCTTTGCGTTGGCAGAACGAACCTTGCTGGAAAGCAGAGGCGAATCGAAAACCGATTTCTTTTCGGTTTTTTGGGTTGTACTCATAGCAATCAGAAATCCTCCCCCGATTGGTGTAATTGTTTCCTGTACGGGCCGAATCGACAGGGGCATGCCCTCGTTTATGCCCGAAATGCCTGATCCGCAAATGCGGATATTCCGCGCCGCCCGCGGGCGGCGCGGAAATCCTGTTTATTTTCCATTTATCCCGTTTACTTATCCAAGCGCAAAAAATCCCTGCGGTATTTTTTGATGCCGAACAGTTCGACGAGCTTAACCATGTCCTCGTCCTTGATGGTATTGATGCGGGGATGTCCCGCGGTGAGCATGTAGATCTGCGCGGCTTTTTCCACCGTTTCGATGAGGCCGAATGTTTCGTCGAGGCTCTTGCCCGCGCCGTAAACGCCGTGAAGCGCCCAGACGACCACGCGGAACTCTTCCATCTTCTTCGCCGTGGCTTCCCCGATGGAATTGGTGCCGCAAAGCATCCAGGGCAGAACGCCCACGCCGTCGGGAAAGACGACGATACACTCCGTGCACATTTCCCAAAGTGTATGCGTCAGCTTGGCCTCGTCCAGCTCGTGGATATAATTCATGGCAAGCAGATTGGTGGGATGCGTATGCATCACCACGCGATTTTCGGGATCGACTTTGAGCCGCGCCATGTGGCTCATCATGTGCGCGGGGAACTCGGAAGTAAACTTGCCTCCGTCCTTGAATCCCCACAAAAGTTGCGCCGTCGCGCCGTCCTCTTTGATGCGGATGACGCCGAGATTGGTCTCGGGCTCCCCTTCCACATTCTTGAAGTACTTGCCCGTGCCCGTAACGATGAAATATTTTCCCGCCAACGGCAGGGCGTTGAAACCCGTAGGGATCTCGCGCAGTACGTTATGTATATCCAGATATTCGGAAACTTCCTCTTCGCGAAGAAGATAACTGATGTTGCCGCCGTTGCGTTCGTCCCAGCCGAGGCGGTACATGTTCGCCGTCGTTTTCCCCATCTCCGCGACGAAAGGCGCGGTCAGAATGTCTTTCATTGTTCTTTATATCCTCTCTTTCAGAATTTTTTCCTCATAGTCTTTGACGGCGGTATAGTATTCGTCGTCCAAGTCCGCACGGCGGAGATATTCCGCCCATACGTCCTCCAAAGGCAGGGTCTTTATCCGCTCCTGCATGAACATGAGCTGTGTGAAATCGCCCTGATCCTGCAAGTTTTTGAGTTTGTCATGCGGAAGCAACAGCGCGTACAGAAGCGCTTTCTGCACCGAACGCTGTCCCGTTACCCAGGCAAAGACGCGGTTGATGGAGGCGTCGAAATAATCCAGTCCGACCATGACCTTATCCAAAGCCGCGCAACGCACGATCTCCTTCATCATCTCTTTGAGCTCGTCTTCAAACGTTACGACGTGATCGCTGTCCCAACGCACACCGCGGGTAACATGGAGCGCCAGACGGTCATAGAACGTCAAAAGCGCGGGGATCTTGTCGGAAACCACTTCGGTAGGGTGATAGTGTCCGTTGTCCAACAGGCAACAAATGCCCTTCTGCGCCGCATAATTCTGACAAAATTCACTGCTGCCGACGGTATAACTCTCCACGCCGATGCCGAAAACTTTGCTCTCCACGGCGGGGACGACCCATTCTTTATCGTAATTTTCCAGGATTTCGTCGAGAGATTTTTTGAAGCGCAGGCGGGGTCCGAGTCGGTCGGCGGGAACGTCCTTATACCCGTCGGGAATCCAGATGTTCACCAGACAGGGCTTTGAGAATTCTTTCCCGAGCCGCGCGGCGATTTCCATGCAACGTTTTCCGTGCTCCACCCAGAAACGGCGGGTCGGTTCGTCGGGCGACGACAGCGTCAGACCGTCCTTCATTTTCGGATGGCCGAAAAACGTGGGATTGAAATCGATGCCGTCGAGTCCCAAACGATGCGCAAAATCCACCCACGGCGCAAAATATTTATATGTATATGCGTCGCGGTCGACTTTGCCCCTATCCGCGCCCAAAAAGGCATAGGACGCGTGGATGTTGAGCCGCTTTTTCCCGGGCATGAGTTTCATTGCCGCCTCGATGTCGGCAAAGAGTTCCTCGGGCGTACGCGCACGAGCGGGATAGTTGCCCGTCGTCTGAATGCCGCCCGACAGACTGTCCGATCCGTCAAAGCCCAGAACGTCGTCGCCCTGCCAGCAGTGTACGGAGACGGGCACGTTGCGGAGCAACGCCATTGCCTGTTCGACGTCTACGCCGAATTGTTCATAGATTTTTCTCGCGCTTTCATATCTTTCCTGCGCCATTTTTTTATTTTACCTCCCGTATATCGGTTGATTGCATGATTATTTTTCTGCCCTCTGCAATGTCTTTTATCTCGCCCGCGCCGATCATCTGCATGAGAAGATTGCCCATTGCCGTGGCTTCGGCGGGTCCCGCAACGACCGTCTTGCCCGTTTCCCGCGCCGTCAGTTCGTTGAGAAGGGCGTTTTTACACCCGCCGCCGATGACGTTGATTTTTTCATATCGCCTGCCCGTCAGCGATTCCAATTGTCTGACGCTTTCCGCATAAGAAAGCGCAAGACTACGGAACACGCAATAGGCCATCCCGCCAAAGGGAAGAGAAACACCCAGTTTCTCCCGCACGACGTTTGTCATGCTTTGCGGAGCAAGAAAAGCCTCGTCGTTGACGTCCACGGTGTGTTTGTCGGGATTTTCGCGCGCCATCTGCGCGATCTCCGCAAAGGAATATTTGTCCCCCGTTTCGTGGCGGAGCTGTTGGATCATCCACAGCCCCATGATATTTTTCTGATAGCGGAAGGTATATCCGATGCTCCCTTCGTTGGAGTAATTGAATCGGCGGCTTTCCTCGTCCGTGTGCGCGGACGGCTGTTCGACACCGAGAAGAGACCATGTGCCCGAAGAGATGTAGAGAGCGTCCGCTCCGACGGGCGCGGCGAGCACCGCGCTGGCCGTGTCGTGCGTGGCGGGCAGGACGACCTGCGCGTCGTACCCGACAAAATCGCGCACCGCCGACGAAAAACGCCCGACGAGCGTGCCCGGTTGCGACAGACCGTCGAAAAGCCTGTCGGGAAAAGAAAGACGGTCGATGATCTCTTGATCCCAGACATGGGTACGTGCATTGACCATGCCCGTGGAAGTCGCGTCGGTGTATTCCTGCCGCATTTTTCCCGTCAGAAGGTAGTGCAGATAATCGGGCAGCATGAGCATATGACGCGCTCTTTCCAATCTGCCGCTCAACTTGTCCGCCTCCAACTGATAGACGGTGTTGAACGGTTGAAATTGGATGCCCGTCTTTTCATACAGCGCGGCAAACGGAAAACGTTCATGTATGGAAGCAATTGCGCTCTGCGTGCGCCCGTCGCGATAACAGTATACGTCTCCGAGACGATTTCCGGCGGCATCGAGGAGGGCATAATCCACGGCCCACGTATCGATGCCGACAAAATCGGGCTTTTTCCCCGTTTCACCCGCTTTTTTCAATCCTTCGAGCACATTCCGAAAGAGCGCGCCTGTATCCCATACCAAATGCCCGTCTTTCATTTTGGGCGCGTTGGGGAAACGATAGATTTCTTCCGTCATCAGTTTTCCGTCTTCGATCGTGCCGAGGATATGCCGGCCCGACGACGCGCCGATGTCGATTGCAAGATATTTCATATTTCTCCTTTCTTTCCTTACCCCTTTTTACCCGACAAAGCGCACGTCCGTTCGTGTACGCCGCTGACAAGCATCTCCTCAGATTTATTCGGAAGGAAGAGGCGACAGGTTGTGCCGACGGGAACGCGCAGGCGCACCGAAAACAAATCGCCTTCAATTTTCCAATGCACCTCCGCCCTGCCGTAAGGGGTCTTGACTCCCCCTTTCGCCTCGGTCATGCCCCCGCCCAAAACGGGACAGACGCGAAAATCCTTATAGCCCGCCGCAACGGGTTCCAGCCCGAGCACGCGACGATAGAGAAAGTCGCCGACCGCGCCGCTGGCATAGTGATTGTAAGAGATCATGACGCCCGCCGTGCCGTCATCGCCGATGGGACATTCGCCGTTTTCATCCAAGCCGTCCCAGCGTTCCCACACGGTCGTCGCGCCCACACGCACTTCATAGAGCCAGGAAGGGCATTTTTCGTTGAGGAGCATATTATACGCCGCGTCGGCGTGTCCGTTGTCGGCGAGCGCGAAGAGTATGTAGGGCGTGCCCGGAAAGCCCGTGCCGATGCGCCAATCGTTCTTTTCCGCAAGGCGACGAAGATTTTGCGCGGCGTTTTTGCGCTCTTCCCCTTGGAAAATGCCGAATTGCAGGGGCAGGACGTAAGCCGTCTGAAACTCCTCCTTCATCCTGCCGTTGCCGTCCGTGAGGATACTGCGATAGGCGTCGGCAACCTTTTCGGACAAGGCGGCATAGTACGCCGCGTCCTCTTCTTTGCCCAGAATCTTTGCGATCTCACAGAGCAATCCGCTCGTATTTTTGAGGCTCGCCGTCGCCGTCCATTTGCCGCGCGCCTGCCATTGTTGCATTTTGGGCAGGTCGGGCGCGACCCAGTCGCCGAAATTGAGCACTGCGGGGGTATCCCACAGGTATTTTTTCTTGCCGAAACTCAGCAGTCCCGCCCAGAAAAGGCACGCCTTAACGTACTTTTTCATGGTCGGATACATGCGTTCGAGCAGCTGTTTGTCCCCGCGTGCACGATATTCCGCCCAAGGCACGAGAATGCAGGCATCCCCCCAGAACGCCATCGCCATCACGGGCATGGTGGAGGGAAAACCGTAACCGTGTCGCGGGACGGTGTTGGGAATGCCGCCCGTGGGGAGCTGTTCGCTTTTAACGTCCAGCAGCCATTTTCCGAGAAAACGGCTGACATCGAAATTGTAACAAGCGGTGGGCGCAAACACGGCGATGTCGCCCGTCCAGCCCATTCTCTCGTCCCGCTGCGGACAGTCGGTGGGAATGTCCATGAAATTGGAGCGCGCGCTCCAGACGATGTTGCTCTGCAGACGGTTGATGCGTTCGTCCGAACAGGAGAACGATCCGATCTCCTCCACGTCCGACCAAAGAGCAAACGCAGAAACCTCTGTTTTTTCCTCCTCGATCCCCGTTACTTCGGCATAGCGGAATCCCATATAGGTCAGACGGGGGGAATATTCCTGTTTTCCGTCTTTACAGGTATACACGATCTCACATTTCGCCGAACGGAGGAAATCGGTCATGAGCGTGCCGTCTTTGCGGAGAATTTCCGCATGACGCACCCGAACGACCTGCCCCGCTTTTCCGTCTATTTTGAGCCGTATGACGCCCGCGAAATTCTGTCCGAAATCATAGACGAGCGCACCTGAGGCGAGACGGTTGACGGAAACGGGACGCATTTCCCGTTGCGCGCGCACGGGCGCGCCGTATGCCGCAAGGATTTCGGGCGCGATGCGCAGTTTTTCTTCCGCGGCGGGACGCCAATTTATTTTCTCCGTTTCGACGGTTGCGTCGTATACTTCTCCGTCATAAATGTCCGCCGCGCGGCAATTTCCCTCTCTCGTAATTTCCCAGCTTTCGTCCGTGCCGAGAATCTCCGTCCTGCCGTCGGCATATTCCACGCGCAATTCCAAAAGCAATGCCTGCCTGTCGGCATAGACGCGGTTTTTGCGCGTCCACACGAACGAACCGACCGCCCAGCCTCCGGCGACCACCGCCGAAAATTCATTGGTTTGGCGCAGAACTTCGGTTACGTCGTAAGTCATATATTGCAACTGATGTTTATAAGACGTAAAACCGGGCGCAAAATAGTCCCTACCCACTTTTTTCCCGTTGAGGGAGAGTTCAAAAATGCCCATCGCGGTGACATATACCCGCGCGCGCCTGATTTGCCCCGACACGGCAAAGCGGCGGCGGAAAGTCATGGGAACGGGAGAGACGCCCTTTTTTCGAAAGACGTACGTCCCGTCGGTGATCCATTTCGCCCGCCAAGGCGTTCCCATTCTGCCCGTCTCGAAGGAAGAAGTCTTTTCTGCACGATCTCCGTCCGTGCTCTCCGCCTCGATTTTTACGGCATATTCGGTGAAAGGACGCAACGGCGCGCCGCCGTAAGGGATGAACAACTGTTCCGTTGTCTCCGTGTGCCAGTCTCCGACCGTAATACGGGCGCGCGCAAGCGCGGCGCCCGACCGTTCGGAGGAAAGCGAAAAGGAAAAACGCGGCCGGACTTCGTCCGTCACGCAACCCGTCGCCAGATTTTCCGTTTTTATCTCACTGATTTCCATTCTGATTTCCTCTCCGCCAAACGATCTGCGTCTTTATTCTTTTCGTATGGGGATATTATAACAATTTTCCCCGTATTTGTCCATATCTTTGTCCGAATTGATTGAAAACTTGCCATTTGCGCAAATACACAATCAAAAAAAATCATAAATAAACAAAAACAAACATCTTTTTAAGCGTTTCTTCTTCGAAAGCAACCTACGGCGCAAAAAAAACGCCGACCCGTCGGCAATCGCCCGACGGGTCTTTGTTTTTTATCGGTAAATGCAGAAGTATAGGCCGTTGGTTGCGTGTTCCAAAACAGCGTGTGCGCGCCGCAAGGATATTGCGGCGCGCACGAGTCCGCTCAATAGGTTCCGTATTTTGCCATGAGATTGAAAAGATAGGGATCGAACAGCTCGTCGGCAAGGGAATTGTTTTCGGTGTCGACCGTCACGACTCTGGCCTCGACGTACCGATAGACCTCGCTCTGTGCATACGCGTCGAAACAGTCCGCATAGTCATAATTCTGCACCACGTCGGGCGTTTCGTGAACCCGCCACTGCCAATAATAACCGTCCGTGGCGCCGCCCGACGAAATGCCGTAAAGCGAAAGCTTGCCGCCCGCGGGATCGGAGAGCGAGACGGTGTGCGCCGTGCCCGCACCCGCTTCGGAGGTGAAGGTACCCGTGACAGACGCTTCCAGCCTGCCGATCTCCGAACCCCATTGACAGGGGTTGGAAATGATGACCGAACAGACATAGGAATAGGTGAAGTCTCGGTTGAGTCGGAGTTGTTGGTTGATGCGGTAATTCATGACCGCGACGCGCCGCCCCTGTCCCGCCTGTGCGGGATCGTGATGCGGGGTGCCGAGATTGAACTGATTGTCCCAGTCGTACGCCACGGAGAAGGGCGTGTATGACCCGTAAAGCCAGCTTTTCTGCCCCTCGACGTCGACGAGGGACTGATCGTTGGTGACCGTGAGAAACTTGGTCGCGTCGCTCGTTTCGCCGACGGATGCGTTATAGGTGAAGGTACCGCGCAAATCGCTGACGGGCCCCGTCTGCTCTTGCGGTTCTTTCTCACAGGCGGCGAGGGCGAAAGCCCCCGTCGCGAGAGAGCAGAACGCCAGAAGCGTTGCCAATATTTTAGAGAATTTTTTCATGGTTTTCGTTCCTCCCCGCGCCTTTAAGCCGCCCAACCGATCAGGCGCTGATGCCACATCGCCGCGCCGACCGTATAATTCACGCCGTTGAGATTGGCAATCAACTCGCCCGAACCGCCGATGGTCTCCTCGACGCCGTCGGATGCGAAGCTGCTCTGCGCACCGTCCGCCGTGTAGGTATAGGTCAGTTCGTACATCTCATAATGTCCGTCCGCCGCTTTCAGGAGGTACCAGCCCTTGCTGGTCGAATCCTGCGAGGAATCGGAAGACGCGGGGCGTTCGGTGACGTACAGTTCCAGTCGGTCGCCCGCCGCGCTCTGCGTGAAATCGATCTTATGCGTTTCCCAAGGCACGTCCGGAATGGTGAAGATCTGATATTTCGCCGTTACGGTCGGATCTTCGTTGTAGGACACCGTGATGTCGTGTACGCCGATAAAGGACATGTCGGGCTGTGAAACGGTGTATTCCGCCGCGCTCAGGGTCTGACGGGTGCCGTCGGTATATTTGAGGCTGACGGTCAGGTTTGCCGAAGAGAACGTGCCCTTCACGAGATATTCACGGGTGGCCTTGGAATAGTCTACTTCAAGATAATCGAATTCGCGCGCCCAGTGCATGACGACTTTATGCCACTCGGTCTGCGGCGCGGTGAACTGCGCACCCGCATAGGAGACGAAGAGCGCGCCGTTATCGGCGGAAGCCTGATCGTTGAGCACGCTCGCCGTCAGACTGCTCTCGTCCGAAGTGAAGGTGCTCACCCAACCCGCGGGATCATAGGTATATCCGAAGGAGAACATTTCGCTTCCCCCTGCGGACGTCGTGTAGACATAGTAGCCGTTCGCCGAAGCGGGATCGGCATCGGTCGTGCTGTTGCGTTCATGGATGTACAGCGCGAGACTGCTGCCGTCGCCCGTGCGGTTTTCAAAGTTCAGCACTCGATCGGCAAGATCGGAGGCGGGCAGGACGACGATGGTATAGGTATATTCCGCCTCTCCGTCGGTCAAAGTAACGGTTTTCACCCCCTCGCCCGTCATATCGGGCATCTCTTCCACGGTAAACTCGGTGGTGACGTCCGTTTGTCCGCCGTTTTCGTCCCAGCGCACCAGTCTGACGCCGTCCGCACTGAACGCTTCTCCGACGGAATAAACGGTCTTTGCGCCCGAAACGTCGAGCGTTTCGCCCGTGACGAACACGTCATAGCGCACGGTGAGAACCTGATAGGGATTGTCCTCCGTCGGGTTGCCGTAAGAGACGGTAACCGTCTTGGGGCCGATGGAATTGAGCAAAGGCGCGGAAACGGTGTATTCGGTGGGCGCGAGCACGCGCGTGCCGCCGTTCCACAGCTCTGCCGTCACCGTCAGCCCCTCGGCGGAAAACCTTTCACCCAAGGAATAAACGGTCTTTGCGGAAGAGGTATCGACGGTGATGCTCTTCGCGTCCACGCCATGCTTGATGCCTTCCAGTTCGGCGAGCTTCGCCTTGCCGTAAATTTCCAGCGTAACGTTCCCCGAACGGGCATAGGGATAGTAAATTTCAAAATTCACGCCGTCCGAAACGCCCGATCCATGGGGATCTGCGCCGTTCCCGTCCCACCAGGTAACATTGCTGTCGAAAAATATGTTGCAAGTATTGATGACGCCGTTATACGCCCACATGGTAACGTTGTTTCCGTCATAATACCCCCAGGCGTCATAATACCCCCAGGTGCCCTGCTGTTTGTGTCTGACGCCGTTGCCGTCCACCCAGGTAACCTTGAAGCCGCCCTCGTTGGCGGTCGTCGCGCCCTTGATCCAGTAGAAATCCATGGTTGCGGACGTGCCGTCCGTTCCGATGACGTTTTCTGTATGGAAAGCCATCGGATATACCGTGACCGAATATTCCGCCGACACGTCGCCGTAAGACACCTTGACCGCCTTGGCGCCCGCCGTGGACGTATCCACGGGATCGAAGGAATAATTGCCTATATAGGTCGTGCCGTAAGGATTTTCGGACGTGGCGTCGGCGGCAGAATTGTTGGTCACGTTGATGCCCGCGGGATAGAACGTTTCGCCCACGCCGTAATAGGTCGCCGCCTGCGATGTGTCGATGGCGATGCCCTCGACGGCAAAGGTGAATCCGCCCGTCGCGCGGCCCGCCGTAACGGTGGCGTTATGGATGCCGGGAACACCCATTTCCGAAGAAGTCAAGGTGAACTGTTCGGGTTGCAGTCGCACGACGGTATCGTACTCGGAAGGCTTTTCCATGGTCTCGGGCGTGCCGGCAAGATCCGCCCAGACTTCGATGCCCGTCTTGTCAAGTTCGGTTTCATTCTGCGCATAGATGAGTTTTTCGTCGCCGTCATTGGGACGTACGTCGAGGTGACGGACGGCAAAAACTTCAATGGTATAGCTGCCGCGGTAGAGAACGGTGCCCTCCTGCCAGGAGATGACGACGGGTTTGACGCCCGCGGTATCCATATCCGCTTCCACGGTGCATTCTTCAAGGGAAGGCGTTACCGTTTTGCCCTCTTTGGTAACGACTTTGACCGACACGCCCGTCGTGTCGACGGCTTCGCCGACGATGTATTCCGTGCGGGTCGTTTCGTCTGTCAGTTCGGTCTCGGTGTCGATGGTGACTTCTGCCGACAGGATCTCGGTGATTTCCGTCGAAAGAATACCCTGTCCCGCCCAGACGGCGGCAACGGAAAAGGCAATGAGACACACCAGCGCGAGCGCGCCGTATACGATCCATAAGATTTGTTTTTTTCTGAGCTCGGTCATACGTTTTCACCTCCGAACAGGGGAGAAAGCAAGCCGTTCCCCGCTTTGACGGCGGGAAAGAACGCCCCGACGATCAGGCAAACCACGGCAACCACATAGAAGATCATGCCGCGGATGACGCTGGGCACGCCCACGGCGTTCGCCTCGACGTTGCCCATGTTTCCGACCGTGAAATAGATGCCGATATTGGAGAGGCAGGGCGAGACGTACGCCACCGCCGCGAGGATCAGAAGCACGATCGACGCACACAGCGGGAACACGTTGCCGAACTGGTCACCCATGAGCAACGCATTGACGATCTGGAACGCGATGAGCGCAAAAGCAAAGCCCGTCAGCACGATGACCCATCTGTCCACGGGATAGTCAAACGCGGACATGGTATGGAAATAATTGACAAATCCGACAATCGAGAGCACCAATGCCGCGATCAGCAGAAAGAGCGCGGGACGGAGACTTTTGACAAGCCGTAAGCCGACGTTTTTGTTCTTCGCGGAGATTTCACGCATTTATTCCACCCCCCTTCCCGCTCTTTTCTTTGCGGAAATGCACGAACACGCTGAGCGCCGCGCCGCCTGCCGCCAATGCGCCGAACACACAGCCGACGGCAATGATGACGGGCTGCCACCAGGACATGCCCGTATCCACGACGAAGTCGGGATCGATGCCGTTGAGCGCACTGCTGTTGGCAATGGCGTACAAATAATAGTGCATATTGTCCCTGAGTGCCTGACACATGACGGGATCGGACGCCACTTTATTCTGATCGTTGTACTCTTTCCAGTAATTGCTCAAGAGAGACTGCGGTCCCGTGGACGCCATGAAGGTAACGTTGTTGACGACCGCGTCCTCGACAGTGAAGAACTCACCCGTGACGACCATGTCCGAAGAACTCAGGCCTTTGAATTGCCATTCGCCGCGCAGGATGTTCTTCATGACGCCCGTATGCGCGTTGACGCCCGTAACCCCCACGCGGGAGAAGGAAGTCATCATGCCGAGGGAAGTGATTTCGTTGCCTGCACTGTTGACATAGACGGCATCCTCGACGATGCCCTCAAAGCCCCGCAATTCCAGCTCACGCGCGGACTGCTCCTCCATGAATTGGGACAGCCCTTCGCGATAGGACTCCTGCGTGTTGAAAGCGAAATGCTTGGCCGCCAGAATGGCGCCTTTTTGCAACCCGCCGTAAATGAACGCCGCGCCCGTCAGGTTGGTCAGCATGGGATCTTCGCTGTAGTACTCGTGGTTACGCGAATTGAAGGGCGTGCGGTGCAAGTTCATGCCGGGCGCCCAAATCATGGCGTTGCCGCTCCAGATCATATCTTCGCCGTACATTTTGCCCTGTTCCTCGACCAGTTTCTGATTGAAAGTGGCGGCCGTGGTGGGCTCACAGGGCATATCGCTGGACATATAATTATAGTTCGGATCATTTCGGGTCACGGCATAAGGCCCCGCCGTCTTTGCCTTTGAGCCGATGGAACGGGTTACATTGCCATTCGGACCGTCGATCTGCCACGCCACGGGCGAATTGACCGATACGATGGCCTCGTTCTCCGTGCCGCCGTAAGGCGAGAGGAACCACGCCTCATAGAAAGTGACCTGATCGAGGAGGTAGTCCCACTGTTCGTCGTCAAAATCCTTGAGTTTCATTTCGGCGACGTTCATGTTTTCCATGGGCTGACCGTTCTCGTCCACGTCCTGTGTATGGTCATAACCGAACACAACGTCGGAAGAACCCGTCTGGAACTTATAGACATCGTTGTTCAGGTGATCGATCATCTCGTCCGTTACCGTGAGGTTGGTGTACGTTCTGGGGAAGGTACCCGACCAATCGTTGCGGGTCAGATAGGTCACCGTATTGGCCTTATAATAATTATAATCGGCGTTCTGCATCCGGTTCTGCACGATGTTGCCGTCCTCGTTGGTGCGGGCGATGAGAGAGGAATTGACGCCGTCGGCGTCCGCCGTCCAGCCTTCCGTATCCGATGTGTCCCATACGATCGCGCCCTTTTCATTGACGGACGCGCCCTCTTCCGAATAGATCAAATCCTCGTTCACGGCATTGCCTTCGAGCGCAATGATGTTGTTGAGCGCCTCATGCGCACCGTTGCCGATGCCGAAGTAATATTTTCCGCTTTCAAGGATATATCCGCCCGTAACGCCGTCATGCGCCGCGGTCTTGTCATAGCTGGCGATGTATTTCAGATCTCCCGTAACGGTGACCGTAACGGGTTCGTCCTCGGGCGCAAGCTCGACTTTCGTATAGTTCAGAAGCTGTACCGCCGACTTTTCCACGCCGTGATCGATGTCATACTGCGTGTACGGAGACTGCACATAGAGCTGCACGACGTGCTGCGCGGTATAATCCCCCACGTTGTCCACCGTCACGTCCACCGAAACAGTCTTGTTTTCAAGATCGACTTTCAGGCTGCCCGGCACGATCTCTTCGGTAAATTGAGAATACGTCATGCCGTAACCGAAGGAATAGGCGACTTCGTCCTCATACCGCCATGCGCCGCCCGTGGAAGATCCGACGGCCGAACTTGCGTCGCCGCGATTGTATACCGCGTCGGCATAGCGGGTTTCATAATAGCGATAGCCCGTGTACAAGCCCTCGGCGAGCACGACATAGTGTTCGCTGTTGGCACGCCAGGCAATCTGACTGTAAGAACTTTTATTCTGCCAGGCGATGTCGGTGCCGTCCGCCGCTTCCACGCCGAAATTCTGCGCCGCAGGCGAATCGGAGGCGGCGACCGCATGGATGTCGGGCAGTTTCCCCGACGGAGAAAGCTCGCCCGCCAGAAGCTGCGCCACGCCGTCCATGCCATAGGCGCCCGGCAGGCCGATCCACATGACCGCATCCACGTCTTCGTCATTTTTCAGTTCGTCCGTCTCCATGGCAACCGCGCTGCAAAGGAGCACGACGACCTTGTCGGAGATCTGATTCGCAACGTCGATGAGGTTTCTTTCGCTGTCCGAAAGGCCGAGCGCGCAGGTCGCGCCGTCGTTGGCAGCAAGACCGTTTTGTCCGGGGAAGTATTCCCGTCCCTCGCCGCTCGAACGGAACAAAAAGACGATTGCGGCGTCCGAATAGTTCTCATAGTCCCCGCACTCTGCCAGCGTCATGGACGGTTCGTTGATCGAAAATGGTCCGCCCTGCGAGCCGTTGGCTTCGCTGCCGTTGACATAGTTGGGGAAATCTTTTCCGTTATACGCCGCCTGCGCGGTCGGATTGATCTGAATGTTCCTGCTTTCCAACGCATTTTCAAGCGTGATCGGCAGACGGATCGTGCCGTCCGACGTGGTGACCGTCTGTTCATAGATCGGACTGCCCGTCAGACCGCCGTATACACCGAGTTTTTTGCCCTGCCCCTGATCGCGCAGGTTGCCCGACGTGTCATAGGTATACGCGGCCGAACCGAGAAGGGTGACGTTGATCTGCTCTTGAGAGCCCGCTGTGCGCAGAGGCAGAGCGGCATTGTCATTTTTCAGCAGTACGCTGCCCTCCGCCGTGATGCGCGTCGCAAGGGCGCGGCGCGCCGTCAGCATCTCCGTGGTGCTCTTATAATCCGAGTTGAAAGCATACGCACTCGCGTCGGCGCTCCCCGCCGTGCCGCCGGACACGAGAATGCTGTCCACAACGCTCTTATAGTCGCCGCCCGATGCGATGGTATACGCTCCGAATACGAGCGCGCACAGGAATGCAAACAACGCACTCAGTCCGCGAAAGAGAAGTTCTCCTTTCTTTGTCATATTTCCTCCTTGATTTCTTCCTGCCGACGGAAAAATCCGATCCGATTTTTCCCGTTCTTACCTGCAGATTGTAACATCCTGTTATTGACGTGTCAATATGAAAGTGCGATTTGATTGATATTTTTGCATATAGTCAGATGCTTACGCAAAAATCGATCATAAACACGCATAAGTGTGCACTTTACTCCTCCGGGAACAATCCTTTCGTGGTTAAAAAATCAACTTCCCCCGTCGTCCCCGTCTGTCCGTGCGCATTGACGGCAAAAGAGATCCTGCTCTCGACGTGGACGTGAAACCGCTTGATCGCAATGTGCGTGAGGGAAATGCCTGCCCTTTCGGGGCACTCCACGGCATGATCGCACAGCTTGACGTTGTCGCAAGCCGGCGCGCTCTGGTTGCACATCGTGTTGACGTAATAGACGCCCAGCGCCAGAGCGGTATGCGTGCGCACGTCGTCGGATATTTTATAGCTCGCGTATCCGTTGTACCGCACTCCCTTCCACTCGCTCGTCCAGGACGCCTGATCGGGGGCGTCGTACGGCGTTTCGGACTGGTAGAAAAAAACAAAGCCGTTCTCTCCGTTCCAGACCGTCTGATATTCCTGAAAATGTTCGACCATCAGGCCGTATACCGTCACGTTGTCGCCGTTGACCGTGACCCCGTTCGCCGCACGATTGAAATCCCATCCGACCGCATCCCAGCCGTACCCTTCGGAATTGTTCGGATCGAGTCCGTGATCGGCCCGCCAGACCCAGAAATTATCCCCGATCACGTCGGAAGAATGAATGACCAGACAGCTTTCGACGTTTGTCCGCTCCGTCGTATCCCCGCCAGCGCGGAAAAATACGTCGGCCAGAAGAACGGGGTCGGCGGCGTGGGAGCGGGCCGCACCTTCCTCCCCTGCCACCAGCAGATTTTTCGAGTTCTTCCCCGCATCGAAAAGGAGTCCCGCGACCGTCACGCCGTCCACGTCCGCCACGCGCATGCACGCGTCCGCATTATCCTCCGCGATTGCCAGCGTCGCAAGCCCCATGCCCAGAACGACGGTATCTTTGCGCGTCACTTCGATCGCCGAAGAAAGGGAATAGAATCCTGGCGTGAACAGGAGATGTTTTCCCGCCGACAAAGCGGCGTTCAGACTGTCAGACGTATCCGTTTCGGGATGCGCGACATAAAACTCCGTCAATGGGATAAATTCCCCTGCCGCCGCGCCGTTGGCCCAGGAAACACCTGCGGCATTCTGGCGCAAAGACGGAACGAATACGCCGTAACCGCGTTCCCCGTCAAAGACAAGATAGGGCTTCTCCCGCATGACGGTGACCCGATCGAGGACGGTGGTATGCGTATTGTCCGCGATTGCCGCCTGCGCCCAGTCGGGAGACGGAATGCCGCCCGACGGCGATTGCACGCCCGCAAAGGCCATGTTCATGTTGGCGTGGTTCCATTTTGCCAACCAGCACCCCCGCGCCAGCCATTGCTGTTGGGACGCGGGATTGACGGTGCCCAACACCGTGCTGTCCGCCAGAAAACCGCCCGAAGACGCCCCGACGTCGCACAGAAGCAGATCGCCGTCGAACTGTATGCGACGCAAAGAGGTCGCCTGCGACACGGCCCAGGTCGAATTTTCCCGCACGCGGAAATTTTCCGCCGTCCGCCAGAAATTGATGAGCGCATGCTGCGTATCCGTGCGGGCGGACGTCTGCAGTCTGCCGAAGCAGACTTCTCCCGGTTGCATACCCAGTCCGCTCACGGAAGTGTAATAACCGACCCTGACCGTCACGTCCGAATAATCCCCGGGCGCAAAGAGAACGGCGTGACGGTCGGCGGAAAACTCCGTTCTTTCCGTCGCCGCGTACAACCCGTCAAAGTATGCCTGTATCTCCGCCTCGTCGTCCTTTTCGGAAAAGACGCGCACGGAAGAGGAGCCGAATGTATCATAAAGATAGGAAAAAGGAGCCGAAAAAGCGATTTCCTCCCCGTCGCGCACCGCCGCGGCGCGGTAATACAGCGCGGGATCGGCAGCGCGGTAGACCCCGTCCTTCACCTCGGCTACCCTTTCATACGCCCCTTCTTTGTCTTCGCTCGCATAAACGGCGAACGAGTCGGCCTTTGCCCCTTCCAGGCTCCAGCGGCAGACCAGTCCGCCGTCCTCATAGGCCGCACGCAAACCGACGGTGAAATCTTTCTCCCCGTCCGAACAGGCTACCAAACAGAGCGCGCATATACCGCAAATCAGGCAAATCGCCCCCGCAAACAATCGCACGGCAAGCGACTTTCCGATCGATTTTCTCTTTTCTCGCAAAACAACCTCCCCCGCCCCGAAAAAAACATCGGAAACGAATACGTTATTTCGTACACCATATCACACCGACGAAAAATTGTCAATGGCACGCGGCAAATTGCTTGAATTTTTGTTTGACCGAGCAGAAAAATAAATAATGTCAAACAGAAAAAATCAAAAACAATCATTTATCCTACATAACGCCGCTTGAAATTCAAAGATTTTTTTGATTTTCTTGACAAATTTTGCGTGATTGTGCTATAATAATACCAATACGGAAAAGGGGCAGAAAAATGTTTGTCAACGAACGGTTTAAGTTGATTTCGGAATATTTGAAGGAAAAGAAGAAGGCGACGGTGGAAGAGCTGTCTGCCCTCCTCTATGTTTCCCCCGCCACCATACGGCGGGACCTTCTGGAAATGCAGAAAATGGGTATGGTCGCCCGCACGCACGGCGGCGCGCTGTACATCGAAAACTCCGACGAGATCTCCATCTTCGTACGGCTGGAAAAGAACGCCAAGGAAAAGGAACAGGCGGCGAGCGTCGCGCTCGGAAATTTACCCTCCTTTCAAACGGTGTTCATCGACAATTCCTCCACCTGTCTCGCCCTCGCCGAACGCATGGATCTCACGCATAAGACCGTCGTCACCAACGGCTTGCAGGTCGCATTGAAGCTTTCCCAGAAAGAGGACGTCCATCTCATCATGCCCGCGGGAGAGGTGCACTTCAACACCAATTCCGTGACGGGCAGTCTGACGTGCAACCTGTTGCGCTCCTTCAACCTCGATCTCATGCTCTGTTCGTGCGCCGCGCTCGACGGCAAAGGAACATATGAATACTCCCTGGAAACCATCCAACTCAAACAAGTGGCGCTCGAACAGACGCGGACGCACATTCTCGTGGCGGACAAGAATAAATTTTTCCTCTCTGCCCCCTACCGCACTTGTTCGCTCAGTGCTTATGATGCGGTGATGACCGACGCCGACGACGAGACCGCGCGCCCCTTGCGGGAACTCGGCGTCGCCGTATACAACAAAATCAAGCAGCCGCCCATCGTGTAAAAAAATCAACACGAAAAAAGAACCGCAATATGCGGTTCTTTTTTTTCGTTTTTTCGGGGCATGCCCCAATGGTTTAAGCATTTTTTATGCCGACGCGCAAGAAAATTTTATTCCAGCTCGAATGCGCCAGTATAGAGCTGATAATATTTCCCTTTCTGCTCGATGAGCTGGTCATGGGTGCCGCGTTCGATGATGACCCCCTGTTCGAGCACCATGATCGCCTGCGAATTCTTGACCGTGGAAAGGCGATGCGCGATGACGAACACCGTCCTGCCCTCCATCAGCTTATCCATCCCCTCTTCGATGAGTTTTTCCGTGCGCGTGTCGATGGAAGAAGTCGCTTCGTCGAGGATAAGCACGGGACAGTCGGACACCATGGCGCGGGCAATGGCGAGGAGCTGACGCTGTCCCTGCGAAAGATTGGCGCCGTCGCCGTGCAGTACCGTGCGATAACCGTGCGGCAGGTGGCGGATGAAGGAGTCGGCATTGGCGAGTTTTGCCGCGGCGACACACTCTTCGTCGGTGGCATCCAATCTGCCGTAACGGATATTGTCCATGACCGTTCCCGTAAACAGGTGCGTATCCTGCAACACGACGCCGAGGGAACGGCGCAAATCGCTCTTTCTGATGGAGCGAACATCCAGCCCGTCGTACGTGATGCTACCCTGCCGAATGTCATAAAAACGGTTAATCAGGTTGGTAATCGTCGTCTTGCCCGCGCCCGTCGCGCCGACGAAGGCGATTTTCTGCCCCGGTTTGGCGTACAGGGAAACGTCTTTCAGGACATCTTTCTCGGGCGTATAGCCGAATGTGACGTGATCGAAACGGATATCGCCGCGCAACAGAACGTATTCCGCGGCATCCCCCGCCTTTTGCGCGGGCTTTTTCCAAGCCCACAGAGCACCGCTTCGGCGCTCTTCATATCCCGCCGCCGTACGGTCCACACGGACGAGCGTCACCTCACCGCCCGCGTCCTCGCTCGGCGCATCGATGATGGCAAAGATACGCTCGGCGCCCGCCATACCCATGACGACGGTGTTGAACTGTTGTGCCACCTGTTGCACGGGCATATTGAAACTGCGGGCAAGGGTAAGATAGGAGATGATGGCGGCGAGCGTCAGTCCCCAACTGCCGTTGCTGACGAACCCGAACAGGGAAATCCCCCAGACCGTCCCGCTACCGGCGAGCAACACCCCCACGAGGGCAAGGACGATGTACTGCACATAGCCGAGGTTGTTGGTCGTCGGACCCATGACGTTGACGACCGAGTTCGCCGCGGTGGCGTTCTGCCGCAAGGTCTCGTTCAACGCCGTAAAATCCTTGACCGCGCGTTCCTCATGACAGAACACCTTGACAACCTTCTGCCCCTCGATCATCTCTTCGATGTAGCCGTTGAGTTTGCCCAGCGATGCCTGTTGCCGCACGAAATAACCGCCCGACTTGCCGCTGAGTTTGCCCACGATGAAGAGAAGCAGTCCAAGAAAGAGCATCGCCACGACCGTCAGGGTAACGCTGTAAAAGAGCATGGCAAAGAATACGCCGACAATGGTGATGACCGACGAAATGATCTGCGGAATGGTCTGGCTCATCAGCTGACGGAGGGTGTCGGTATCATTGGTGTAGACGCTCATCAGATCGCCGTGGGTGTGCGCATCGAAGAACCCGATGGGCAGGGACTGCATATGCGAAAACATATCGTCGCGGAGCCGCTTCATCGTGCCTTCGGAGATATACACCATGATCCTCGAATAGGTAAAACTGCAGAGTATGCCGAACGCACCGATGCCGCCCATGGCGAAAAGCAAACCGTAAAACTGCGCGTCGGGTGCGCCGCCGACGCCGATTTCGGCGAGGTGCTCGGTGAAAAAGCCGATGAACACCGACGCGCTGATGGACGCGAGTGCGGACACGACGATCATGACGCATACCAGCACGAACCGCCATTTGTAGCGGGAAGTCATGTATTTCATCAGACGCTTGAACGTCTTGACGGGATTTTCCGCCCCGCGGCCGGCACCCTGCATGCCTCCGCGACCGTGCATACCCATATTCATACTGCGCGGCTGAGCCATTATTCCTCACCCCCTTTCACCTGAGATTCATACACTTCGCGATAAATCGCGTTGTCCGTAAGAAGCTGTTCGTGCGTGCCGATGCCCGCAATTTTCCCGTCGTCCATGACGACGATGCGGTCGGCGTCCTGCACCGAAGCGATGCGCTGGGCAATGATGATCTTGGTGCAGTCCGGTTCGGCCTTTTTGAGCGCGTCGCGGATAAGCGCGTCCGTACGCGTATCCACCGCCGACGTCGAGTCGTCGAAAATGAGTATTTTCGGCTTTTTCAACAGAGCGCGCGCGATGCACAGACGCTGTTTCTGTCCGCCCGACACGTTCACGCCGCCCTGGCCGAGATCGTATTCGTATTTTTCGGGAATGCGTTCAATGAACTCTTCCGCCTGCGCCGCGCGGCAGGCCGCCTGAATTTCTTCAAAACTCGCCCCTTCGTTGCCCCAACGCATATTCTCTTCGATCGAGCCCGAAAAGAGCACGTTCTTCTGCAAGACCATGGCGACGTTGTTGCGCAAGGTCTCAAGGTCGTACGCTCTTACGTCCACGCCGCCCACGCGCACGGAACCTTCGGTCACGTCGTACAGACGGGGAATGAGCGAAACGAGCGAACTCTTCGCCGAACCCGTCCCGCCGATGATGCCGACCGTTTCGCCCGAACGGATGTGCAGGTCAATGCCCTTGAGCACTTCCTCGTCTGCATTTTTATCGTAAGAAAAGCCTACGTTCTCGAAATCCACGGACCCGTCGGCAACCTGCGTTACGGCGTTTTCGGGATTTTTGAGATCGACCTCCTCTTCCAGCACTTCGGCGATACGCTTTGCCGACGGTTTGGCAAGCGCCATGAAATTGAGCACCATGGCAAAGAGCATGACCCCCGTCAGGATCTGCGTGGCATAGGTCAGAAGGGCGGTCAGATCGGAGATCTGCAAATCCCCGCCGAAATACAGATTGCCCCCGAACGCAAAGAGCAGGAACATGGTGACATAGATGACCGTCTGCACGGCGGGCATGAGCGTGACCAGCCATTTCTGCGCGCGGACGGAAAAATCATAGGCCGCCTTGGTCGCCTTTTTGTATTTCTCTATCTCATAATTTTCCCGCACATAGGACTTGACGACGCGCACGGCGGTCAGGTTCTCCTGCGCGACGCCGTTCATGTCGTCGTATTTGACGAGCATTTTCTGAAAGCCCGGAATGGCGCGGCTCATGATGAACACCACGGCGAGCGCCATGACGACGGCGGCGCCGACAAATATCCAGGCGATCTGCGCATTGACCACAAAGGACATGACGATGGCAAACACGAACATGATCGGCGCGCGCACCATCATGCGGGTCATCATCTGATATGCCATCTGCACGTTGGTGATATCCGTCGTCAGACGGGTGATGAGCGAGGAGCTGGAAAACTTATCGATGTTGGCAAAGGAATAACTCTGTATCTTCTCATACATATCCTGCCGAAGGTTTGCGGCATATCCCGCGCTCGCCTGCGAGGCAAGCATGCCGCCGACGATCCCCGCCGCGGCGGAAAGAAGCGCCATCGCGATCATGATGCCGCCATACATCGCCACCATGCCCAAGTCCACGGGCATATTCGCGCTCTGTGCGTCCTGCAAGACTTTCAACAGCAGACTCATGATGTACGGAATGAGGGTCTCCATCGCCGCTTCGACGACCATGATGCACGGCGTCGCGATGGTCTGCTTTTTGTATTGCCGAACGCTCTTTGCTAAGGTTCTTAACATCTCTTCTCCTTTCCTCGGCGACGGACGCAACGCGACGCGGCACAGAGGCTGTTCTTTTCTTTGATGCAATTTATACCGGCATTACTCATACAATATAAATATGTAAACGAATCCTCCGCGGTTTAAACCGCTTTTTTTATTTTTTTGCCGCCCGACAGACATCGCCGTCCTTTTTCTCGGACGGCGCGCATACCGCAGGCAAGAAAAAAATGCTTTTCCCGCACAAAAAACAGGTCAGGTACTTGAAAAAATAAAGAAAGGGTTGTATAATAGAATCATGGATGCACAACATTTTACGCCGACGCCCGAACAGGGCGCTTCGGAACAAATAACAGATCAAGCCACAGAGCAGGTCACGGAGCAACCCGCGGCGCAATCCACGGAACAACCCGCGGGACAACCGGCGTGGCAACCCACAGGGCCGACCGCGTGGCAACCCGCAGGACCGACCGCGTGGCAACCCGCGGGACAACCGGCATGGCAGCCCGCAGGACAACCGGCGTGGCAACCCGCGGGACAACCGGCCGAATCTTCAAAGGCGGGTAAAAAATATCCCGTACTCACGATACGCCGCACGGGGCGTTTTTATTCCTGGACGTGCATCGCCGCGCAACTGGGCGCGATGGCGATCTCTTTTCTGATCGCCCTTTTCGCGCAGTTGATGGAACCCGAAACGGCAAACGTGGTTCTCTTTTACGCCAATTTCTCCACGCAATTGGTGCTGGCGGGCGCAGTCATCATCTTTCTCGCGAGATTCCGCCTGACTCTGCCCGAAGTCGGCGTGCGCAAGGCAAAACCGATGCCCTGCATCATCGGCGTGCTGTTCGCCTGCGGCGCGGTGTTCGTCTCCTCCTTTGTCGAGATGTTTTTCTCCGCTTTCCTGGAGTTCATCGGTTATCAGACCTCCAGCGTCATCACGGACATACCCATGGACGGCGGATTGGTCTTTCTCGCGCTCTTTATGATCGCGGTCATGCCCGCAATCTTTGAGGAACTGATCTTCCGCGGCATCATCCTGGAAAGTACCAAGAAACTGGGAACATTGCAAGCCTGTCTGATCAACGGATTTCTCTTTTCCCTCTTCCACTGCAACCCTTCACAGACGGGATATACCTTCGTGCTCGGCGCGGTCTTTGCCTTCGTCGCCATCCGCACGGGATCCGTTATCCCCTCCATGATCGTGCACTTCCTCAACAACGGTTACAGCGTCATTCTGATGTATTTCGGTATCTATGAGATCCCCGCTCTCGCGGACTTCATCATTCTGGGCGTATCTTTCGTGATTTTCGGGCTCGGACTTTTCTACTTCCTGAAAAAGAACACAACGGGCAACGAGTTGCCCGCTCTGAATCAGCGGCCCTTCTGGAAAGGCGCAACGGGCGGCATTATTTTCAACGGCGTACTTTGGGTACTCGTCCTCATCAACGGCATCGTGCTTAATTTCACGTCCATGTAATCGGAATATCGATCCTATTATCGATCCTATTAAAGATAAAGAATAACAAGGAGAAAAAAATTTATGTATTGCGAAAACTGCGGAACGGGACTTTCGGGGCAGGAAACGGTTTGCCCCTATTGCGGAATAGCCCTGCGGCCCATCATTCCCGCTTACAATCCCTTCCCGCCTCCGGCGGTAAACCAAACGGCCATGCCCGGAAACAACGCCATCCCCGCCACCGCTCCCGCGACAAATCCGGCGGTCGGAGCAGACGATGCGACGGACGCAAAGACGGACGCAAAGACGACGGATGCCGTCAACGCAACCGCACCTTCCGACGAGCAAAAAACACAAGGAGAAAACGGTGCTTCCGCGCCGCAACAGCCGCAGCCGGCATGGCAACAACGCCCGCTTTTCCCCGGCGAACAGCGGCCGAATAATCCGCAAGCAGGCTTCTGCACCCGTTGCGGGCAGAAATTACAACCCGGGGAGACGAAATGCACTTTCTGCGGTCAGCCCGTATCGGCGATTCCGACGGCGATGCCCTATGCGCAACAGCCCTATCCTTACACACAGCCGTATACGTATAACCCCAACCGACCGACAATGCCCGTATATCCGCCTGCATATCCGCCTCAACCTGCGAATAAAAAGCCGAAAGGAATCGTGGCGGGAATCGTCGCGCTTTGCCTCCTGCCGATCATATTTATGTTTATGGAGCTGTTTCCGCCTTTGCTCTTCCTCTTTTTTCTCTCTCTGGCATTGGGAATCGTGGCAACGGTACAGGGCGCAAAATCTCACACGGCGGCGGGGATTGTCATGGGCGTTATCGCCATCGTTCTATCGGCAATCTTCTGTCTGGCCATGATCGTGGCGTTCATCGAAGTCTTCTCCAACCCCGAAGATTATTACGAATATTATTCCTACGGAAAGTTTTTTGTTCAATCCTTATTGACCTTCTTCCGCTGATAAGAGGAAAATATTTCATTTGACAGTATATCCGCCCGCGGCAATTGCCGCGGGCGGACTTTTTCGACGGAAAGGGCGCAAAACGGAAAAAACCTCAACGCCGTAAAAGACAAAAACACACACCCCAAAAAAGACAAGACGGGGCTCCGCATTCCGCGGAGCCCCGTTCTTTTTGGCGCTTTAGCATGAATAAACCCCCAGTTATACTGGGGGAGGCAAAAGAACTTCAGTAAATAAAAACCTCTGTGTTATAATAGTGAAGGTTTGGCGACCGCATCACTAAGAATAACAGGAGGTTTTTATCAAATGAAGAAAGAAATTAAACATACAGCACATTCGACATACAGATGTGAATATCATATAGTCTTTGCCCCCAAATACAGGCGAAAAGAAATATATGGACAACTGAAAAAAGATATAGGAGAGATTATACGGAAACTCTGCAACGAGAAGAAAGTGGAAATAATCGAGGCAGAGGCGTGTCCGGATCATATCCGTATGCTGGTAAGTGTGCCGCCGTATATAAGTATAGCACAGTTCATGGGATTTCTCAAGGGAAAAAGCACGTTGATGATATTCGACAGGCATGCGAACTTAAAATACAAGTACGGGAGCAGAAATTTTTGGTGCCGCGGGTACTATGTCGATACGGTAGGGCGAAATGAACGGGTAATCCAAGAGTACATCAAAAAGCAATTGGAGGAAGACCGTATGCATGACCAAATCAGCATGAGTGAGTACATAGACCCGTTTACGGGTATCAAGAATAAATAAGGCAAAAAAGACAGCCGCGACATAGCGGCTGCCAGAGAATAGTGATGCGTTGCCAAATTTCGGTACCCGTTGACGGGTGCGCCGGCATTAAACCCTTTTAGGGTCTGTGCAAACCACCAGTTTACTGGTGGTTTTGACTTTGAAATTTTATCCCCTTCCGACGCCCGTTATTTCTTCATGCCCTCGAAACAATTGTTGACGGCGCTGACCAATGCGCGGATGGAAGACGTGATGATATCGTCGTGCACGCCCGCGCCCCAATAGACCTTGCCGTCTTTTTCCACGCCGACATAGGAAATTGCTTGCGACGTGGAACCGCTGGTCAATGCGTGCTGTTCATAGCCCGAAAGCACATAATTCACGCCGAAATATTTTTTCACGGCGTTGGAGACCGCATCCAGACGGCCGTTGCCGTGCGCCTCGACGTCCGCTTTCTTTCCGTCTACGGACAGCGTTACGAACGCCTCGATGCCGTTCACCTGTTTATAATGCGCCTCCGCGATGTCGAACACGCGGCGGTTGTCGAGGAACTTATCCTTGAACACTTCATAAATCTCGGGCGATTTCAGTTCTTTGTGCAGTTTATCGGAGACGTCCTTGGTCGCATAGCCCATCGCCTCTTTCATCTTGGCGGGCATTTTGATGCCGAAGCTCTGTTCCATGACGTATCCGACGCCGCCCTTGCCCGACTGGGAATTGATGCGGATGACGTCGCTCTCGTACTCCCTGCCGACGTCCTTGGGATCGATGGGCAGATAGGGCACCGTCCATTTTTCGGGATTGTGTTCCTTGCGGTACGCCATGCCTTTGGCGATGGCGTCCTGATGGGAGCCCGAGAACGCCGCAAAGACCAGTTCGCCGCCGTAAGGCTGACGGGGATGCACGGGCATGCCCGTGAAAGTCTTATAAAGCGAAACGATGTACGGCATATTCTCGAAATTGAGGCAGGGATCGACGCCCTGCGAATACATGTTCATGGCAAGCGTTACGATGTCCACGTTGCCCGTGCGTTCGCCGTTGCCGAACAGCGTCCCCTCGATGCGGTCGGCGCCCGCGAGCAGACCGAATTCCGAATCGGCAACGCCGCAACCGCGGTCATTGTGCGGGTGCAGGGACACCACGACGTTCTCGCGGTAAGCGAGGTTTTTGCACATATATTCCACTTGCTGGGCAAAGACGTGCGGCATGGAATTTTCCACCGTTACGGGCAGGTTGATGATGGCTTTTCGATCGGCCGTCGGTTTCCAGACTTCCAAAACGGCGTTGCAGACTTCGAGCGCATATTCCGGTTCGGTGCCCGTGAAGCTCTCGGGAGAATATTCGAAACGGTAATTCTGTCCCGCTTCCTCGGTGAGCTGTTTGAGCAGTTTCGCGCCGTTTACGGCGATTTCCTTGATCTGCTCTTTATCCTTGCGGAATACCTGTTCGCGTTGGGCGAGGGAAGTGGAGTTATAGACGTGCACGATGACGTTTTTCGCCCCTTTGATGGCTTCGAACGTGCGCTTGATGATGTGTTCGCGCGCCTGGGTGAGGACCTGAATGGTCACGTCGTCGGGGATCATATTCTTCTCGATGAGCGTGCGCAAAAATTCATATTCGGTCTCGGACGCGGCGGGGAAACCGACTTCGATCTCCTTGAATCCCACTTCCACGAGCAAATTGAAGAATTCCACTTTGGTCTGCAGGCTCATGGGCTCGACGAGCGCCTGGTTGCCGTCGCGCAAGTCGACGGAACACCAGACGGGCGCCTTTTCCACGCTGTCCTTTTTCGCCCAATCCATGCAAGGCACGGGGGGCAGGAAATATTGCTTGGTGTACTTCTGATAATTTTTCATGATCTTTTCTCCCTCCTCGGAAAAAATGAAAGCCCCCGAAACGTCTCGGATTTAAGAGACGTCGGGGGCGACGCGGTACCACTCTTATTCGCGGCTTTCTTTGCCGCGCACTCTACGGATACTGACATATCCTCTTTCTGTAACGGGAAATCCCGTACCGCACTACCGAAAAAAATTTTTTTCGCACGGTCTGCTCTGCGGCGAGTTCGTCTCCGCCCTCCGCACCGTCTCGCACCGACCGACGGCTCTCTGTAACGGATGAAGGAAAGTACTGTTCCGCTTCTTCGCATTTCTTTCTATATTTTCATATTATCATAAATCGGACGGCTTTGCAAGCATTTTTCAAAAAATTTTCCGAAAAAATTTTTTAAGCCTCTCTTTGAGAATGGATGCCGTATACCGCGCGATAGATTTCCGCGATCGCGTTTTGGGGATTTTTCAAGGGCATGGGCAGGCTCAAAAGCCGCATTTCCAATTTTTCGCCGCCCGCGGAATAGGCGGGCTGAAAATAGGGAAAATCGTTCATGACAAAGCCCAGACGTCGATAAAACTCCCACCGCCGCAATTTGTCCCCTTCCGTCGGCGGTTCGATTTCCAGCACCAGCGCGGGATGCGCCGCAGAGACTGCGCGCATGATTTTTCCACCGTATCCCCCGCCGCGCTGTTCGGGATAGACCGCCAGATGTTCGACAAACACGAAATCCGAAAATTGCCATAGGGATATCAGCCCGACTTCCTCCCCGTCTTCCCGGGCAAAAAAGAGAGCAAAGCGCGGCTCTTCCCAAACGCGGCAAAAATCGGCAAACGGCCGCCGCTCTTCGGGCGGGAAAGACTCTTCCAGCCGACGATATGCCCGCTTCGCTTCCGAAACATCCGCCTTGATCAGCTCCATTTTTTCACCTCCTATCCCAATTATTTTTTTGAACGAATATTGTAACGAAACTTTATTCTTTGTTTCAGCTCTGCCACGCGCCCGTCGCCGTGCCCGCAACGATGCCGTTGAGCGCATAGGTAACGGTCGCCGTAACCGTCCCCGATTTCGCGGTCTGAAACAAGCCGAAAGTATAGCTTTCTGTGCGGGAAGAGGAAAGGACGCTCTGCTGCGTGCCCCAGTTGTTCTTGAAAGTATATTCAAACCTTTCCTCGACGGTCAAAAGCCCCGCGATTTCCGGGCTGACAAAGGAATTGACGACTTCGGAAACGCTCGTCGTGCCCGTCTTTCCGGAAGCCGAAAAAGACGCGTTCACGGTCACCGATTCGGAAAGCCACATGGCTTTTAGCTCCGTGCCGCCAAAGGGAATTCCTTCCGAAAGCGCCTGCTGCCAGACGCCGTTTTCATCCGCATACCACCAGCCGAGGAAGATATAGCCCTCCTTTTCCGCAGACGGAAGCGGTTCGCCTTCCGCCCAGGCAAATGTCTGGTAATAGACGCCGAGACTCTCGTCGTACGTATACCCTTCCAATGCAAGGTCGCTGTACAAGGTCAATTCGGTAATTTCCCGATAACGCGCATACAGCGTCGTATTCCCCTGCGCAAGCAACGCGCGTATGTTTTCTTCGGTAACCTGTACGCCGTCCGCGGTATACCAGCCCGTAAAGAGCAGTCCTTCCTGCCCGACGTTCACTTCGCACAGGCGTTCCCACATATATTCGGGCGCGTCAAAGAGGAAGGAAACATCCGCTTCGCCCTCACCCGCGTCCAACGTTACGGTGATTTTTTCCGACCAGTACGCATACAGCGTCTTGCCGGAAAATCCGTCGTCGATCGTATTCGCGTCCACGCGCACGCCCGTACCGTTTTCACCCGTATACCAACCCATGAAACGGGCATCGGACGTATCCTCCAACGCCTGCAACGCAGACATGGACTGTCCGTACACCACATCTATCACGCTGACGGCGTTGCCGTTTTGCAGCGTTACGCTGCCCTGATAACGAACGATATCATTCAGATTCCCCGTCGAGGCAGTATGACCGCCCGAAACGATGGTTTCATAGCCGTCCTTTCCCCATGCGTCGCACAAATTTTTCAGTGTCAAAGAATAACCCCCCGCGGGTCTGGTGACGTTTTCACAATCCAGATCGAGAGAAAGCGTAACGTAAATGTCCGCACTGCCCGCAATGTTGACGATCTTTCCCTCGTCGTTGCAGGTGATGAACAGATCCAGATCGCCGAGGAAGTCGGCAAAATTGGAACCGTTCAGCGTCAGATGATAGACATTATCGGCGTAGGAATACCCTTTCAGATAACTGCCCACGTCCTTGGGCGTTGCAGGCGCGGAAGGATCGGAAGGCGCGGCAGAGCCGTCGTCCGAAGACCCGTCGATGATCCCCTGCACCACCGATGCAAGCGTATCGCCCATATTGGTGACGTATACGATCTGATTCCAATAATCCGCGGCGAATTCCTCCAACGTCATGCTCCGATAGGTAACCACGGGCGTATCATATTTTTTGAAGGAAAGAATGGAGTAATACTCATACTGTTCGCGCATCATATAGACCATGCCTTTTCCGACATCGAGCGTGAGGTATGTCTTGTACGCACCGCTGTTGACGGCGAATTTACTGCCCGCCGAGATCGAAGCGTTCACCGTCAGATCGCCGTCTGCGAAGATCAGGTTGACCGCAACATCGAAGGAAACTTCCATGCCGGAGATCGTACCCGTGATCTTTCCGCCGAAATAATAACCGTCCGACAACCGCACGTTTCCGTCGGAAACGTCGAGAAAACTGCTCAAAATGCTGTCAATCAGCCCGTCAACCGAAGAAAAATCGATGTATTCGCCCGCGGGCGGCACGATTGCGCAAGGCTCGGAGGAGGTTTCCATGCGCGCGTTGAAACGGTAAGAACCAAAACTTACGTTGTCCAGAGAAAGGATAAAATTCCCGTCCGTATCCCCGTCCGCGCGCGCCAGCGTGGCGGTCAGTTCGCCCGCCCCCGACACGCCGAGCGCGCCGAGATCGAGCGTCAGCGCGATCTTCTGTCCGTCCACGGACAGCGAACGGAAAACTTCGCCCAAGGCAAGCGGCGCATCGGCGGAAGAGGGCTGCTCTGCCGCGACGGACACGAAAGGCGTCAATAAATCCTGCAGGAAGGACAAATCCGAGCCGACAAGGGCATACAGCGATTTTGCAATGTCGGCAACGCAGGCCAATTCGCCTTGCAGGCGGAGCGGATTGTATTCCGCCGGGTTGGCTGCACTGTCCTTATAATAACTGACGACGATATAGATCCTGCCCTCGCTGACGGTGAAAGAAATATAATAGCTCTTTGCACTCGCGTCGGCGGGGACGATGGCGAGATCGAGCGCGGCGGCAAAAGATTTGCCAGCCTGCGCCAAAGCGATCTGCACGCGGCCGTCCACATTATAATTGACGCCGTTTGCCTCGTTGTTCACGGTCATGGCATAACCGATATTCCACTCCGTACGCTGCGAAAGTTCGAAAAGCTCCACGGCGTAATCGCACAGCAAGCACAATTCATCCGCCGTCACATAGTCAATGCCGACGGGCATTTTGCCCATTACGGCGCCGCCTTTGGCGGTCAGATTGAAGGACAGACCTTCTCCGACGGGCGCCGTGCCGCACAGGGATACTTTTTCCCCGTCAAAAGACAGTTCCGCATCCAGGGACAACAGACGGAAGGTCGCTTTCAGAACGCCTTCTTCCTCGACCAGCTTCAAGGAATCGAGGAAAGCCGCAAATTGTTCGGACGAGAACAGGGCGGAAACCGTGTTCCAGCCGATGACGTTTTCGGCGGCACTCCCCTGCGCCGCCGCGGCGGCGTCGGCGCGGGAAGAAATTTTTTCATAGGCCTGCGAGAACGCTTCGGCGAGTTTTTCCGTTTCGTCCGCGCGCACCCGCACGCCGATGCCGCCGTACACCGCGCAAAGTTCGTTGCCGTCATAAGAAAGCTTTATATCATGCGCCGTGCCGAGAACTTCCAGGCGCATTTCGGCATACAGGGCGATTCCGCTGCGCAAATCGACGTTGAAACGGTTGAGCCGCAAGAGAAGATCGGTACCTTTCACGGTCAGTTTCGCCGTCCCTTTCACGTCCACCGTTCCGTCCGCGGTCGCAAGCGCCGCAAGACAGCCGTCAAGATCGACCGCCGCCGATTTCTCCGCCGCGGTCAAAGCGGGCAGTTCCGCCCCTTCGTCATAGGACAGGCGCGCGGAAAGGGTATACTCCCCGATTTTTGCCCCCGTCAAAGCGACATAATTGAGGGAAATTTCCCCGTCTTCGCGAGCGAAAGAGAAGGTAAGCGGCAGGCGCATGCCCGCAATTTCAAGCTCAGACGTGAGAACGGCACCGTGTTCGTCCGCCTGCAATTCTCCCCCGCTCAATTGCGAAAGAAGGCTCTCCAGATCAAGACCCGCCAAAAGATCTCCCCCGCCCAATCCGGCCGCTTCCGCCAGCGCGCCGAACGCACTCGCCGAGGCGCAAACGGTATTCTGCCCCAATCGAAGGTATGCCTTACCGTCCGTATACCATATGTACGCGTCGCCGAGACGCGCGCGAACTTCCAAAGGCAAGGCACCCATGTCCAAATATACCTTGGCGGAAACGGGGGTATTGTTCAGTTCGGCGGAGACATCGAACTGTACGGGTCCCGTCAAAACGGGCGCAAACGCCGCGGACAGATAATCGGCCGCCGTCGGCTCGCTTGCGCCGATCTCCCCCTCGCTCTCCCTGTCGACATAGCGGGAGAAAAAGCCGTCATAATCGGAAATATCCGCACAACCCGCGCCGTAAAAATACGTCTGTTCGGTCACGGCGTTGCAACTGTCCGAACTGATGACCCCCATGTTGACCGCATAGCTCTCGACGGTGCGCGAGGAAAGCACGTTCCATGCCCCATCAAACGTATAGGTGATTTCGATGCTGTTGAAAGAAGGGTAATCGGAGAGCCCGCCCATGGTCTTCATGCGGCGCACATAATACTGCCCCGCCGTTTCGGTGTCGGCATAAAAGGTCTGCGTGTAAGTCCCGTCGCCGTTGTCCGTAACGGAAGAACAGTCGGCTACCGTATTCTCATTGAGCACATACACGGAAAATTCCGTGGAAGGCAGGCCGTAAACGCGCATATATTCCGTCTCGGAATAATTGGACGGATCGCTCTGCGCCCATTCCGTGTCCCGCCCCTGCCAATCCTTGGCGGAGGACGATGCGGGTCCGCGCCAGAGCACGCGGTCGCCCACGAAACAGGTCTGCATGGCGCTGTTCACCAAACTGCTCTTGGCAATGTCGTCGGCAATCATCACGCCGTCGGCATAGTCCTTGTACGTTTCCACTTGTTGCGTATAAGAAATAAAGCCCACTTTCGTGGTGACGGTGCTGAATGCCTCGGTGCGATACTCCGCGGCGTGCCGCAGGTTATACGCCATATAGGATAAATTTTCCATGCCCGTATGCTCTGACGGCAAAGAACCGTCGGCAGGCGGCTCACTCATGAGGGTATACCCTGCCGTGATCTCGTTCTCCGGCTTGGGTGTGCTGTTTTTCAGCGCCATCACCGTTCCCGTCGATACGGCGGATACGGCAAAAACTCCCGCCAATATTTTTATGATCAAAGATCTTTTTACCATGTTTTCTCCTTTTTTTCACGCGCCGTCGATGAATATACGGCGGAAATCGCCCCTTAAAATTACGGTTTTAGAGGTCAAATCGTTTCTTATTATAATACTTATCATGACTTTTGTCAACGATGTAATTATTTATTATGACATTTTTACGTCAAAAAAACGGCCCGTTCCACAAAGAACGGGCCGTCCGTTAAAGACGGGATTTATTTTTTTCATGGCAATTCGGCCATCCTGCCGAAAATGCGGCAACCGCCGCACGGCATAAAACGCAAGACCATTTTCCGCGCGTTCAATCGAGGCTTTCCGCCCGATTTTGCCTGTCCGAAGCCGCCTCTCGGCACGCGGGACAAAGCCCCTTAAACTCGATGTCGTGCGTTTGCAGCGTAAAACCGCAAGCGTCCTCCACCTCATCCTCCAAGCCATATAAAAAGGGCATTTTGACATCGCATACCTTCCCGCAATGAACGCAACGGACGTGGTAGTGCGGTTCGGCATTATAGTCAAAGCGGTCTTCCCCGCCCGCAAAGCTCAATCGCATGATGCGGCCGTTCTCCTCCGCCTGTTTCAGAACGCGGAACACCGTCGCACGGGACACCGTCGGATGCTCTCCGTGTATGTATTCGTATACCGCCGTCGCCGTCGGGTGATTGAGTCGGGGCAAGGCGTCCAATATGATTTGTTTTTGCCTTGTCTGACGTTGCAACATTACTTTTTTCTCCTCAAAATAATACTGTGTCCTATATAGAGACATTATAACAGAAAGAAAAAACACTGTCAAGGCATTCGGGCTGCGAAAAGGGAAGGAATTTGGGGGCGGAAGAAAAAAATTGCCCTTTGCAAGGGCAATCGACAAAAATTTGAACGCAAAATCGCTTAAAACCGTAAAAAAACTTACTCCCAATGCAGGCGGTGCAGTTCCCCCGCGGCGGATAGTCCCGCATAGTCCTGCTGGCGAAGGGCCTCATAGACCGCGACGGCGACGGAGTTGGAGAGATTGAGACAGCGCACCCCCGCGCGCATGGGGATGCGGACGCAATCCTCCGCATGCGCAAGGAGCAGTTCTTCGGGCAGGCCCGCCGTCTCCTTGCCGAAGACCAGAAAGTCCCCTTCACGATATTGCGCCTCGCTGTGCGCGCGGCGGGCCTTGGAGGAGAAAAAGAACAGCCGCGCCCCTTTCGTCTTGTCCAAAAAATCGGAAAGAGAATCGTAATAGACGATCTCCACATAGTGCCAATAGTCCAATCCGGCACGCTTGAGATACTTATCGGACACCTCGAACCCCAAGGGACGCACGAGGTGCAAACGGCAACCCGTCGCCGCACAGGTGCGCACGACGTTTCCTGTATTTTGCGGAATTTCCGGTTCCACGAGAACGATGTTGAACACGCTTACAATCTTCCTTTTTTGTTCAGTGAAAAAACAATACGGCCATTTGCCCTGTTTTTCTGCAATTTATTTTTTATTGTAATACAAAACAAAAAAATTGGCAACCAAAGTATTGCAAGCACAAAAAAATTTTCCGAAAAATGGATGTTTTTCAAAAATTAGAACAACCAAACGGTTGACAAACCTTTTCTTTTATGGTATCCTATGCGTAATTGAATCGGACAAAAATTTTTGTATTTTTTCCGAGGAAATTCCCCATTTTTGCTTACACTACCCATATTTTTTCTCATTTTTTAAGGACGGTATTCGTGAGAATCCCGTCCTTAAAAATTTTTATGAAATTTTATAAATCGTCCGCGTCCTGCACGGGCGTTTCACCGAAAGGTTTTTTCTGCGGCACGCCCGTATAACTCCCTTCCGCGTCCATCTGCGAACGCATATCCGGAATGAAAGGTTTTTTGCGCGGTTTTGCCTTGACGGCCTTATTTTTCACCGTCATCTTTCAATGTGCTGCGACTGCGGGCCCTGCCCGTTCTGTTCGCCGTGACAGTTCTGCGCGTTTTGTCCGCTCTGTTCGCCGCGGCAGTTCTGCGCGCCGCCGCGATTGCAGCATTTGCCGCTCTGCGAGGTCTTTGCATTCTTCATTTTGTTTTTCATTACAGTTTCTCCTTTTGAAAGGGGATATGCAATTCGACATAGCCCTGCGACTGACGGCAGACGGGACAGATATTCCACGCTTCCGTGGAAGTGTGCATATACCCGCACTCCGAACAGATCCACAGCATCGGCGTTTCGTTCTTGTACAGCGTTCCGTTCTTGATCGCTTCATACAGATAATTGAAAATAACGTTATGATTGCTCTCGATGACGGCAATCTGACGGAAGGAACGCGCAATGTCCGCAAATCCTTCTTCTTCCGCCGTTTTCGCAAAAGCGGGATAGATGCGCTTTTCCTCTTCGCGCTCGTCGAGCGACGCCAGACGCAGATTTTCTTCGAGGTCTCCCGCGTGGAACGGATAACCCGCATTCACGTTGATGTTGTCCGTGCTTCCCGCATATTTCTGGATATGCTCGAAAAAAATACGCGCGTGATTGGTCTCGTTCTTGGCAATGGCGCGGATGGTATCCGCGAGGGTCTTATATCCCTGTGCCATCGCCTGTTGCGCGATGAGCTGATAGCGCATGCCCGCCTGCGATTCGCCCGCAAATCCGCGGGCAAGGTTCAAAAAAGTTTCACTCTTGTCAAACTGCATATTCTTGCCTCCCTTGCCCAAACAGTATGTCCCCGCCCCCGCTCCTTTATACGCGGGGGCGGCATTTTTTCCAAACGTACGCCGCCCGAAAGACAGAACCGCCACGTTGCCCTTATAAATTTTTTCGTCCCCTCTTGTCGGAAAGAAGCATGCGTTATGCCCCGCCGCCAACCTTACATTTTTGTAAGGTTTTACGGCTTGCGCCGAAAAACAGAACATGCTATACTTTGGATAGAGTGATATAAACTTTGGGGGTACGAAAAAACAATGCGCAAAAATTCTGTTTTCCTCAACGATCAGAACAAACGGCTGACGCGGCTGAACAAAAACTATTTCTTTGCCGCGACACTGCTGATCGTCTTTGTGAATTTCTTTCTGTTCTTTTTCCCCGTGGTTTACCCGTCTCTCACCGACGCGCGCCCCGATTGGAATACTTTTTCCGTCGCGAACCTGTTTCAGGCTCTCTTATCGGCCTACACACACGCGGGCTCGCAACACTGCGCGCTGAATATGCTCTGCTTTCTGATCGCGGGAGCATATCTGGAGCGAAAACAGGGAAGTCTGCGATTCCTGTCTTTTGTCATCGTCCTGTCTTTCTTCGCGGAGTTTGCCACATCGACCAATTATATCTCGCTCAAACACGTGGGATTTTCGAGCGTGAATTACGCTTTATACGGGTATATAATCATAGATTATATCTTCGTACTCTTCCACAAGGAAAAACGCGATGTTTTCAATGTCGCCGCGGGTGCGGTGATCCTCGGACTGATCTATTTTGCCATGTGTTTCAGCGGCGGCACGAGTCAAATTTCTTTCGCCTGGTATCCGTACGATTTACTGCACAACATCGGGCACGCAAGCGGATTTTTTGTCGGCATCCTCTTCGGGCTGTATGAATCGATTTCCGATCTCGTACGGCAATCCGCACAGCAAACCGAACAGAAGCTCGGCCAGAAAGCCGCCGAAAGCGCTACGAACGCAACCGACACATCGGGCGCAACGGGCGCATCGGACGCATCGGACGCCGACGACAAAAAATAATTCCCGCCCGCACGGGAAAAGAAGGCCCTGTTTCAAGGAAAGGGACAGATTAACGCAAAACGCGCGGCGTCTCATAAAGAGCCGCCGCGCGTTTTGCTTGCAAGATAAAAATAAAAGATTTCCTCGAAAACAACGTCCGTTTTTCAGACAACCATGCCCGCGTTTTCGTTACTTTTTATAGCTGTCTTTCATGGATACGATGAAGGACAGGCAAAGTTTGCCGTCCGCCTCGATGCACTTTTTATAATATGCCGTGCGCAGGAGCTGGAAGGGCGTGCCGTCCGCCGCCGCGGCGAGATAGGGCTCGGCCTTCGCGCCTTCGATGACCGTTTCGCTGTTGCGGTTCATGCGCTCGTCAAAATCCTGACCGTCATAAGCGGCGTCATTGAGCAGGCATTCATAATTTTTTACCACCGCGTCCACACAGCGGTCGGCATTGACCCAATGGATGGTGCCCTTGACCTTCAGGCCGCTGGTGTCGTGGTTGGAACGGCTCTCGGGAATATAAGTGCAACGCACTTCAATGACTTTTCCGTTTTCGTCCTTGACGACCTCGTCGCAACGAACGATGTACGCCCCTTTCAGCCGCACATATCCACCCTCTTTCAGACGATTGTACTTGGGCGGCGGGTCGAGCGAAAAGTCAGCATCCTCGATGTACAGGTTTTTCCCGAACACGATCTTGCGCACGGGCGAATTTTCCAGCGTTGGATTGACGGAAAATTCGACCTCCTCTTCCCCTTCGTAATTGACGATGGTCATTTTCAGCGGATGCACGACGGCCATGGCGCGCTCGGCGGAGGCGTTCAGCTCGTCGCGGATGAAATGCTCGAGATAGGTCTGTTCACAAACCGAATCCGCCTTGCAGATCCCCGCCGCCGCGCAAAACGCAAGCAGCGCTTTGGGCGGAATACCGCGGTTGCGCAGTCCCGCAATGGTCGGCATGCGCGGATCGTCCCAGCCGTGCACCAGTCCCTGTTCGACGAGTTTTTTGAGATACCGCTTGCTCATCACGGTGTTGGTGATGTTCAGGCGGGCAAACTCGATCTGGCGGGGCTTGGGGGAGAAGCCCAGCGTTATGCCCACCCAATCGTAGAGCGGGCGGTGATCTTCAAACTCCAACGTACACAGAGAGTGCGTTACGCCCTGCAGATAATCGCAGATGGGATGGGCGTAATCGTACATGGGATAGATGCACCATTTGTCCCCCGTGCGGTGATGCGTCGCACGCAGAATGCGGTAAATGACGGGATCGCGCAGATTGATGTTGGGCGAAGCCATGTCGATCTTGGCGCGCAGGCACTTGCTTCCGTCAGGATATTTTCCCGCCTTCATCTCGCGGAAAAGGCGCAGGTTTTCCTCGGCGGAACGGTTTCTGTACGGGCTTTCCTTGCCGGGCTCGGTGAGCGTGCCGCGCGAAGCCGAAATTTCATCGGCAGAAAGGTCGCAGACAAAGGCCTTTCCCATTAAAATCAGTTTTTCGGCATAGTCATAGATGACATCGAAGAAATCGGAGGCATACACCTCTTTAAACCAGTGGTACCCCACCCATTCGATGTCCTTGCGGATGGCGTTGACGAACTCCGTCTTTTCCTTGGACGGGTTGGTGTCATCAAAAAAGAGGTTGCATTTGCCGCCGAATTTCAGCGCCGTGCCGAAATTGACCAGCATACTCTTGACGTGCCCGATATGCAGATAGCCGTTCGGCTCGGGCGGGAAGCGGGTCTGCACGGCGCTCACTTTTCCCGATTCGAGGTCCTCTTTGACAATCTGTTCAATGAAATTGGTCGTTTCCGTTTCTGTCATACTATTCTTTCTCCGTTATGATTTGCATGAAATAACGATTTATTTTGCACAAGAAATTTTCCAAAAAACCCCTTGTCGCGGGATTTTCAAGGGACTATGTCCCTTGAACGGGGTTATCAAGGGGCGGCGCCCCTTGGGACAAAGGTACTTTCTTTACGCGGGAACGCCGTTCCCGCACCCTTGGCAAAGGAACCATATCCCTTTGCAATCCCGAGACATGCCGCCGTTTACGGCGCGCGGATCAGCTTAAACCGTGGATGTTGCCCTCGTCGTCGAGAGAAATGCGCTCGGCGGAAGGGTGTTTGGAGAGGCCGGGCATGAGCAGAATTTTACCTGCGACAACCACGATGAAGCCCGCACCGCCCTTTAAGATCACGTCTCGCACCTTAATGCGGAAACCCGTCGGACGGGAGATCAGTTTTTCATCGTCGGACAGGGAATATTGCGTCTTGGCTATAATCACAGGCAACCCGCCGAACCCCTTCTCTTCGATACGGGCGATGCTTTCCGATGCGGCGGGTTCGTAATCCACGCCGTCCGCACCGTAAATGCGGGTTGCCACCGCGTTGATTTTATCCTTGACGGGCATATCCAATTCGTATGCGTAATGCAATTCGGAAGGCTTTTCGCATGCCTGCACAACGGCACGGGCGAGGTCTTCGCCGCCTTTGCCGCCTTGGGTGAATACGTCGGTGAACACCGCCTGCACGCCCAATTTTTCCACTTCGTCGATGACGTATTTTATTTCTGCGGGCGTATCGCTGACAAAGCGATTCATTGCCACCACGACAGGCTTTCGATAAACCTTCTGCATATTCTCTATATGCTTGAAAAGGTTGGGCATGCCCCCTGCCAATGCGGGAAGATTTTCCTCGGAAAGGGTGGATTTTTCCGCGCCGCCGTGGAGTTTGAGTGCCTTGACCGTCGCCACCAGCACGATCGCGTCGGGCTGGATGCCCGCGATGCGGCATTTTGCGTCGAGGAATTTTTCCGCGCCGAGATCGGCGCCGAACCCCGCTTCCGTAACGGCATAATCGGCGAGCCGCATGGCGGCATAGGTTGCGCGAACGGAGTTGCAGCCGTGGGCGATGTTGGCAAACGGCCCGCCGTGCACAATGGCGGGCGTGCCTTCCAGCGTCTGCACGAGATTGGGATTTAAGGCGTCCTTCAGGAGTACCGCCATGGACCCGACCGCACCCGGAATGTCACGCGCAAAGACATATTCGCCGTCCGTATTCAGCCCCACGATGATGTTGCCCAGCCGCTCTTTCAGGTCGCGGTAGTCGCGGGCGAGACAGAGCACCGCCATGACTTCGCTGGCGGCGGTGATGTCGAAATGATCCTCTCGTTCGACGCCCCTGCCCTTCTGCCCGACGGTGATATTGATGAGGCTACGATCGTTCATATCCATGCAACGACGGAAAAAGATATTGTTTGTGTCGATTTTCAGTTCGTTGCCGCGGAAAATGTGGTTGTCCACCAACGCGCAAAGGAGGTTGTTCGCCGACGTGATGGCGTGCATGTCCCCCGTGAAATGCAGGTTGATGTCGGACATGGGTATGATCTGGGCATAGCCGCCCCCCGCCGCGCCGCCCTTGACGCCGAACACGGGGCCGAGCGACGGCTCGCGCAGAGCGAGGCAGACCTTTTTGCCGATACGGCGCATGCCGTCGGCAAGGCCGATGGAGACGGTCGTCTTGCCTTCGCCGGACGCCGTGGGATTGATGGCGGTGACCAAAATGAGTTTGCCCTGTTTCCCGCTCGCGGGAACGGGGATTTTCGCCTTATATCTGCCGTAAAGTTCCGGCTCATCCTCTCTCAGCCCGAGTTCCGCGGCCACTTCGCGTATGTCCCTGGGTTTCGCGCTTTCCGCAATCTCGATATCGCTCAACATGACCTGTTCCGACCTCCCTTGTACGTCCGACGAAAAAGAAGCAGTACCCGCCAAAACACGGGAAACGACATCTTTTTTCTCCTTCCGCCGTAAAAAAATTTTATTATCTTTCATATTATAGCGCGAATTTGCGAAAATGTAAAGTCCTTTTTCCCATTTCCCGCAAGAAGTGACGCACGGCGATCCTCAAAGAGCTGAAAACAATTTTTACGGGCAATATTTGCGCATATCCTTGCAATGCGTTTGACTTACGGGCGAAAAAAATATATAATACATTTATCCCGTTCCCTTCGGGTGCGGGTATTTTCGGCAAAAGAAAAAAATATTTCCCTCGGACGGGATAAGGAGAACGATATTATGGCGGAAAAAAGAGCCGTTACCATGGAGAAACTGACCGCACTTTGCAAAAACAGGGGATTCATTTTCCCCGGGAGCGAAATTTACGGCGGACTTGCCAACACCTGGGACTACGGTCCTTTGGGTGTGGAGCTCAAAAACAATGTAAAAAAAGCCTGGTGGAAGAAGTTTATTCAAGAAAATAAGCTCAATACGGGTGTGGACTGCGCCATTCTGATGAACCCCCGCACCTGGAAGGCGTCGGGGCATCTGGGCGGCTTTTCCGACCCCCTGATGGACTGTAAGAACTGCAAGGCGCGCCACCGCGCCGACGATCTCGTGGAGGCCTATGCCGAAAAACACGGGCTGGACGTCAAGGTCGAGAGCATGGACAACGACGCACTCGAAGCCTTCATCGCCGAGCATAAAATCCCCTGCCCCGTCTGCGGCAAGTCGGAATTTACTTCCATCCGCAAGTTCAACCTCATGTTCAAGACCTTCCAGGGCGTAACGGAAGACAGCGCAAGCACGGTCTATCTCCGTCCCGAAACGGCACAGGGCATCTTTGTCAATTTCCTCAACGTGCAGCGCGCTTCTCGCCTGAAAGTGCCTTTCGGCATCGGACAGATCGGAAAATCCTTCCGCAACGAAATCACGCCCGGAAATTTTACCTTCCGTACCCGTGAGTTCGAACAGATGGAGCTGGAATTTTTCTGCAAGCCCGGCACCGACCTCGAATGGTTTGCCTATTGGAAAAATTTCTGCAAAGACTGGCTTCTCTCCCTCGGCATGAAGGAGGAAAACCTCAAATTGCGCGACCATTCTCCCGAAGAACTGTGCTTTTACTCCAAGGCGACCACCGATTTCGAATACAATTTCGCCTTCGGCTGGGGCGAGCTGTGGGGCGTCGCGGACAGAACGGATTATGACCTGACCCAGCATCAGACGGAAAGCGGCAAGAGCATGGAATATCTCGACCCCGTAACGAACGAACGGTACGTTCCCTATGTCATTGAGCCTTCCCTCGGCGCCGACCGCGTCGTGCTCGCCTTCCTCACCGACGCCTATGACGAAGAGGTCGTGGACGCCGAAAAGAACGACGTGCGCGTGGTGTTGCACCTGCATCCCGCGCTGGCGCCCTATAAGTGCGCCGTACTGCCTCTGCAGAAAAACCTCGCCGAAAAGGCCGACGAAGTGTTCGCCGCCGCCTGCAAGAAATTCCCCGCGACCTATGACGTTACGGGCTCGATCGGCAAACGCTACCGCCGTCAGGACGAGATCGGCACGCCCTATTGCATCACCGTGGATTTCCAGACGCTGGAGGACAATACGGTAACCGTGCGCGACCGCGACAGCATGGAGCAGATCCGTCTGTCCGTCGAAGACGCCATCCGCTATGTGGAAGAAAAAACCGAGTTCTGATCGTCCTTTCATCGCGGGCATAATCTTGCCTTTTACCGTCTGAATGCAGACACGTCCCTTCCGTTTTTACATATCGGATGCGGAAAATAAAAACTAAAAAAACGCCGAAGCGGGCGGAACGCAAAGATTGCGTTCCGCCCGCTTTTTCTTCTTTTTTCTATGACTGCAAGTTTTCTATGACCGCAAGCAAAAACGGAGCCCCGACATTTCCCGCTCAATCCTCGTCCTTTTCTTCTTCCGCCCTGCGCTTTTCCTCTTCGGCCTTGCGGGTGCGATAGTCCTTATAACCCATGCGTTGGTTGTCGCCTTCGTCCCATTTTTTCCCGCCCGTGGCAAGCAAAGATAAGAGTGCCGCCGCCGTCAGAATGACGGCGATGATCGGCCAGATGTAGCTCTCGGGCAACGCCAGCGCAAACGCCACGCTGACGCCCGCAACGACGATGAGCGCGGCGCCCAGAAAGATGTTCATCTTTTTGAGTATGCCCGTCTTGCCCGTAAACAACCCGCCGAGTACCAGCGCCACGCCGCTCGTGCCGGCTATGACGGTAATTGCCCAGTTGAGATTGAAAAAGCCGAACGTGTCGGGCAGTGCCACCGACAACAGCCACAGCACCGCCGCCGCCAGCCAGGCCAATCCGATCAACAATTTAACAAAGAATTTTTTGCTCATTGTACGCTTTTCTCCTTTTTTCGCTTACATTCTTCAAGGTGTTTTATGCGGGCATGCCCCGCTTGTATTATACCTTTTCCCTTAACGCAGTATGGCGTCGGCGGACACCGCGGCGATCTCTTCGCCCTCGCCGAGCACCAGCCGATCGCCGTGCATGAACTCCCGCACGCGGTCGCCCACGCGGATCTTGACGCTCCCCGCGTTGCCCTGTGCGACGAGGACGGTGTATGCCCCCGGCAACAGCGCGCCGTCCTTTTCGGCGCGATAGGTCTTATCGCGTTTGAGGAACACGTCCCCTTCCCGATGGGTCACGTTCACGCCCGCCGCGTCCGCGACGGCCGATTCCTTCGTGTAGCGCACGCCGTCCTTGATTTCGATTGCCGCCGCGAGATCGTCCTCGTCAGGCAGCAGTTCCTTCAGTTTTTTGCCGTAACGTACCGCCAGCACCAGAAATACGATGCACAGAATAAAGAGTATGGCGCAGACCGCGCTCAAAATGACGATTGCCGTTTCCATTAAAACATCCCCCTTTTCGCTTGAAAAATTGATACTTATAAAAAACAAAATAAGAATACCGCCAACGCGGCGAGCACCGCGACGCCGATTCCCGCGAACGTCGCCTTGATGGGCGAAACGGGCGCCGTACCTTTTGTCTTGCCGTTCCTGCCGTTGACATAGAAGGCATAGGACTTCCCCCGATAACGGTAGTTGCCGATATACATCGGACGCAAAAGACAGCGGTATTTCACATCAAAAAATTGCGTGTCCACGTTCAGTCGATAGACCGTGTCATAACGGTACTGACGCAAGATCTCCGAGCGGAGTATGTCCCGCGCGGTCTCTTGCGCGTCGACCCAGCAGGACTGTCCGTCGCGCGTATTCAAAAGCGCAGAAAAACCGTAAAGAAATTCCTCGGTATACCCCACGCTGTTTTCATAATCGTAAGAATGCAGACCGCCAGTGGCCTCCCGCGACAACGGCTCCCCCGCATGCACGACGAGATCGGACAAAAAATATTCGTATGTCCCCTCGATCGGAATGAAGTCGGTGGAACATTGCGTGGTCGTGTTGCCCTCGTCGTCCGTCTCCGTAGTATAGGTATCTTCCCCCAGCAATCCTTCATAGGAAGAAAAGGTGTTGGCGTCAAACGTGAACGCGGGGAGATAGACGCCCTTCATGTTTTCGGGCTTGAAATAACCGCGGAACCGCTCGGGGGCAAAAATACGCTTTTTCGCCCATTGCGCGGCGGCCGATGCCGCCTGTTCCCGCGTGACGGCAAACGGGAGAACCGCATTCGGGCGCACGGAAGAAAATTCTTGTTTTTCCGCCACGCCCGGTGAACCGCAGAACGGACAGACGTGCGCGATCTCGCGGCGGGGCAGAACGTTCTCCGCATTGCAGTTGTTGCAATGATAAATGTGCGTTTCCCGCATCCATGCCCCGTTTGTCGGGGAAAGATGATCAATGTTCTCTTTTTCGCATGGCAAGACGAAAACAGTCTGTTCCGAGCCGCAATGCGCGCATTTCAGCTTTCCCGTCGCGGGGTCGAAAAAAAGATTATTCCCGCACGACGGACACTTCCGCGACCGGGACGATGCGGCCTCTTGCGTAAAGCCGGCATTTTCTCCCGGCATAAAAGATCCTGCCCGCCCCAAAGGATCAAAAGCTCCGCTTTCTTGCGTCTTTTTTCCGTCCATACTTTCTCCCGTTTCTTATCCTTATCTTATTCAGGAAAAGAAATATACCAACGTGCAGATGAGCGCAATGATCGCCGCGCCCGCCAGCACCGCCAGCGACACCTTGAAGGGCGAAACGGGCGCCTTGCCTTTGGTCTTACCGTTCCTGCCGTTGACATAAAAGGAATAGGATTTTTCGCGGTAGCGATAACTGCCTATGTACATGGGGAGCAAAAGATAGCGATACTTCACGTCGCTGAACGACGTATTCATGACAAAGCTCGACACCACGTCGTAATGATACTGACTGAGAATGAGCGAACGAAGCGTGGCGCGGGCGTTCTCCTTGGCGTCCTCCCAACACATCGTGCCGTCCCGTTTATAGAGCAGAGCGGAAAAGCCGTAAAGAAATTCGTCGTTGTACTCCACGCTGTTCTGATAATCATAAGCGAGCAGCGTGCGCATGATTTTCTCGGGCACGGCGTCCGTCGCGTTGACGGCAAGGTCGTCGAAAAAGTAATTATACGTCCCGCCGATCGGGAAATAGCGCGTCCTACGCTCCTGCACCGTCTTGCCGTTGACGCGGCGCGTGACATAGTAATACTCACCCAACATCCCGCTGTACGACGAAAAAGTCTGCGTGTCGAACGTGAAAGCGGGCAGATATGCCCCCTTCATGTTTTCCGCTTTGAAATATTTCTTGAAATCGTTCGGCGCGAACAGCCGCTTTTTCGCCCATTTACGCGCCGCCTCGGCGGCTGTTTTGCTCTCTATCGCAAACGGGAGCAATGCGTTGGGGCGCATCGCGGAAAACTCCTCTTTCTCCACCACGTTGGGAGAGCCGCAGAACGGACAGACATGCGCAATCTCGCGGCGATCCATGACGTCCTCGGCATTGCAGTTGTTGCAATGATAGACGTGCGTCTGATTGGCCCAATCCCCGCCGATGCGTTGCAGGTTTTCCAACCCCAGCTCGCGGCTTTGCGCGGCAAAGATGTCCTGCGCCGTGCCGCAACTGGGACATTTGAGCTTGCCCGTTGCGGGATCGAAACGAAGATTGTCCCCGCACGCGGGGCACTTCTGGGTGCCCACGGCGGTGCGCTCCTCGCCGAAGCCCGAATACTTGCCCGACGAAACTTCATAACCTTCCGTTGCGGTTGTTTCCCCCATACCGCCCGCGGCGGCAGAAGCGGCCGCCGTTTCCGACGAAACGGGACCGAATCCCTCTTCCGCCGACAGGTCGTGCGAACGGCGACGATCTTTATGTTTCATGCGTCTTTACCTCGCGTTCTGTTTTTTTACCTGACTTTTTCCCCGCACTCGGGGCAGAATTTCGCATTCGGCGAAAGTTTTGCGCCGCACTTGGGACACTGACTCGCCACGGGCGTGCCGCATTCGGGACAGAATTTCGCGTCCGGAGAAAGTTTTGCGCCACACTTTTTACAGGTCGCGCCGCCCTCCCCGTTCAGCCGCGCGCCGCACTTGCCGCAAAACTTGGCGTTTTGGGACACCTGTGCGCCGCACTTGGGGCAGACTTTGCCCGCATCCCGCACTGCCGTCGCCGCGGCGTTCATATTGCCGCTCATGGCGTTCATCATATGCATGCCCATTCCGAGCCCCATGCCCGCGCCCATCGCGCTGCCCGCCATGCCGGGGTTCTTCGCCGCTTCCTTCATGGCGTCCGCCTGGGCGAGCTGGGTATATACATCCACGTTGCGTCGCATCATGCCGAGGCGCGCCGTTTCATCCATCGCCTTTTCCAGTTCCGCGGGAAGAGAAACGTTTTCGAAATTGAAATCGCAGAGTTCCAATCCGAGTTCGTCAAAGCGCTTTTCGAGGCTCTTTTTGACCGTCGCGCTCAATTCCATAAGATTGGCGGCCATATCCACGACCGAAATGCCGCTCTCGCCCATGGCGTCCGAAATCGCCATGACCAGCATACTGCGGATATGATTGGTGATGTCTTCGGTGCGGTAAGTGGAATGCGCGCCCGAAAGCTCGGTCATAAAGACATAGGCGTCCTTGACACGGAAAGAATAGGTACCGTATCCGCGTACACGGACGGGACCGAAATCGGGATCGCGGAGCATGATCGGATTGGCCGTACCCCAACGCTGGGTGGCGAAACGGGTGGTATTGACGAAATACACCTCCGATTTGAAGGGCGTTTCAAACCCGTATTTCCAGGACAAGAGCGTGGTGAGCACGGGCAAAGAGTCCGTATCCAACTTATAATAACCGGGCAAAAACACGTCCGCCATGCGTCCCTTGTCGCAAAAGACGGCCACCTGCCCCTCGCGCACGCTGAGCGCGGAGCCCTTTTCGATAACATTTTTCTTTGTGTCCACCTTATAGACAATGGTGTCATGGGAATTATCCGCCCATTCGATTACTTTGAGAAACAAGCCCATACGTTACCCCCTCCTCAGGGTAAAAAAATAAATATCGATCGGTATCGCAACGGCCGCCCCCGGGAAAGAACTCCTTCGGGAGGCAATAAAAGCCGTAAAACTATATATATTATAATATTTTTCAACGCTTCTGTCAATAGTCATTATAAATTTTTTGTTTTCGGCTATTGACATTCGCGCAAAAACATATTATTATAAAGCTATGAATAAGATCACAAAACAACTCAACGTCCTTCTCACCGTCTCGATCATCGTTTCCGTCCTGTTCGCGGGCGGCATACCGATGATCCCCATCGGCGCCGCCAACGGGATCTATCCCGTCATGATCCTCGGCATCATCTTCACGGGCGGCGGATTCTTTGCCACCCCGCTGCTGTGGGTCTATTACGGGGAACTCCGCGGCCTGTATCGCGTCGTCGTGGCGGTGGAGAAAGAACACCTCTACACCGTGCGGGAAATCGCCTCCCAGCTCTCCCTGGACGAGAACCATGTCCGCAACACGCTGACCAACTGTTTCCGCAAAGGGTATTTCGAAGGGTATATCCGCGAAGGCGACGAGATCACGACGCGCGAGGGAACTCTGCCCGGCGGCAAGATACGCGCCGCCGAATGCCCCTATTGCGGCGCAAAATTTTCCTATCAGGGCAAAAACGCCACCTGTCCCTATTGCGGCGGCGTCTTTACGCCCGAAAAATAAAAAATCGGTTTTTTACGGGCATGGTATGTCCGTAAGGGCTTTTCTTCAAAATACGGATCGACGCGTGGGCGCGGCATAAATATGCCGCGCCCACGCGTTTTTTGCATTCTTTCCCGCCCTTTCCTCTCCCCTTTTTCTCTGCCCTTTTCCGATTCCCTTTCCGCCCCTTTCCGCCGTAAACTTCCTTTCCGTTTTTTCTTCCGCCTCCCCCGCCCCGCCGCACCCCGTCCTTTGCCCCTTATCACAACACTTCCGCCGCCGCTTGCCCGTCCCGTTTTCCGCGAGCCGTTTTTTCGTCGCTCCTTTTTGCGCGTTTTGCACAGGCACAAACTTGTGTCAAAGGGGCATATACTGCATCATGCAGACATTTCCCTATGATCGGGCCGCGGCGGCGGCCTATGCCCGCAAATGGGCCTTCGGGCGCAATCCGCGCTATTACAATTTCGACCGCCTAGGCGGAGACTGCACCAACTTCGCCTCGCAATGTATCTATGCGGGCGCAAAAGTCATGAATTTCACGCCCACTTTCGGTTGGTTCTACCGTTCCCTCAACGATCGCGCACCCGCCTGGACGGGCGTGGAATATCTCTATAATTTCCTCGTCGGAAACGACGGAGTCGGTCCCTTTGCCGAAGAGGCGCCTCTGCATGCGCTGGAAATCGGCGACATCGTACAGCTCGGAAGAGAAACTGGCGACTTTTATCACTCCCCCGTCGTTACGGACATCGTGCGCGGACAAATCTTTGTTGCGGCGCACACCTACGACGCTTATGATCGCCCCTTGGTGTCCTACCGCTTTGAAAAAGCGCGGGGGATTCATATTCTCGGCGTACGCAAAGAAGAATAAAAACAGAACCAAAAATCTCCGACCGAATCGGTAAAAGTTTTTTACTATTCTGAAAAGAAAAAATTTTCGACTGCCCTGAAGATCCTTTCCGAAAAAATAAAATTTCCACTAAAAAACAATGTCCGCGGATTTTGAACGGAATCCGCGGACATCTTTGCGCAAAAATCCCGCCCTTTTTATCGGGCGGGATTTGATTTTCTCTTGTCGTTGTATTACAGAATATCGTTGGCGTACAGCGGAAAACGCTCGCAAAGTTTTGCCACTTCCGCGCTGACTTCTTCGAAGCAGGCTTCCTTTTCGTCGATCACGCGGGAGATGAGGTCGGCAATGTGCGCGCAATCCTCTTCCTTCATGCCGCGCGCCGTAACGGCGGGCGTTCCGATGCGTACGCCGCTGGTCACAAACGGTTTTTCCTTGTCGAAAGGAATGGCGTTCTTGTTCACGGTGATATGCACGGCGTCGAGCATCTTTTCGAGCTCTTTGCCCGTAACGCCTTTGGCGCTCAAATCGAGCAACATGAGGTGATTGTCCGTTCCGCCGCTGACCAGACGAACGCCGTTCTGAACGAACCGTTCCGCCATAGCCGCCGCGTTCTTGACGATCTGCTGCTGATAGGCTTTGAATTCGGGCGTCAACGCCTCTTTGAACGCCACCGCTTTTGCCGCGATGATATGCATCAAGGGTCCGCCCTGCGTGCCGGGGAATACCGCCTTGTCGATGATCTTGGCGTGCTCTTCCTTGCACATGATAACGCCGCCGCGGGGACCGCGCAAGGTCTTGTGCGTCGTCGTCGTTACGAAATCGGCATAAGGCACGGGGGACGGGTGGACGCCCGCCGCAACCAGACCCGCGATGTGCGCGATATCCACCATCATGTACGCCCCGACCTTGTCGCAGATCTCACGAATACGCTTGAAGTCGATGACGCGGGGATAGGCGGACGCGCCGCTGACGATCATTTTGGGCTTGCATTCGAGAGCAATGCGCTCCATTTCGTCATAGTCGATGGTCTCCGTTTCGGCGGACACGCCGTAGGGAACGATATTGAAATATTTTCCCGAAACATTGACGGGAGAGCCGTGAGAGAGATGACCACCGTGCGCGAGGTTCATGCCCATGACCGTATCCCCGGGTTGCAGAACGGCAAAGAATACCGCAAAATTCGCCTGCGCGCCGCTGTGCGGCTGAACGTTGCAATGGTCGCAACCGAAAATCTGTTTGAGCCGTTCCTGTGCCAGCGTTTCCACGACGTCCACATACTGGCAACCGCCGTAGTAACGTTTTCCGGGCAAGCCTTCGGCATACTTGTTGGTCAGATGGCTGCCCATCGCCGCCATAACGGCGGGAGAAACGATGTTTTCGCTGGCGATGAGTTCCAGATTGCCGCGCTGACGGTTGAGCTCGTCCTGCATTGCGGCATATACTTCGGGGTCGGCTTTCTGAATGGTGGTCATATCGATCATGGTCATTTTCCTCTTATTGTTTTTCTTTTTATTGTATCACAGTCCTGTCGGCAAAGTCAACCGTTTGACCGATTTTACAGGTTTTCTTCCACAAATGCCTGCATCACGGACTTGGGAACATAACCGAGATTTTCGGCTACTTCCCGCCCGCCCTTGAACATCTTCACGCAGGGAACGGAATAGATTTCATATTCCTCTGCCAACGCCTGATTGCGGTCGATATCCACCTTGACGAACACCGCCTTATCTTTGAGTCCTTCCGCGACCTCGTCCAATACGGGCGCAAGCATACGGCAAGGCCCGCACCAGGTTGCGAAAAAATCGCAAACCACGGGCTTGTCCCCTTGCAACAGTGCGTTAAACTCCTGCGTATCGATTTCTTTCACATTCTTTGACATGTTATTTTTTCCTCCCGTTTTTTATTTATTTTCTGTCTTGTCGGAGGCAGTTATTCTTTTTTTTGCCGATTTCTTCCGTCGATCGGAAACTCAGCGGGCAAAAAATTCCACGGCCCGATCGAACGGAACGGTATGCTGGGACGAATCGGACATATTCTTGACGTTCATGACGCCCGCCGACAGTTCGTTGCCGCCGATCACGGCGGTGAACGCGGCTTGCAGCTTGTCCGCATATTTGAACTGTGCTTTGAGCGAACGGTTCATGTGATCTATTTCGCAAGGTATGCCCGCCTTGCGGAGCGCGACGGCAATTTCAAACGCTTTTTCCCGACACGCGGCATCCATGCCCGCAAAATACACCACGGGCGCGGGCTCTTGCGGAAATTCCGCGCCCGATTTTTCCATGAGCAGCAACAGCCGTTCCAGCCCCGCCGCAAACCCGACCGCGGGCGTGGAGGGGCCGCCGATCTCTTCGATCAGCCCGTCATACCTGCCGCCGCCGAGCACCGTGCCCTGCGCGCCGATCTCTTCGCTGACGAATTCAAAGACTGTGCGCGTGTAATAATCCAGCCCGCGCACGATTTTGGGATTGATCTTGTACGGAATGCCCGCAATTTTCAGATATTTCTGCACCGACTCGAAATGCGCTCTGCAATCGTCGCAGAGATAATCGACGATGACGGGCGCGCCCGCGGTTACCTCTTTGCATTCGGGCACTTTGCAGTCCAGAATACGCATCGGGTTTTTGTCGAACCGCGCACGGCAATCGGGACACATGCGCTCCAAATTGGGCCGCAGATAGTCTTTGAGCGCATCGTTGAATTTCTTGCGGCAGGTCTTGCACCCGATGGAGTTGATGTACAGCTTTGCCTTCAAGTCCAAAGAGGCGATGAAGTCGTGCGCGAGCGCGATGACTTCCGCATCGGTATCGGGCGTCGTCGAACCGTACACCTCCACACCGAACTGATGAAATTCCCTGAGGCGTCCCGCCTGGGGCCGCTCATAGCGGAACGCGGGAATGATATAATACATTTTCAAGGGCATGGGCGTACTGTACAATCCGTTCTCCACAAAAGAGCGCGCCACGCCCGCCGTGCCTTCGGGTTTGAGCGTGATCGACCGATCTCCCTTATCGAGAAAGGTATACATTTCCTTGGTCACCACGTCCGTCGTTTCGCCCACGCCGCGCGAAAACAGCTCGGTATGCTCGAAGACGGGGGTGCGGATTTCCCGCAGATTGTACAGCCGCGAAATTTCACGCGCCTTTGCCTCGACATATTGCCACTTATAAGAATCGGCAGGAAGAACATCCTTCGTGCCCTTGGGAATATTGATCATAATTCCTCTCCTGTACAGAATTTTCGGGCGTGCCCTGCCCGAATGCGCCTTTTGTCCGCGCAACGTATGAAAATTTTTATCCGACCGCCGCGTTGCGGCGGTCGGGCTCTAAAACGGGTTACAGAATATATTTCTTGATGTCGCGGTCGCGGGTAATGGAGGACAGGTGTTCCTCCACATATTTTTCGTCGATCTTCACGGGTACGACGGGATAATTGCCGCCACCCGCATTGAAGGAGATGTCTTCGAGCAGCGTTTCCATCACGGTATGCAGACGGCGCGCGCCGATGTCTTCGCTGGTCTCGTTGATCTCCACGCTGACTTCGGCGATCTTGGCGATGGCTTCGCTCGTGAAGGACAAATCGATGTTATCCACTGCCAGAAGTACTTTATACTGATCGGTGATGGAATGTTCGGTCTGTGTGAGAATGGACACAAAGTCCTCTTTGGTGAGGCTTTTCAGCTCCACTTTGATCGGGAACCGCCCCTGCAGTTCGGGAATGAGGTCTTCCACTTTGGAGACGTGGAAGGCACCCGCCGCGATGAAGAGCATATAGTCCGTCTTGACCGCGCCGTATTTGGTCATGACCGTACAGCCTTCCACGATGGGAAGAATGTCGCGCTGGACGCCCTCGCGGGAGACGTCCGCCCCGCTCGTGTTGCCCTTGCCGGCGATCTTGTCGATCTCGTCGATGAAGATGATGCCCTCGTTCTCCGCGCGGCGCAATCCTTCGCTCGTTACCGCGTCGTTATCGATGAGTTTATCGCTCTCCTCCGCCACGATGATCTTGCGCGCTTCCTTGACGGAAATTTTACGCTTTTTGCGGCGTTTGGGGAGGGCTTCGCCGAAAATACTGCCGAGATTGATGGCGGCGCCGCCGGGGATGAGTTCCATGGTCTTGGGCTCTTCCGCAACGTCCATTTCCAGCACAAAGTCTTCATACAGCCCCTTGCGCAATCCGTCGAGGATGTTGGCGCGGAACACTTCCGTCGCCGTTTCGCCCTTGTCGGCCTTCTTGGCTTCCAAAAGCGCGTTGAGCAGTTTTTTCTCTGCGATTTCGTTGGCCTTGACGGAGACTTCCTCCATCTTCTCTTCCTTGACGAGCCGTATGGCGCACTCCACAAGATCGCGCACCATGCTCTCCACTTCCTTGCCGACGTAACCGACTTCGGTATATTTGGTCGCTTCCACTTTGATGAAAGGGGCTTTGACCAGTTTGGCGAGCCGACGGGCGATCTCCGTCTTGCCGACGCCCGTCGGGCCCTTCATGATGATGTTTTTCGGGGTGATTTCCTCGCGCAGTTCGGGCGAAAGCCGACTGCGGCGGTAACGGTTTCTAAGCGCGATGGCGACCGCTTTTTTGGCTTCGCTCTGACCGATGATGTGTTTATCCAGTTCAAAAACTATCTGTTTGGGTGAAAGATCCATACTGTTTGTTTCCTCCTTTTCCGTCCCCTTATCCCCTTTATACCGTTTCACAGATGATGTGATCGTTGGTATAGACGCATATCTCGCTGGCGATTTTCAAGGATTTGCGGGCGATGGTTTCGGCATCGTAATCGGTGTTCTGTAAAAGAGCGCGCGCCGCCGCCAAAGCGTAATTGCCGCCGCTGCCGATGGAACAGCAACCGCCGTCCGGTTCGATGACTTCGCCCGTACCGGAGAGGATGAGCAGCGTGTCTTTATCCGCCACGATCATCATGGCGTCGAGCTTCCTGCCGATTTTGTCGCTGCGCCACAGCTCGGCGAGCTCCACCGCCGAACGCATGAGGTTGCCCGAGAATTTATTGAGCATACCTTCGAACCGTTCGGTGAGCGAAAACGCGTCCGTGACCGAACCCGCAAAACCGAGAATGACCTTCCCCCCGTAAATGCGACGCACTTTGACCGCCGTGTTTTTGAACACGATGGATTCCCCCATGGTAACCTGCCCGTCCCCCGCGATTGCCGTTACGCCGTCCTTCTTAACGGCACAGATCGTCGTTCCTCTGAATTCCATAATATATTTAAGACTCCTTGTCTGTTTTTTTATTTTTTCCGCACTACGGCGGAAAGCGGAAACCGACTGTTTTCCGCCGTATGTATTACTTGTAAAGCGTTTGAACGGTTTCTAAACAAAAGAAGGCAAAATCCGTGCGATTTTTTCGATCGCCGCGAGGGAACGCTCGGCAAAACGGCGGCGTTTTTCCTTCTTGTCTTTGCCCGCATAATCGGCAAGCGGGGGCAGAATGCCGTAATTGGCGTTCATCGGCTGAAAATCGGGATTGGGAGAGGAGATATACGCGGAGAGCGCGCCGCACACCGTTTCGGGCGGAAATACGATCTTCTCCCCGCCCTTTATCCTTTGCGCGATGTGAAGCCCTGCGAGCAGTCCGCTCATCGCGCTCTCGACGTATCCTTCCACGCCCGTGATCTGCCCCGCAAAATACAGATTCTCTTGCCTCTTGCAGGAAAAATCGGGCAGAAGTATTTCGGGCGATTGCAGATAGGTGTTGCGGTGCATGACCCCGTAGCGCAAAAACTCCGCGTTTTTGAGCGCGGGAATGAGGGAAAACACCCTTTTTTGTTCGCCGAATTTCAGATTGGTCTGACACCCGACGAGATTATACGCCGTTCCCGCCGCGTTTTCCTTGCGCAGTTGGAGGACGGCATACGGCCGTTTTCCGTTTTCGTCATACAGTCCGACGGGCTTGAAAGTGCCGAAGCGGAGGGTATCATGCCCGCGGGAAGCCATAATTTCGACGGGCATACAGCCTTCGAATATCTCCCGTTTTTCAAAGTCATGTAGCGTTACTTTCTCCGCCGCGAGCAGGGCAGCGACAAAGGCGTCGTATTCCTCCTTGTTCAAAGGACAATTGACGTAATCCCCCGTCCCTTTTCCGTAGCGGTCGCCCGTGAAGGTATGAGAAAAATCGACGCTCTCCGCCGCCACGACGGGCGCGGAAGCGTCGTAAAAATGCAACCCTCTGCCATAGCGGCGGACGATGTCCGCCGACAGCGCGTCCAAAGTGAGCGGACCCGTGGCAATGACGGTGATCCCTTCCCCTTCATCGGGAAGCGTGCAAACTTCCGCCGCAACCCGTTCGATGCGGGGCTCGGCAGTGATTTTTTCCGTGATGTATGCGGCGAACTTCTCCCGCTCGACCGCCAAAGCCCCGCCCGCAGGCACGCGGCAATGCGCCGCCGCCTCCATGGTGAGCGAGCCGAGGCGGCGCATCTCCTCTTTCAGAAGACCGCAGGCGTTGCCGTAAACGTCGTCGCTTTTGAGGGAATTGGAACAGACCAATTCGCCCAGCGCGGCCGAGGAATGCGCGGGGGTATAAAAGAGCGGTTTCGCCTCCACAAGGCGCACGGAGATGCCACTGCGAGCAAGCCGGTACGCCGCTTCGCTCCCCGCCAGTCCGCCGCCGACAACGGTAACTTTTTCCATTTTTCTCTTATTCCTCTTTCTTGGCTTTTGCACCCTTCTTTGCGGGCATGGGCGCCGCTTTTTCCACATAATCGCAACCTTTTGCGGAGCAGCGGATCGCGCCGCGTTCGGTCTGAACGATCGCCCCGCCGCATTTGGGACATTTTTTACCCGTGGGAATGTCCCAGCTCATGAATTTACAGGTCGGATATGCCGAACAGCTGTAATAAATTTTGCCCGATTTGGACTTCATGCGGCGGGTGGGTCTGCCGCATTCGGGACAGACGCCGACCAGTTCGGCTTCGCCGTTTTCCACATAAGGCAGGGTGCATTTGCATTCGGGATAGTTGGGGCAGGCGAGGAACTTGCCGAATTTGCCGCTCTTGACGACCATATTCGCGCCGCACTTGGGACAGCGCACTTCGGAGATCTCCGCTTCACCTTCGCTGACGATGTTGGAGCACTGCGGATAGTTGGTGCAGGCAAGATACTTGCCGTATTTGCCGATTTTCCGCACCATGGGATGCCCGCATTTGGAGCAGATGACGTCCGTCGGCTCGTCGCCGGCGTTCTGCGCCGCCTTGAGGTGGTCGGCAAAACCGGGATAGAACTCCCCGACGATGGCATGCCAGTCCTTGCCGCCGTTCTCGATGTCGTCCAGTTTTTCCTCCATGTCGGCGGTGAACCCCACGTCCATGACGTCCTTGAAGAAATCTTCCAGAAAATCGGTGACTTTATACGCCACGGGCGTCGGCACCATGTATTTCCCCTCTTTGACGACGTATTTGCGCTTGTTGAGCACCGATACGATGGTGGAGAAAGTGGAAGGCCTGCCGATTCCCTTTTCTTCCATGAGTTTGATGAGGGAGGCATCGGTATATCGCTGAGGCGGTTTGGTGAACTTCTGTTCGGGCGTGATCTTGACGAGATCGAGCCCGTCCCCCTCCTGTACGGGCGGCAGAAGTTTGGAGGAAACGCCGTCCTCGTCCTCTTTGTCATCCTTGCGGGTTTCCTGATAGACAGCGGTAAACCCGGGGAAGAGCAGGCTTCTGCCCGCGGCTTTGTAGCCGTATTCCCCGCAGAGCACTTCCACCTGCATGCTGTTGTAGCGCGCCTCGGACATCTGCGAGGCGACGAAACGGTCGTAAATGAGCCGATAGACGTTGGCGTGTTTCTTGTCGAGCAGTTTTTTCGCCTTATCGGGCGTCATATTGAGATCGATGGGACGGATGGCCTCGTGTGCGTCCTGCGCCCCTTTCTTACTGGCATAATAGTTGGGCTTTGCGGGGCAGTACTCCTCGCCGAACCGCTCGCGGATATAAGCGAGAGCGCGCTGTTGCGCTTCGGCGGAAACGCGGGTGGAGTCAGTACGGATATAAGTGACAAACGCCGTATGACCTTCCGCGGTATCCACGCCCTCATACAGATGCTGCGCGACGAGCATGGTTTCGGGCGAACTCATGCCGAATTTGTTGGAGGCATCCTGTTGCAGGGTGCTGGTGGTAAACGGTGCGGGTGCGTGCGATTTGGTGACGCTCTTTTTGACCGCGCCCACGGTAAAGGGCGCGGTATTTGCCGCCGCCAGTACGGCGTCGGCCTGCTCCTTGTTCGCGGGACGGAATTTTTTGCCGTTCTTCTTTTCCAGCGACGCCTTGAAAGAAGAAAATTTCTTTTCTCCGTCCTGTACTTCGGCGTTGATCGTCCAATATTCTTCGGGCTTGAACGCGGCGATCTCCCGCTCGCGTTCGACGACGAGTTTCAGAACGACGGACTGTACGCGTCCCGCCGAAAGTCCGCTCTGGATCTTATTGTTCAGAAGGGGCGAAAGTTTATAGCCCACCAGGCGATCGAGCACGCGGCGCGCCTGTTGCGCGTCCACGAGGTTGTAGTTGATGACGCGCGGGTTTTCGAGCGCGCGGCGGACGGCAGAAGGGGAAATTTCATTGAATTCGATGCGGTTGGGCGCATTTTCGTCCAGTCCCAGTACCGTCTGCAAATGCCAGGAAATAGCCTCGCCCTCGCGGTCGGGGTCGGTGGCAAGATAGACTTTGTCCGCTTTTTTGGCTTCCTCCGCCAACCGTTTGATGACCGCTTCCTGCGCGGAAGTGGTAACATATTTCGGCTCGAAATTATTTTTGAGCGAAACGCCAAGCGTACGCTCGGGCAGGTCGCGGATGTGGCCCTTGGACGCGTCCACTTTGTATTGCCCTTTGAGATATTTGGAAATTGTCTGTGCTTTGGAGGGGGATTCCACAATGATCAGATCCATATCTTTCACCCTGCTTTGAAAATTTTTATTTTGCTTGCTCGCGCAACCGAACGACAAAACGACAAAAACGATTGGCGCGACTGATTTACCGAATATATTGATTTACCGATTGTGCCGATTTACCGATATATTATTCCTCATCCGTGTGCCGATATGCCCGAGCGCGGAGATGCGCGCAAAGCAAACCGCCGATCCTTTACCCTTAATCGGGCAAAAGCTCTTTACTTTCCGCGTCGTCGGAGTATATACCGACGGCGGCATAACGATTGCCGCCCGCACGGGCGACCAGTCCCTTGACTTCCAGACCCGAAAGAATGCCGCTCAGACGATAGACGGGGATACCCGTATCGCGGAAAATGTCCTCGATGTGCGTTTCGCCCCGTTCGCAAACGACGCGCATCACCTTTCTCTCTTCCTCATTCAATGCGGGCATGGCGGCTTGTTTTTCCTCCAATCCGTACCAGGAGAGAATGTCCTGCAGGCAATCTGCGGGCGCCGCGCCGTTTTTGAGAAGGGCGTTGCACCCCGCACCTGACGGAATGCCGGGATTATATGGAAAGGCAAAGACATCCCTGCCGTATTCCAAAGCATAATTTGCCGTGATGGACGTGCCGCTGCGCAATCCCCCGCTGACGACGAGCACGCCGCGGACAAGCCCAGCGATGATGCGGTTACGCACGGGAAAGAGAAATTTTTGCGGCGATACGTCGGGACGGTGTTCGGTGACGACCAAACCGCGGGCGGAAACTTCGCGCAGGATGTCGGCATGCGCCGCGGGATAGACATGGTCCAGGCCGTGCGCAAGCACGCATATCAGCCGCGACCGCGCTTCTCCCCGTTCCTTCGCGGCCGCAAGCGCGCCTTTGACGGCGGCGATATCACCGCCCTCCGCTACGCCCGTCACCACGGTGAAGTGAGAAGAAAGATCCGCGGCGAACGACTGTGCGAGCGCCTGCGCCCAAGAAAGCGTACGGCGCGAACCGACAACGGCGAATTTGTCCCCTTTGAGCAGGGACCGATCGCCCCGACAATAGAGCAAAAGGGGCGGCGCGGGAATGGCGCGCAAGGATTCGGGATAGTCCGCCGAACGGATGGTCACGCAAAATATGCCCTTTTGAGCGAGATTTGATAACAGCGTCGGGAGATATTCCGCCTTTTTAAGCGTGTCGAGCATACCGCGGAGGGTTTCCTCGGGCACAATCCGCAAAAGTTGCGCGCGGCGCTCGCCATCTTCGCGGACAAAGTCCGCGGCGGAGGGAAACAGGGACAATATCCCCGATTTCTGCCGATAGGTCAGCGATTCGAACCCGTCCAGCCAGATGATGAATTTTTCTTCTGCCGTATACAGATATTTTCTCTCCTGCATTTCCCCGATCTTTTCTCCTTACGAACCGTTCTTATCGTACATTCTGTAAGAAATGGCTTCACAGATGTGTGCGGGAGCGATTTCTTCGCTGTAAGCGAGGTCTGCAATCGTGCGTGCCACTTTGATGATGCGGGCGCGCGCCCGCGCCGAAAGGGAGAACTTTTCGAACGCCGCGCGCAAAATTCCGTCGCATTCCGCACTGAGGCGGCAGAATTTCCGTATCTCCGCCTCGCGCATTTCGCTGTTGGTGCGCACTGACGTGCCGCGGAAGCGTTCCCGCTGAATTTTTCGGGCATGGTTGACGCGTTCACGCACGACGGCGCTGCTCTCTTCTTCCCGATCGGACGTCAGATCGTCATACCCCACGCCGTCCACTTCCACCTGCAGATCGATGCGATCGAGCAACGGGCCCGAAATACGGCCGCGATAGCGGCGGATCTGCGCGGGCGTGCAGGTGCAGGGTTTATCCTTGGAGCCGAGATTTCCGCACGGACAGGGATTCATTCCCGCACAGAGCATGAAAGACGCGGGATAGGTAACGCTTCCCGTGGCACGCGAAACGGTGATCACGCCGTCCTCGAGGGGCTGGCGGAGCGCTTCGAGCGTGGCGCGCTTGTACTCGGGCAATTCGTCCAGAAAGAGTACGCCGCCGTGCGCGAGGCTGATTTCGCCCGGCCGCACGCCGTGCGACCCGCCGCCGCACATGGATGCGGTCGTCGCCGTGTGATGGGGCGTGCGGAAAGGGCGACGCGTGAGAATGCCTTCGGTCCCCACGTCCCCCGCCACCGAATGAATTTTTGTGATCTCCAACGCCTCGTCAAATGTGAGATCGGGCATGACGGAGGGAATGGCGCGCGCCAGCATGGTCTTGCCCGTGCCGGGCGGCCCGACCAACAGCAGGTTATGCCCGCCGCTGACTGCCACTTCAAGCGCGCGGCGCGCCATGGCCTGACCGCGCACGTATTTGAGATCGTACGGGTCCTCCGTCTCCTCATGCCGCGCCGCGGCAAAGGAACGGACGGGGACGGGAACCAACGGTTTCTCGCCTGTAATGTGTTCCACAGTTTCACGCAAATTTTTTGCCGCGAACACTTCGACGCCCGCGATGTATTGCGCCTCCCGCGCGTTCCCGTCGGGCACGACAAACCGCACATAGCCCTTGTCCCGTGCCGAAATGAGCATGGGCAGGATGCCGTTGACGGGGCGCAGATCGCCGTTCAGGCCCAGTTCGCCCAGAAAGACATATCCGTCCGTGTCCCGCGTCACCAACTGTTCGGACGCTTTCAAAAGACAGAGCGCCACCGCAAGGTCAAACGCCGTGCCCTCCTTTTTCAGCTCGGCGGGCGCGAGATTGACAGTCACTTTGTGTACGGGAAAGGAATAACCGCTGTTCTTGATGGCCGAACGGACGCGTTCGCGCGATTCCTTGACGGCGGCATCGGGCAGCCCCACCAGCTCATAGGAAGGCAAGCCCTTGTTGACGTCCGCTTCGACGGTGACGGGCACGCCGTCCAACCCGTTGAGTGCGAACGAGGATATACTCGCAATCATGTTTTTCCCTCCGTATTTTCTCTCTTTTTATGGCTTTATCATTGTATATTCGTATCAATGTATCCCGATTTTCAGCGCCGTTTCCCGACTTTAACCGTTGTGGGAATGCCCGCGCCTGCCGCGGGACGAAAAAGCAAAAAGCCGCCGCGCGGGCGGATTTTTACAGGATCTTTATGCCGCGGGAAGGAGTGCGACGGGCGGCAGCCAACCGAACATCCGCGCCGCCGCATCCGCGCCGATGCTCCAGCCGAAGACGGCGGGCATGCCCAGAACAAAGACAATCAACAGCAGCACAAAGAGCACGGTGCCCGCAAAGCCCGGGACGCTCAAAAGCCACGCAAAGCGGCGCCCGTCCGCTTTCGCGCCTTTGCCGCTCTTCCCGTCCGCGTGCAGAGCTTTCCCCTTCCCCTTTCCGTTCGCAAGAATGTACAGCGCGAGCACGATGAAGGAGAAATAGAAGAAACAGAACGGATAACTCTGCGCCGCCGAGGCGAGCGGAGAAAAGAGCCACGGCAACAGCGTCGCCGCCATGCCGACAACGAGGCCGACGTATGCGCGCAAAATTCTTTTATACCCTTTTTCTTCGCGACGGGTGCGCGCACCGATCAGCAGATAGACCGAGCACAGCACAAAGGCCGCGGCCGCCGCATAGGCCGCCACGAAATTGGTGAGGGCGTACGCCGCCGCCCCGCCGTCCGCCGAGCCGTATACGAGCGCGGCACGGAAAGAGATAAACCAGCTCCAAGGCGTAAAGGCGCCCGCCGCCGACAGGGGCGTGACGTCGCTCAACACAAGACACTGCGCGATCCCCTTTCCGATCGTCGTGAAGAAGGAACCGCCGCCGTAAAAACGAACAAAGGAAGAATAGGCGGGGATGGCCGCAAGCACGACCAAAAGCAGAGCAAACGCGATGCCGCAACCGAACCACCCGACGGAAACGCGCAATTTCGCAAAATATTCCCTGTCGATGCGGGCGATCTCTCCGTCCAAAGGGCTGTCCCCTTCGTTCTCCGCATCGTCCTTTGCGGCGGAAGAACGGCTTCTTTGCGCAGGCGCCGCGTCCGTCGCGTCAACCGCATCGGACGAGACCGCCGCAACGGCGTCGGACATATGCGGCCGCTCCGTGACCGTCGGAGCCGAATCGAATGTCCGTTCGGCCTTGGCGACAAGATAGGAACGGTGCGCATACAGCCGCAAAAGCCCGCCGACAAAGAGGAGCAACGACACCAGACAGACAAAACCCGTCATGGTGCTGACGGCAAACGCCGCCGCCGAGGCGAGCCCCGACCAGAGCACGGGCAATGCGCCGACCGCGAAACGGTCGCCCTTGATGCCGTCGGCAAAAAAGGAATACATAAAATAGATGCCGAGCACGGCAAAGAACAGCCCGACCGCCAGCGGCGTGCCGCTCATGCCGAGTCCGAACAGTCCGCCGCCGAGCAGGAACAAGACGGCGAACGCCAAGCCCCAACGGTCGTCGTGCAACAGCTTGCGGCCCAAGGCAAAGGCAAGAATGAACAGTCCGAACGCCGCCAGAAAGGACGGCAGGCGCAGACCGAACGTGGACTTGCCGAAAATCCAGGTCGAGATCGTATAGATCAGGATGCCGAAGGCGTTATAGTCGGTGGACATGGTGTATACGTTCTGCGTGTTCCCCTCTCCGCCCAGCTCGATGCCGTTGACGGAGTGCAGGATGTATTCTTCGGCGTATGAAAAATTATAGCGATAGGAAGGCGACGCATTGAAAGATCCCTGCGCGTCGAGCGTGCGCAAGACCTCTTCACGGGTCACACCGTCACAATATGCGTCTGCAACGCTCGCGGCGATCGGTTTGCCCTCCGCATCGATGAACGCCACTTCGTTGATGACGCCCGCACAGCCCGACGAGAGCACGCTGATGCGCAACAGCTCTTCAGTGAGATTCTTATTCTCCGCCAGGGCGATCCAGTTATAATTGGCGTTGCTCTTATAGGAGGACGAGGAAGCCGTGGCATAGATATCGGCCACGTACACGGTCGAGCCGAACGCGTTGTTCCAGTTCACACCGTTATAATAGCGCGCGCGCAGTTGCAAAGTCTCGCCCGTTCTCTCCGCACCCGTTTCGCCGTAAACGGCTCCTACATTGACATAGACCGCGGCGAGAGACTGATCCTTTTCATAGGACAGGCTGTAAGCGAGCTGAATGTCCCCGTTGGCGGGCGCAACCGATACGCTCTTGCCCGTTCCGTTCAGCGCGCCCAGCGTGCAGAGCCCGAATACGAGCAAGACGGCGCAAAGGACGATAAAAATCCGGGAGAACACCGAAAGCGAAGACAAACGGTCCCGCCAAGAGAGCTTCTCTTTTCCTATTATATATCGTGTATTCTTCTGCATCATAAAAATCCCCCTTTTTTCGGGCGCATTGCAATTCCCCATCCCGACGGCGGGACGGGGGCGGCGGAAAAAATCCGCGCACAATTGTCATTGTACATGAATACGGCAAAAAAGTAAACGGATTTATGCCCGACAAGCGTTAAAAAATTTTTTTACGGGCGAAAAAAAGTAAAAATAATCCAAAAAAACGGCCCGCCGTTGACTTTCGGCCGACCGTTCTTTTGTGTTTTGTTCTCTCTTTTTGCAAAGAAGACCCCTTACTTTACCTCTTTGACCTTGGCGGCTTTGCCCGTCAGACCGCGCAGATAGTAAAGTTTCGCTCTTCTTACCTTGCCCTTGCGGATGACTTTGATGTCCGCGATGCGGGGGGAATGGAGCGGGAAGGTTCTCTCCACGCCCACGCCGTAAGACATGTGTCTGACGGTAAAGGTGGAGCGGAAACCGTTCTTCTTCTTGGCAATGACAACGCCGTCGAAGTTCTGAACTCTCTCCTTGTCGCCTTCGATGATCTTGTATCCGACGGATACGGTATCGCCGACGTTGAAAGCAGGCACTTCCGACTTGACGCTCTCGGCCTCGATGGCTTCAATCAATCCTTTCATTTTGACTCATACCTCCATTATTACGCAATATTCATAACCCGCTGCGAACGCCTCTTGCGCCCGCCCGAAAAAGGCAGTGGAATATCCGAAGTCGAAATCCATTATAGTATATTTTTTCCCTTTTTGCAACCGTTTTCAGGGCATATTTCGTACTTTTTTCAGCATTCAAAGGCATTTTTCAGCCATTCCACCCCGTCGGGCGTGACTTCCAGCACGTCGAAACGGAGATTGCACTCCTCGCCCAGGGCGGACAGAAAATACCGCGCGGCATCGATATACCGCCTCTGCTTGCGCGCGTCCACCGCCGCCGCAGGCACGTCGAATGCGTCGCTTGTACGCGTCTTGACCTCGGCAAACACGATGTCCGCCCCGTCCCGCGCCACGATGTCCACTTCTCCGAAGGGCGTGCGATAGTTGCGCTTCAATATCTTGCAGCCCTGCTTTTTGAGGAACGCCGCCGCGCGGCGCTCCCCCGCGGCGCCTAAAATTTTTTTGTAAAACTTCTGCGGTGAATGGCGCATAACCCGTACTCCCGAATGGCGGCGATGTGTGCCGCCGTGCCGTACCCCTTGTTCTTTTCGAAGGCATACTGCGGAAACTCTTTTGCGTATTCGTCCATGAGCGCGTCCCTGTACACCTTGGCGAGGATGCTCGCCGCACCGATGGAATAGGAGAGCGCGTCGCCGTGCACAACCGATTTCTGCGGCGCGGCAATGTCGAGCGTCATGTTGCCGTCCGTGAGCACCATGTCAGCGTTGACGGACAGTCCCGCAAGCGCATTTTTCATGCACAGGCGAGTGGCCTGCAGGATGTTGATCCCGTCGATGACATCGGCCTCCACGCGCGCGATCGAATAGGCAACGGCGCGTTCTTTGATGAGTTCGGCAAGCCGTTCGCGTCTGGCCGCGGAGAGTTTCTTGCTGTCGTCGATCCCCTCGATGAGCGTGCCTTCTTCCAGCGGCAGAATGACCGCGGCCGCCACGACGGGCCCCGCCAGAGGCCCCCTGCCCACCTCGTCCACGCCCGCAATGAAACGGCAACCCGCTCTTTCCGCCGCGCGTTCGTAAAACAGTTTCTCCTCTATGCTTTTCTTTTCAAACATGCCTTACCTCTTTCGTGCGTTTTTCATGCGTTTATTCAATCAAAAAGCGCGACATCCGCCGCCTTTATTTTTGCAAGAATCTCCTCGTCGGCGGGACAAAATTCATAATCGCCGACTTCCGCGGGCGTTATCCAGCGCAACTGCGTATGCTCCAGCAACCGCGGCGCGCCCTTGGCGATCTTTGCCCGAAAGAGTGTGAGATGAACGGTGATGTCCTCATAGGCGTGGGTCACTTCGGCAAAGGGCGCGCCGACCGAAATCTCGACGCCGAGCTCTTCGCAGCACTCGCGCCCAAGCGCCGCTTCGGGACTCTCGCCCGGCTCCGTCTTGCCCCCGACAAACTCCCAAAGCCCGCCGCGCGCCTTGTCGGGCGGGCGGCGGCAGATGAGAATTTTTCCCCGTTCGGCGATCAATGCCGCCACCACTTCGGTCATATGCTTTTCCTCCCGTTCTTTTTCGCGCCGCACCCGCGGCGCAAAAATATGGCTTTTTTCATTCTTTTCGCCAGACCGTCAGACGGTTTGGCTACCTCTCCGCCTTTCGTCAGCGGAACTGACTGTTGTAGAGCTCGGCATAGAAGCCCTTGGCCTTCAGGAGTTCTTCGTGCGTGCCCTGCTCGACGATGGAGCCGCTCCTCATCACCAGAATGATGTCGGCATTCTGAATGGTCGACAGACGGTGCGCGACGATGAAACTTGTCCTGCCCTCCATCAGCGCCGCAAAGGCGTCCTGAATTTTCAGCTCGGTGCGCGTATCGATCGAGGAAGTCGCCTCGTCGAGGATGAGCATGGGCGGCAACAGCAACATGATGCGCGCAATGCACAGGAGCTGTTTCTGTCCCTGCGAGAGCGAACCGCCGTCCTCGCCGATGAAAGTGTCGTACCCTTGCGGCAGACGGCTGATGAATCCGTGCGCCTTAGACGCTTTTGCCGCGGCGACCATCTGTTCTTCCGTCGCGTCGGGCATGCCCATACACAGATTTTCGCGGATCGTGCCGCTCTTGAGCCACGTTTCCTGCAACACCATGCCGTAATTCCTGCGGAGGGAATGGCGGGTGACGTCGCGCACGTCCTGCCCTTCGACGCAGATCGCGCCGCCGCAGACGTCATAGAACCGCATCAGCAGGTTGATGAGCGTCGTCTTGCCGCAACCCGTCGGGCCGACGATGGCCACGCGCTTGCCCCTGACGACTTCCAAATTGAGCCCCTCGATGAGTTTGCGGTCGGGAGAATAGGAAAAACTGACGTCCTTTAAAGAGATGTTCCCCTCGGCATGGCCGAGATCGGCGTTGTCCGCATCGCTCGCCTGTTCCGTCTCGGAGAGAAGCTCAAAGACGCGGGACGCGCACGCAAGGGCGTTCTGAAACTCGGTGATGACTTCGGTGATCTCGTTGAAGGGTTTGGTATACTGCGTGGAATAGGCCAGAAATTTGGTCAGCGTGCCCACGGAGAAAATGCCCCCCGTGGAAATGACCGTGAACGCGCCGAACAGCGCGAGCAGGGCATATACGACGGCGTTGATGAAGCGCGTGCCGGGATTGGTGAGGGAGGAGTAAAAAATCGCGCTCAGCGAGGCTTTGGAAAGATGACCGTTGATTTCGTCGAATTTTTCCAGGTTTTCGTCTTCGTGCGCATAGGCCTGCACGGTGGGAAGCGCGCCCAGCATCTCGTCGATGAACGCCGTCTGTTCCCCGCGTACTTCCGATTGCGCGCGGAACATGGAATAGGTGCGGCTTGAAATAAATTTCGCCATGAATATGGAAAGAGGGGTAATGCACAACACGACGAGCGCCAACTGCCAATGCAGCAGGAACATCATGATCAGCGTGCCGAGAATGGTAGCGACCCCCGTGAACAATTGCGTAAAGCCGAGCAGGAGTCCGTCGGCAAACTGTTCCACGTCCGAAACCACATTGTTCACGACCTCGCCGTACGGACGGTTGTCGATGTACGAGAGGGGCAACGCCTGTATTTTTCGTATGGCCTGCGCGCGGATGTCGCGCACGACGTTATAGGTGATGCGGTTGTTGGAAAGGCTCATCAGCCATTGGGAAAGAAACGTCCCGCCCACGCACAGGGCAATGGTGCCCAAAATCTTTGTGAGGGAAGCAAAATCCACTTCCCCCGCGCCCACGATGCAATCCACGGCGTCCCCCACCAGAATGGGAACATACAGCGTCAGGGCGACGGTGACCGCCGCGAGAAGAACGGTCGCGACGAGGTAATACCAATAGCGCAGAATGTAGCGCATGATCCTCGACATGGTGCCCTTTTTTACCTTTTTCGCCGCAGGCGTCTTTTTACCTTTTTTTTCAGGCATGGGCCGCCTCCTTGAACTGAGACTCGTAAATCTCGCGATAAACTTCGCAGTACTCGAGAAGTTCCTCGTGCGTGCCGATGCCGACGGCCTTGCCTTCGTCGAGCACGACGATCTTGTCGGCGTGTTGCAGAGAGGAAGTCCGCTGGGACACGATGAACGTGGTGGGTCTGTCGGGCAGTGCGGCGATGGCATGACGCAACGCGGCATCGGTCGCATAGTCGAGTGCGGACGCACTGTCGTCCAGCACGAGAATTTCGGGGTTTTTGACCAAAGCGCGCGCGATGGAAAGGCGCTGTCTCTGTCCGCCCGAAAGGTTTCTTCCGTTCTGCTCGATCATTCCGTCCAGTCCGCCCTTGGCGGCGACGACGTCCGCCGCCTGCGCGATCGCAACGGCGCGCATGAGCTCTTCGTCCGTGGCGTTTTCATTGCCCCAAAGCAGGTTTTCGCGGATGGTGCCCTTGAAGAGGACGGCCTTTTGCAGTACCATGCCCACCCTTTCCCTTAACGCTTCGGGATCCTGTGCCTTGACGTCCACGCCGTCCACGAGCACGCGCCCCGCGGTGGCGTCATAGAAATGTCCGATGAGGTTGACGAGCGAACTCTTGCCCGAGCCCGTGCCGCCGATCACCCCCACCGTCTCCCCTTTTTTTACCGAAAAGGAGATGCCTTCGAGCGCATTGCCGCCGCCGTTGTAGGAGAGGGCGACGTTTTCAAAATCGACCGCGTTGGAAGTGTATACGGTCGCATCCGCGATGCGCTGTAAGGGCTTGTTCAGCTCGAAGACCCGCTCGATGCGGCGGGCGCACGCGAGAGATTTTGTCACCGTGATGATCAGGTTGGCGAGCTTGATGAGCTCGACGAGGATTTGGGACATATAGTTGTACAGCGCGAGCACTTCGCCCTGCGTCAGCGCGCCCGCGTCGACGCGGATGGCACCGACATACAAGAGCGCGATGATCCCCGCATTCACGATGGCATAAGTCAGCGGGTTCATCAGCGAGGAAATCGCCCCGACGATGTTCTGACTCTTTTTCAGCGCGGCGTTCTTGCGGTCAAAGAGCGCGATCTCCTCTTCTTCCTTACAGAAGGCGCGCAACACCCGCACGCCCGTGAGGTTTTCGCGCACCGAAAGGAGCAGGCCGTCCTGTCTTGCCTGGGTCTTTTTATACATGGGTATGGTGACGCCCATGATCAGCGCAACGACGGCGGCGAGGACGGGAATGACGATCGCAAACACGACGCCCGCCTGCCAGTCCACGGTGAACGCCATGATCATTGCGCCGAACACGATGAAGGGCGAACGAAGCAAAAGACGCAACGTCATGTTGACGCCCGTCTGCACCTGGTTGACGTCCACGGTCATGCGCGCGATCATCGTGGCAGAGCCGAGGGAGTCGATCTCGGCAAAGCTCAAAGACTGCATTTTTTCGAACAGAGAACGGCGGAGGCGGCAGGAATACCCCACTGCCGCCTTGGCGGCAAAATACTGCGCCGTGATCGACGCCGCCAGCCCGACCGCGCCGAGCGCGATGAGCACGAAAAACATGCCGACGATGTAGCCCTGATCGCCCTGACCGATGCCCCTGTCCACGATGGACGCGACCACGAGCGGCACCGCCAGCTCGAAGCACGCCTCCAACAATTTGAAGAGAGGGGCCAGCACCGATTCTTTTTTGTACCCGCTCAGATAGGAAAATACTTTTTTCATACGACTTCATTATAAATGCAACCGAAACAAAAGTCAACCGAATGCAAAAGACGCCCGAAAAAACAGACGCGCGCCCGTTTCGAAGCAGGTTCGTCTGTCTCGAAACGGGCGCGTCCGACGGCGGCGATTGCCGCCGCTCCCGTCAAAGATTCTGTTCGTCCCCGACGCTCATGCCGCGGGTCAGTTCGCGCTGCTCATCGACGAATTCATCGGCGGCGCGGCGGGCCGCCTCATGGGTCTTATTCGCGGGCATGGGCGCCGCGGTCGTTGCCGTCGCAACCGATGCGGGCGCCGGCGCATGCACGACGATCTGCGTGAACGGAATGTTGATGCCGTGACGGTCAAACAGCAATTTGATCTGACGATTGAGATCACGTTGGACCTGAAACTTCTCCGATTCGCGGCAATTGGCGGTGAATCGCAAGGTTACGCCCGACGCGCCCAAGGCCGCCACGCCAAGATAGAACGGTCCCTCCGCGATGTCGGGGATTTTCTCGCGTATGGCCGTAAGATTTTCTTTGATGATCAGTTCGACCCGTTCGAGGGATTCGTCGTATTCTATGTCCACGTCGCAAATGGCAAGCGAAAGCTGACTGGTCATGTTGACGAGCGTGCGGATGTCGGAATTGTTGATGACCTTGATGTCCCCGCCCGCGTCCTCGATCTGCGTGGTGCGGATGCCGATCTCCTTGACCGTGCCGCGGAAATTGTCGACGACAATGATGTCCCCGACGTCATATATCCCTTCAAACACGATGAACAGCCCCGCGATGATGTCCTCGATGAGCGGTTGCGCGCCGAGACCGACGATCAGGCTCAGAATCCCGATGCCGGCGATAAGCGCCGCCGTATCCACGCCCCAGACGCTCAGCACGGCGAAAATCATGGCGATGACCGCTATGTACTTGATGAAGCTGCACAGCAGGTCCAAAAGCGCCTTGCCGCGCTTGAGAAAGCGGGTACACTGCTTAAGCCCCAGCCGCACGACATAGGACAGTGCGGAGAGGAATATGATGTATCCCAACGAACGCAACCATATGTTGGGCGCTTCGGCCTGTATGAATATGTTCAGCCCGACATAGAAAACATTATCCGCCGCAAAGATCCAGCGGCCGAAAATGAGCAGGGCGATGTAGAGTACCGCAACCACCAAAAAGACAATTTTTAAGACCAAAGACGGTACGTCCCGCTCTTTTTTTGTCGTTTTTTCCACTTTTTTTTCTGTTTGCATAAACATTCCCCTCTTTATTTTTATTCTTTATTCGTTTTTGCTTTCGACTCTGTTCTTCCTATATCGGCATTCGGGAAAAACGATTCACCGCCACCGCACGATCGGTTAATCTCGTCAACGGACAATCGAACGATCGGGCGATCGGGTTATGGGGTTATCGCACTCCCGCTTATTCCACGACGATGTCCTGCGAGAAAATGACGTACCGTTGTCCGTACAACAACGCGACCAGGCGCACGCTGTAACGGCCGTTCGGAACAATGTACATCAGGTTGAGCTTTTGGGCGGACACTTCGTCAAACGATTCCGTGAACATGGTCCAGTCGACCTCCCCCGTCTCCGCGTTATAAAGTTCTATTTCATACGCCGCAACGCCGTCCAAACCGGGGAACAGATGCCCCTGCAAATACTGCACCGTCAATACCGAGTCATGCCGCTGATTGCCCGAATCGTCCGTCCAGTCCTCTTCTCCCATACGCACGTCAAACTGCGGACGGGCAAAGTCGGTCGCGCCGAAATCGGTATGTATCCGCCTCGTTTCAAGGAGCGTGCCCGTTTCGGCGTCTCCGCCCGCATACATATACAGATAGTAATATTCGTCGTCGGCGATGTATTGGGTGTGCAAGGAGCCCGTCCTCGTTTCCGCGTCGATCTCCACGGGCAGCGTCAGGCCGTGTTCGGAAACGCACAAAAAGGTAATTTCTTCCGCCGTCGTTCCGTCGGGCAGCGAAAAGGTAAAGCGCTCGGGCTCGTCCCGCCGCTCGGCAACCAGAATCGGCTGACCGTCGCTCACCTCTAAAAAAGTCGAGAATATCAGATAACTGTCCGTCCGCAGTTCCTGACGGTAGAGCTCATATTCCCGCCCGTCGATCTCCTCGATCAGATACAGCCAATAGACGGTGTCGGCGGTCAGATTTTCATAGGAAAAGGCCACTTCCCCGTCCTCTGTGGTATCCACCCTTGCCACCAACACGTCGTTGCAGAACAGTTCGCCGTACACCGCCCGTCCGTTGGAATTTTCCAGTTGCGCCGTGACTGTTATTTCGTTTCGATCGCAGAACGGTTCCCCGGTAGCGCACTGAATGGCCGTGTACATTGTGCGGCTGAACAATTTCTCGCCCGTTGCCGTACGGAACACTTCTATGGTATACGGCGTGTCCGCCTCCAATTCGCCGAACATCAGATTGGGATAGGCCGAACCTTCCGTCTCTTCGACCTTTTGCCCGTTCAAAAAGATCTCCACCTCGGCGGCGGGTACGCTCTCGTAAAATTGCAGAAAGATGGCATCCGAAGAAACGCCTTCCTCCGCGATCAGAAGCTGATTTTCAAAGGGCGCGGTCCGTATATTTTCGCTCAGATACCGCTCGCCCGTCTTTGCGTTTTCCACCGAAAAAACATATTGCGTGTCGGGCGTCAATCGGTCGAAAAGCACTTTACATTCTTCCTGCGCCGTATCCACGGGAACGGACAGCGTCTGTATTCCGTCGGACAGGACCGCCGTGAGCGCGGTATCCCCGACATTACTCAACCGCAATCGCACGGTTATGGCCTGAGAGGACACCGCAACGGAAAGAATGACAATCTGAATGAGCGCGAGGGCAACGGCGGCCATCGTCACCACGACGACCCCCGCCGTCCCGACGACGGCGGGCAACAATCCGCCGACGCGGCGCAACCGCGCACGCTTTTCTTTGGCCAAAGCCCGCGACGACCCCCGCGACGACGAAGTCCCGCCCGATTGCGCATTGAGCTCCTCCACCGCGACCTTTTCTTTCGAAAGGAACTTTTCCTGCTCCTCAAAATTTTCTTCTATGACATTGATCTCGCTGTATTGCTGAAACTCCCGAGAAACAAAATGCTCGGGGGCGCGGGACGGATTGCCCCGATTGTTCGTCCGCATGCTTCCCTTCACCTCCGTCATATATAAAAACTGATCCCGCCGCTCGGAGACCGGATCGATCTTTTCTCCTGCCGCTTGTCCCTTCAGCCATTTGACTGAGTCTCACATTTCATTACACATTCATTATAAAGCATATTTTACATTTTTTCAAGATCTTTTTTCTTTTTACATATAAAAATTAACCACCTTTGCGGATACCGGCCATCCTTTCGCGCTACATGCGCGGAGGCATTTGCCGCCGCGCGTCTTGACAAACGGCGCGTTTTGGGATATACTGTGTCCATGAGTATTTTAACGGACGTACACACCCACACAACCTTTTCCCCCGACGGGCAGAGCGACATTTTTCAGATGCTCGCCCGTGCCAAAGAGCTGGGGCTTGTTTGGTGGGGCATCAGCGAACATTTCGACTATGACTATCTGACCGACGGGATCCCCTTCGGCGAGGGCGCGGCCGCCTTCACCGACCCCGAAAAATATTTTTCCGCCGCGCGCAAATTGCAAGCGGAAGAAAAAGGGGTACACATTTTGGCGGGCGCGGAGCTCGGGTTCACGCGCAATCCCGCAGCCGCGCCGCTCTACCGGCATCTGATCGGGCAATACCGCCCCGATTTCGTCGTCAACAGCGTCCATACCGACGGTAAGCAAGACTATTATTACCGCACGCCCTTCGACGGAAAGGATAAAATACAGGCGTACACGCACTATCTTTCGCTGGTGCGCGACAGTCTGGACGCGGCATACCCTTACGACATCGTGGGGCACCTCTGTTATCCCGCAAGATACGCTCCCTACTCCGACAAAACCATGGACGACGCGGCGCTCGCCCCTCTCTTCGACGACATCTTCCGCACGATCATCGCGCGCGGAAAAATTCTGGAAGTGAACACTTCCGCATCGGGGACCGACGCGCCCTTTTTGCCCTATCCCTCTTTGGTGCAAAGATATTATGAACTTGGCGGACGGGACGTCTCCGTCGCTTCGGACGCGCATGGCGTCGCACGCCTCGCGGCGGGCAGAAAGGCGGCCGCAGAAATCCTCAAAGGAATCGGATTCACACACGTCGTCGTCCCCTGCCGAGGAGAAAAACTATACATAGATTTATAACTGCAATATGTTGCAAGATGAAGACGCAACATATTGCAATACAGGCAAGACGCGCAGGCAAAGGAATGAACCGTCAGATTTGAAAAAAATTTTTTTCTTTTCCAACAAAACTGCCGCTTTGATTGTTATACATATGGGAAGAGTATGAAAAAGAAACTGCTCGAACAAAAAATCAGAGAATATAAAACGGGAGACAAGCGGGCTTTCGACGCCATCTATGACATGACTTATAAGGCCGTATATTTCCGTATTCTCTACGTCGTGCGCGACAAGATGTATGCCGAAGACATTTTGCACGACGCTTATCTGCGCGCCATGGAACATTTGGATTCCTATCGCGAAGACACCGATTTTATCGCCTGGCTTTCCCGCATCGGGAAAAATCTTGCCCTGAATTTCCTCGAAAAGAAAAAACGGGAAGTACAGACGGATTTTCAGGAGGAAGAATACCGTTTTTCCGCCAAGGAGCCCGAACTGCCCTGGCTGTTCTCGCTGGCGCAAAAGATTCTTTCCGAAGAAGAATACGAGATTTTGATGCTCTGTCAGATATCGGGATACAAACGGCGGGAAGTCGCCGATATGCTCTCCCTGCCGATCGGCACGGTGACATGGAAAAACAACGAAGCATTGAAAAAATTGAAAAAACATCTGGAAAAAGAAAACAAGGAGGCGGGAATATGAAAAAGAGCGATCTGGAAAAATTATTGAAAGAACAATCGGCCGCCGTATTGCCCGCCGAGGAGACGCGCAAACGGATCAAGCGCGATCTGGGGATCGTCGATCTGCCCGCCGAAGAAAAAGAAGCCGAAAGAGATTTTGCCTATGCCCCCGCGCCCGCCGCGGCGGGCGCGGGACGCCGAACCGGCGCAACCCGCAACGGACAGAGACATCTTCCGTTGCCCGCCGTAATCGCTTTCGCCGCCGTTGCGGTGCTGCTCATCGTCGCCGTCGTGTTCTCCCTCCTGCCCAAAAATACACCCCTGCCGAAGCCGGGCGGAACGGCCGATAAATTTTCCGAAATCAAGACCACGGACGACTTCTATGCTTATGGCGCGGCGTCTGTCGGGACGCTCCTGCGTTCCTCGGGAACGTCCGCCGCAACCGCCTATGCCGCCGCTCCTCTCTCCGCGCAAGCACTCGGCCATTCCGCTCTTTCCGCACAGCCGCGCGCAGCATACGGCAACCAAGAGGAAAGCGGGCTGACGGAAGAACAGATTGAGACACTTAACCGCTATATGCCCCTTGCGGAAGAGCTTCTCAGCGACGGAAAGATCGCCCATGCCGATACGAGCGTCCCCGCGGCACTGGAGAACGAATACGCCTACGGGATGAAAGTTTCCTACACCGAGCTGACGGGCGGAGCCGTCACGTATTATATGTATTACAATAAAATCATGCTTTCTTCCGATTCGGAAGACGGCGAAAGCGAAGAGGAGTACGCCCTCGAAGGCGTCCTGGTCGTGGAAGGCATGCAATATGCCGTCAAAGGCGAACAGGAGATCGAAATCGAAGAGGACGAGAGCGAAAGCGAAATGTCTTTTACCGCCGTAACGGGGCCGAATTCAACCCTCCGCGTTCACAGAGAATACGAAACCGAAGGAAGTGAAACCGAACAGAAATTCATCTATACCGTCACCGAAAACGGCAAAGAAACGGAATCGGTCGAGCTGGAATACGAACAGGAAGACGGCGAAACGGAACTCAAGATGACCGTCCGACGGGACGGAGAAGAAGACGTTCTGACCTTACGAAACCGCTCGGAAAACGGCAACTTGCGCTTTACCGCCCAAGGCAGGATCGGCGGGAAAGACGTATCTTTTACCGTCGAAATCGTGACCGATACAAGCGGAAACACTTCCTATGTCTATACCCTCGACGATCAGCAATTCGACTTTGACCGTCCCGATTTCGACGATGACGAGGACGACGATGAGGACGAAGAAGACGATCGACGCGGAAACCGCGGAGACCGCGGAGATTGACCGTCCCAAAGGCATTCCGACGGCGCGAACCGCGCGCAAACAGAACAACGCCCGACGGCATGCAGACGGCGTGCGAACCGAACACAAACAACAGGATAAAAAAGACGGGTCGAAAAAATCGGCCCGTCTTTTTCGTTTTTTTCGATCGAGTTCCCTTTGCGTTGGCGCCCTTTTTAATTTTTACGGAATTATTTTGATTTTATCCCCCCGCCGCCATACGTCTGTCCGTTCGAGCCCTTGGCGCCGCGGATCCAAGGGCGCGAACGGACAGAATAAGCCCAAAAAACTCGACAACACAACAGCACAACAGCGCAACAGCGCGGCCGCGCGGCGTTCTTCAGCCCCGCCCTCGCTTATGCCGCTACGGCATAAAAGGGACAAAAAACGGGGATACTTCTTTTGTTTTCCGCACAAACAAAAAATTTTTTTGATTTTTTTATTTTTTCACCAACAAATTCTGCGCGGCGGCGGTTATATAGGTGTTCGAACAAAACAATAACACAAAAACTCCCCGCCGCCCGCATGGGGCGGAAAGAAAAATTTTTATCCGATAAGGAGGATCTATCATGAAAAAATTATTGGCAAGTTTAGTTTTGGCAGGCACGCTGTGCATCGGTCTGGCGGCATGCGCCCCCGAGCCCGGAAACTCCGGCAGTTCGGCAACCGAACTGTTGAACACAAAGGAAGGATTCTATGCCTACAGCGCCGCTTCCATCGGCGGCATCATCGACGCAATGGACGATTCTTCGACAAACGAAACGCCTTCCCTCCCCGATACTTCTTCCGGCAATGACGCAAGCGGCAGCGGCTCGGACTCCACCAGTTCCGTCGGCTCGGGCGCAACCGACAACGTCGGTTCAGACAACACAGGCGGCGAAAGCTCCGACACGACGGGCAATGCAGGCACGAATATCGAGGACGAAGATCTGGTGACTGTGAACAAGTACATCGAATTGGCCGAAAGCCTGCTCGGCGAAAGCAGCATATCGACCGAAACCGTCGTATCCGACCGCACGGAATACACGTGGAAAAACGTCGTATCCTACACCGATATTGCGGGCGAAAAGACTTCCTATACCGTATATTATAACGAAGAATTGATCGCCGACAAAACCGACGGCGACGAACGGGAAGAGGAATACCGCATCACGGGCATTCTGATCGTGGACGAGACGGAATATGCCGTGGAAGGCAAAAAGAGCACCGAAAGCGAAACGGAACACGGCGAGGAAGAAACCGAAAACGAAACCTGGTTCCGCGCAGACCTTGGCAACGGGGATTATATCCGCCTCGAACAGGAAACCGAAAGCGAGCACGGCGAATCCGAACAGGAACTGGTTTACACCGTGCGCATGAACGGTTCCACCGAACAGACGACCTTGGAACTGGAGGAGGAACGCGGTGAGCGGGAAGTCAAAATGACCGTGCGCAAGGACGGCAAAACGGACGTTTTCCAATTTGAAGAAGAATCCCGCGGCAATACACGCATCATGCACGTAACCGCCTATATCGACGGCGAATACACCTCTTTCACCGTCCGCGTCACGACCGACGAAAACGGCCAAGAAGTATACCGCTATGAATTCAATAACGGAGATCATCGGGACTTCCACCGCCGCGACGATTGAAAAACAATACGCGGTCAAGTCGCATACAATCAGTAAAAACGCACTGAAACCGTATCATAATTTTATTGCACGCTCATAACTTATTTCCCCGAAAGCGGGCGCCGATTTTCAGTCGGCGCCCGCTTTTTTCTGCCTTTGCAAGATGAGTCTCTCGGCCTTCCTTCTCTCGTTTCCAGCCGCCCGCACTTTCTTTTCTTCGTCACATTCTCGCCTCTTTTCCGCCGCCCTTTTTTTCACCGCCCGCTTCACCCTTCTTTCCCCTGTCCGCCGTCATCGCATATACTGCACCTCTTTCTCTCAAAATCACTCTCTTAAAAATTTTTTTGTTTTTTCAGAAAATCTCTTGACAGACTTATACTATGTATTGTATAGTATTATGCGAAAGGAGGTATGAAATGGACGTACAGTTAAAGAAAGGGTTGCTGGAAATTTGCGTGTTGGCGACCATCGAACAAGAAGAAAGTTACGGCTACAAGATCATCTCCGACCTGTCGCCGATCGTGGAAATATCCGAGTCCACCCTCTACCCCATACTCAAACGGCTGGAAATCGCGGGAGCTTTGACGACTTATTCGCGGGCATTCAACGGACGGCTCAGAAAATATTACCTGATCACGGGAGAAGGCAAACGGCGGCTGGCGGAATTCAAGACATCGGTGCCGCAAATGGAAAAAATCATGAATTTTATTTTGAGGAGGAACGGATAAAATGACTTTCCGAAACTGGTTGGAAGAGCTGGACAAATGTCTGGGTTCTCTTCCCCTCGCCGAACGGCAACGGGCGGCGGAATTTTACAAAGAATTATATTCGGACGAAAAGGAAGCAGGCATGTCCGAATCGGAAATACTTTCCGTTTTCGGTTCCCCCGCACATGCGGCGGCGGAAATCCTGAACAATGCCGCGGGGGAATATGCCCATGCAAACGCCGACAACGAACTCTTTCGCGGCACGACGCCCGACGGCCAAAACAGAACATACGGGCAATACGGAAACGGCATGCCCGAAAAAAACAGCTTTGAAGCAAAAAATGCGACCGAGAAAAAGGACGGCATCTTATACACATCCAAGTCGAAACTTATCGCCGGCCTGTGTGCGGCGGGACTGGCATTTCTCCTGAGCAGTTGCGCGATCGGGATTGTCGGATCGATCCTCGCGAGCGAAATCGCCCTGCTCATCGCGGGGATCATACTGCTGTCGGGCGGCACGGCTACCCTCGCCGCGGGACTGATTGCTTTGGGCGTATTCATTCTGCTCGCCATGCCCATATATTACGGAATCAAATATACCATCAAAGGCATCATATGGGTGACCCGAAAATTCTATACAAGTCTGCTGACGGAGGGAATCGCATGAAACGGGAGAACAAAAAAGTGTTACGCAACATACTCATTGGCGCTTTGGCGGGCATCATGCTCATCGTCGCAGGGATCGCAGTGGGCGCGAACTGCGGTTTTTCCTTCCGCGGCGGTTGGAACGAAATCACCAAAGAGGCGAACGCCGCTTACAATGCCGCGTCAAAGATCAACACCGTTGCAATAGAGGCAGAATCGGGCCGCGTCACTTTGCGCACCGCCGACGCGGAAAAAACGTCCGTCGATTATTTCTGCGACGATCGCGTACAGGTGACTTTCGTCGAATCGGAAGGGACACTGACCGTTTCACAGACGATACGCCCCGCATTTTTGAATACATACGGCGGCGAAATCGTGATAACCATGCCCGCGGACAATACATATAATGTAAACGTTTCCCTCAATGCGGGAAACGTGGATTGCAGCGGACTGAACGCCGACACCGTGCAGGTCGAACTGAACGGCGGAAACATTACCATGGAAAACTGCACGGCGGAAAACGCCTCACTCCAAGCAGACGCGGGAGAAATCGATTTAAGAGCCTGCACGGTAACGAAACTGCGCACCGCCGTCGATGCGGGAAACATCAAAGGAACGGGCATCACCGTCGACAACGCCGCGTTCGCCGTCGATGCGGGCGAGATCGACGTGGAATGCCTCGGCGTACAGAGCGAATATACGATGACAGGCAAGATCTCCATCGGAATTTGCAACTTTGAAGACCAGGCAGGCACGACGCAAAAATATATCCACGCGCAGGCGGACGTGGGCAACATCCGCATCGTTTTCGCGGCGACATAACGGCCGCCGCGCCGAAAGCGGTCGCGCATTTTCGTTCGTTTCTTTCGCAAAATATGCAAACGCGACGTAAAAGAGAGCCGCCCGCGGGAATTCATTCCCGCGGGCAGTTCTCTTTTACTTTTTTATTTGCTTTGCAATTCCGTCAACACCACTTCGGGACGGTTATTGAAACGAAAGGGAAAGAGGCTGTTGCCGATGCCGCGGCTGACGATCATATTGGTGTTCCCTTCCGTATACAGTCCGGCATCATATTTGGGAAACAGTCCCTGATCGGGCGCCGCCAACCCGCCGACAAAGGGAAGACGGAACTGCCCGCCGTGGGCATGCCCGCTGAAAACCAGATCCAGTCCTTTCTCCCGATAGAGCTCAAACAACTCGGGACGGTGGGAGAGGAGAACGGTGTACATATTCTCTTCAGCGAGTCCATCCAAGACCCGCCCGACGGTTTCCGTCTCGGACGACATGAAGTCGGTACAAAAACTCGGATCCGCCACTCCCAAGACCGCGATACTTTCCCCGTCCTTCTGTATATACACTTTTTCATCCTCGAGGACAACGACGCCCGATTCCGTCAGTCCCTCGCGCAATCTGTCATAATCGGAAATTCTCGCTTCGTGGTTGCCCGTTACATAATAACAGGGCGCAATCTTCATTGCCTCTGCCGCAAAGTGCAACGCAACGTCGATATTGGTACGTCGCGAATCGATCAGATCGCCCGTAATGACAATTATATCGGGCGACGCGTTACGCAGAACGGACAGAAGATTTTCATTCTCTTCCCCCATCTCGTCATTGTGCAGATCAGAAACTTGAGCAATGCGATAACCGTTAAACGCAACGGGCAACCGATCGCTCTGCACGGTGTATGTATTCAGTTCCAGAGCCGTATTGCCCCATGCCGTCCAAACCGCCAAGGCCGCCAGACCGACGGCAAGGACTGCAACGGCAATCCATATGATCATTCTCTTTTTTCCTTTGGCCGTCATTTTGCCTCCGCTACCTTTCCGATTCGCCATAAAAACAAACCCGTCAATGCAGACGGGCAAAAATGATATCGGACAACGCCGCAAGGCGTTCGGGGGACAACGTCTCCCCTCTCGCCTTATCGGGCACCCCTGCGCTCGCCAAAATTTCCTGCGCTGTTTCGCGTGAAACATTGAAGGAGCGCATGAGATTGTTCTCCAACGTCTTACGTCGGTTGAGGAAGGCCGCGCGCACGGTCAAACGATAGGTTGCAATGTCTTTGACGGGCAATCGGCCGTCCTCGAAATCGATGCGCACGACGGCGGAATCGACCTGCGGCCGGGGATGAAACATCGTCTTGGACACACGTTTAACGACTTTGGCACTCGCGCGCAGGGCAAGCGCGGCAGTGATGGCACCGTATTCGGGCGTATCCGCCGTTGCGCAAAGGCGATCCGCCACCTCTTCCTGCACCATGACGACCAACCGTCTGACTTTTTGCCCCTCGTCCAAAAACCGGGTGATGAGCGGCGTGGTGATATAATAGGGTAAATTCGCGACGACGACATATTCCCCGATTTCTTTTTCCAGTGCGTGGAGATTCACTTTAGAAAAATCAGCAAACCGTACTTCGGTATTTTCGCACCCCCGCAAAGACTCGGCCAACACGGGTTTGAGCGCGCGGTCGATCTCATAGGCAACGACCCTCTTTGCCCGTTCGGAAAGCACGCGGGTCAGCGTCCCCGCGCCGCACCCGATTTCCACCACGGTCGTATCCTTATCAATCCCCGACAAATCGACAATGGCGCGGAGGAGGTTTCCGTCCGAGATGAAGTTCTGTCCGAACTGTTTTTTGAAATTGAAACCGTGGCGGGCAAGCAGCCCCTGCAAATCTTCCATAACTTTCCTCGTTTAACGGGCGGCATGCCCGCACATACTGCCATTGACAACGCGTTGCACAAAAGAAGGAGAGGGCGGGCATGCCCGACATGTCCCGTACCTCTTTTTTTCATGCACATAAACGCTATCCCCTATCCATCCCGATACGGGATTTTCAAGGGTTTATGCCCCTTGAACGGGGTTCGCCAAGGGGCGGCGCCCCTTGGGAATAGCACCCTTAACGCGGGAACGCCGTTCCCGCACCCTTGGCAAAGGGACCACGTCCCTTTGCAATCCCGAGTCATTATCCCTTCGCGGGATTTTCAAGGGGCGTTGTCCCTTGAACGGGGTTCGCCAAGGGGCGGCGCCCCTTGGGAATAGCACCCTTAACGCGGGAACGCCGTTCCCGCACCCTTGGCAAAGGGACCACGTCCCTTTGCAATCCCGAGTCAGGACGCACCGCCGCGACGGAAAGACGGCGGCAACTTCTTGAAGAGGCGCGCGGCATTCTCCGCAACGAGGCGGACAAAGTCCGCTTCTGTCTCGCCGCGGAGTCGCGCAAGATTTTCGGCGATGAACGGGATGTTGGCGGGTGTGTTCGGGAACTGCCCGCGCTTGGGGACGGGCGTCAGATAGGGACTGTCCGTCTCGGTCAGAATGCGTTCGGGAGAAACCCGCATCGCGCTCTTTTGCACTTTTTTGGCTGTTTCGTATGTCGACGTGCCGCCAAAGGAAAAATACAGACCCAATTCTTCAAAGTCCCGCACCATGTCGGCGGCATAGGAATAACAATGCAGCACGCCGCCATGCCCGAGATATTGACGGTTTTCGCGCAAAATCAAAAGCGTGTCCGCCGCGCAGTCGCGGCTGTGAATGACGACGGGCAACCCCTCTTCGTCCGCCAAACGAAGTTGCGCAATAAAGAGTTCTTTCTGCATTTCCTTGGGCGGATTGTCGGGATAGTGCGCGTCCAGCCCGATCTCACCGACGGCAAGGCATTTTTCATGCCGCGACAAAGCACGTACGCGCTCGAGATCTCCGTCCTTATATTTCCCCAATTCCTGCGGTTGGAAGCCCGCGGAAAAGTATACGAAATCGTATTTTTCGGCAAGGGCGCGAGAGGCGAAAGAAGAGTCGATGTCATAGCCCGAACAGATGACGAGCCCCACGCCCGCCGCACGGATTTCGGACATGACCTTATCCGCCTGACGGAATGCCTTATCCGTCAGATGTACGTGCACATCGATATACATACCGCGCACACTCCTTTCAGCCGACGATCGAGCCGCTCTCCACGTCCCGTTCGGGAGACAGGAGAGAAATTTTTCCGTCCTGATCCTCCGCCGCCAGGATCATTCCTTCGCTGACAATGCCGCACATTTTGCGGGGCGGAAGGTTGGTGATGAACAGGAATTTTTTGCCGATCAGGTCTTCGGGCGCATACTGTTTGGCGATTCCCGAACAGATCGAACGCACCTCGTCGCCGAATTTTACCGTTTCGTGGAGAAGTTTTTCCGATTTTTTGACCCGCTCACAGGCAATGACTTCCCCCACTTTCAATTCCACCTTGGCAACGTCGTCGATGGTAATGGGCGGGAGTTTTTCCTCTTTTTCTTCCGACGGTTTCGCCGTATCCGACGCCGGGGGTGCGGATGCGGTCGGCGCGGCGGCCGCCACGGAGGCTTTCTGCGCGGCGGCGATCTTTTCGATCTCCGGTTCGAGCGTCTTGAAATCCAAGCGGGCAAAGAGCGGGGCAGGGTTTTCGGCAACTTTGAACCCGTCTGCCATGTCAAACGCGGCGCAATCGTCCAAAGTCTTTAAGGACGTTCCGAGTTGCGCGGCGATCTTATCCGCCGTTTCGGGCAGGAAACTTTTCAAAAGGGACGCGCCCGTAACAATGGCGCAGGAGAGATTATAGAGCACGGTGCGCAGGCGGCCTTGTTTGTTTTCGTCTTTTGCCAAAACCCAGGGCATGGTCTCGTCGATGTATTTATTGGCGCGGCGGAAAACGTTCATGATTTCGCTCAGCGCGTCGGCGACATGCAACGTGTTCATCTTCTCTTCAACCCTGTCTTTCGCCCCCGCCACGAACGCTTTGAACTCTTCGTCCGTGCCTTCGCAGACTTTGGCGTTGCTTACGACGCCGCCGAAATATTTATTGCTCATCGCGACGGTGCGGGAAACGAGGTTGCCCAGCACGTTCGCAAGGTCGGAATTGTACCGCTCGGTGACGAGCTCCCAGGAGATCTGTCCGTCGTTGTCGAAGGGCATTTCATGCAGGACGAAATAACGGACGGCGTCCACGCCGTACAGCCGCGCCAGGTCGTCGGCATAGACGACGTTGCCCTTGGATTTGGACATTTTGCCCTCGCCCTGCAAGAGCCAGGGATGACCGAACACCTGTTTGGGCAACGGCTCCCCCATCGCCATGAGGAAGATCGGCCAATAGATGGTGTGGAAACGGATGATGTCCTTGCCGATGAGGTGCAGATCGGCCCCGCCGTTATTCTGCCAATATTTTTGATACAGTTCGCCGTGATTGCCGTCGGCGTCAAACCCGATGCCCGTGATATAGTTGACGAGCGCGTCCAGCCAGACATAGACGACGTGCTTTTGGTCGAAATCCACGGGAATGCCCCACTTGAAAGAGGAACGGGACACGCACAAATCCTGCAAGCCCTTTTTCAGGAAGTTATTCATCATCTCGTTTTTACGGGATACGGGCTGAATGAACTCGGGGTGTTTTTCGATGTGCTCGATGAGGCGGTCGGCATATTTGCCCATTTTGAAAAAATACGCCTCTTCGCGGGCGGGCTTGACCTCTCTGCCGCAATCGGGGCACTTGCCGTCGACGAGCTGGCTCTCCGTCCAGAAAGATTCGCACGGCGTGCAATACATGCCCTCGTACGCGCCCTTATAGATGTCGCCCTGTTCGTAAAACTTGCGGAAAATTTTCTGTACCTGCTTGACATGGTACTCATCCGTTGTGCGGATGAAATTGTCATAGGACGTATTCATGAGATCCCATATGCGGCGGATCTGCGCGGACACTTTGTCGACGTATTCCTTGGGGGACACGCCCGCCGCCGCGGCCTTCTCTTCGATCTTCTGACCGTGCTCGTCCGTGCCCGTCTGGAAATATACGTCGTACCCCTGCGCGCGCTTGAACCGCGCGATGGCGTCGGCGAGAATGATCTCATAGGTATTGCCGATGTGCGGCTTGCCCGACGTATAAGTGATTGCCGTGGTGATGTAATAGGTACCCTTTTTGTTCATGGCTCTTCTTCTCTCCTTGTCTGTCTTTACAGTCTATCGTCTTTTTTGTCCCGTGGCCTTATCCTTTACCCGTTATTCGCGGGCATGGCTGCCACAGTTTCCGTGTATATGCTTTTTAGCTGCGCGCGGTATTTTTCGCACTCTGCGTCGGTAAAAAGTTTTTCTTTTTGCAGGCGGGACAGCCTGACGGACGCCTCCGAATACTGCTCCCGCAACCTTTCCGCGGGAGAATCGTCCTCCGCATAACAGATCTCCCCGTCATCGTACCAACAGAACGCCTCCCGCACTTGGTCCGCAAGCGGCGATGCGATTGATTGGAGCGCACGCTCGATTTTTTCCACCATCTCCTTGCTTTCCGCAAAGATCTCCCGCAGACGGGGAAAAGCGGCAAATTCCCGCGGATCGGCGGAAAAATAATCGTCCACAGATATGCTTTCCACATTCGGACAGCACTCTGCCAGCCGTAAGATCTCCTGTTGACAGACCGAATCGGGGACAAAGCGGCTGAAAATGATCTCTTTGAGATTTTTCAACTTTTTCAGATCGGAATAAACCGCCTCGGAAATATCACAGAAATATTCGTCGCTGAAAATGAGACATTCCATCTTTTCCGCGTCCGCCGCCGTCACCGGCCCGTCCTGCGGCAGATGCAAATGTTGCATGACGTACACCTCCGTTTCCGGCGCGGAAAAATAGGAAGGCCGGCGATTGCGATCAAAGGAATAAACGAAGAAATCCCCCTTGCGCGTCGCACTCTGCGCAAGCGTCCAATCGCCCGATCCCCCCGTCCATATATCGTCAAAAGAATACTTCCTGCCGGAGAGAAAAACAGTCAGGTCAACAAAGTCCTGATAATCGTATAACGGCAAAAACACATCGTCAAAGGGCGTCTTTCCGCAAAGATCCAATAAGATCGGCTCTCTGAGCGTCAGCTCATAGCGATCGAAGGTCTTCCTGCCGAGGCGGAGAAACTCCTTGAAATCCATACCGTCAATCGTAAACCTTTCGATTTGACGGGGAAACACCACGTAACGATCGCAATTTTCCCCCGTAAACTCCAACCGATCCCCCTGCCGGGTTTTTTCTTTGTCCTTTCTCATACTTTTCCTCCTTTCTCCTTTTTCTTTTCTCTTTCTTTCTGTCTGTCCGCCCCGATTTTCGCGCTTTTCCGTTCTCCTTTTTTTGCCGTCGCCTCCAATCTTTTTTTGCGATATTGCCTCGGATTTGTCCTGCCGCAATCCGCCGGGGAAAGAAAAATATGCGTCCCGTAAGTTCGTCCGTTCCCGCGCGATAAAGTGAATCTTATCCTCCGCATCGGGAAGACACCCCAACCACCGAAAACGCGCGGCTCCGTCAGACTGCCACCGCCGAAGAAGCGGCGGAAAACACGGCTGCCGTTATCCGCAAAATAATTCCTTTCTCGTCCTTTTCCCGTTCATTATACCCCATTTCCCGATAATTGTAAATAAGATTGCGGGACATATCGCAAAAAAGAAACGCATAAAATTGTAACATGAACGGCATTTTTCTGGTGATATTCCTGCTCTGCGCGGCATATTTCATTTTTTTCGACCCCGCGGGATTCCTGCCTGCGCTTCTTGCGGGCGGAACCAAGGCGGCGACCGTCTGTCTTTCCCTCGTCGCCGTCTACTGCGTGTGGATGGGGCTTTTACAGGTCATGGAAGCCTGCGGGCTGAACAGACCTCTCTCCCGCGGACTGCGGCCCGTCGTACGGCGGCTGTTCGCCACGGACGACGAAAACGCCGTCCAATGCCTGTCCATGAACCTTTCCGCGAATATGCTGGGTTTATCGGGCGCGGCGACCCCGTTCGGCATCCGCGCCGCAGAGCGGCTTTCGGCGGGGAAAAATGCACGGTACAACCAATCCATGCTCTTCGTTTTAAGCGCGACGAGCGTGCAGATTTTGCCCACGACCGTGCTCGGGCTACTCCTCTCTTACGGCGCGGAAAACGCCTATTCCATTCTCCTGCCCTCTCTCCTTGCCACGACGGTGAGCACCGTTCTCGGCGTTCTGGGCGTGATCGTTTTTATCCGTAAGGAGAAACCATGCGCTACCTTGCCCTGATCGTTCCTTTGCTCTTCGTCGGGGTGTTTATCGTGGCGACGGTGAGAAAAGTCAAAGTATACGACGCTTTCACGCAAGGGGTCAAAGGCGCAATTCCGCTGATCGTCGGCATATTTCCCTATCTCGCGGCAATCTTCATGCTGACCGAACTTTTCGAACGAAGCGGCCTGTCTGCTTTGCTTTGCAACTTCCTCGCCCCCGCCTTCGAATTTTTCGGCGTTCCGCGGGAAATCATCCGCCTTTTGATCGTCAAGCCCTTTTCGGGCAGCGGCTCCACCGCCGTTTTTACCGAAATTGTGGAAACGTACGGCGCGGACAGCTATATCGCGCGTTGCGCCGCCGTGTGCTACGGCTCGTCGGAAACGGTATTCTATATCGGCGCGGTCTATTTCTCCGCCGTCAAGGAAAAACGCCTTGCCGCCGCGACCGCCATCGCCCTCATTTCCTCCCTGATCGCCGCCGCAATGGGGTGTCTTTTTTGTCGAATTATGTGATATTCTGATATTTTTTTCAAATTTTTGTGAAAAATATGCAAAAATACGGATTTTAAAATTTTTTTTGAAATTTATTTTACTTTTTTTATCGGGAATATTATAATAACTCATGTAAATCGGTTGTGACCGATTTGCCACTGAATCAGCTCATCATTTTCCCCCTTATCATATTGTGATTGCCTCGTTTCCGGTTGGAAGCGGGGCAATTACTTTTGTTCTCGTTTTTTGTTTTTGTAAGAAAATTTTTTACTTTTCAACGGAGAACGCGCGCGGCCCGAAGCCGCGCGCGTTTCTTTATCCCGTGAAATTCTTATCCTTCCTGTTTCACCCAAGGTGCGGGCAAACCGTTCTCGTAACGCCAATACCGCCCGTCGTACGCCGTGCCGTCCGCATTCAGCGGCGGCTCCGTTTCGGAATAAACATACACAAGATCCGCGACATCGTTCCCCGATGCGTCGATCGCCGTCCATCCCGCCGCCGTGCCGCCGTAATAAATACTTTCCAGCTTCTGGCATATATAAAACGCGTTCAGCCCGACCGACGTCAAAGTTTCAGGCAGGACGATGCTCGTCAGCCGCGAACAACGAGTGAATGCCTTTTCCCCGATCGTCTGCACGCCCGAAAGAACGGTCACGCTTTCGAGGCTGATGCAGTAATCGAACGCCCGACTCCCGATTGCCCGGACGTTGCCCGGAACGGTCACGCTCCGCAACGCCTGACAGTCATAGAAAGCCTGCGAAGGGATGTTGATCTGTCCTTCGCCCAGATCCAGATTGACAAGCGCAATACAGCTCATAAACGCCCCGCTGCCCATCGCCTTTTCTCCGTTTCCGAGCGAGATGTCCGTCAACCCGACGCAAAGGCCGAACGCCCCTTTTCCGATGCTCTCCAGGGAATCGGGAAGTTCCAGCCGCGTCATGGCGCGGCAGTGATAGAAGGCGTTGTTCCCGATGCTTTTGAGGGTGTCGGGGAAGGTGAGCGTGGGGAGGTTCTGACAATTGTAGAAGGCCTTTTCCCCGATCGTAACCAATCCTTCGGGCAGAGAAAAGGAGGACAGATAGCCCCGCTCGGCAAACGCGGAATTGCCGATGCTCTCGATCCCGTCATTGAGCGAAACGGTGCGCAACCCGCCGCAGCCATAAAAGGCGTTCGCCCCGATGGTTCGGGCGTCCGTAACGTAAACAGTTCTTAATTGGGTCGGAATAAAAGTCGCACTCCGGAACAGATATCCGACGTCGGACGCCGTTGAGCCTTCCCTGTCGTTTCCCAGGAAGGGCAAGGTCATCGACTGCAACGACGAACAGCCGTAAAACACCTTTTCCCCGATGCGCTCCACGGCGTCGGGAATGACTATGCTCGTCAAAGACGAATAATTTTGAAAAGCGGAATCGGCAAGGGTCGACACGTTTTTTCCGTTGATCTGCGCGGGAATCTCCACGGCCGCCTGTCCCGACGGGCCGCTGACGAGCGTCATCGTCCCGTCATTGCGCTCCGCCCAGCGGAATCCGTCCTGCGTCTGTCCCCGCTCGCCCGTACAGGCATAAATCACGCGGGCGGAATATCCCTGCCACCGCTCTCCCCAGCCCGAGAGCTTGGCGTCTGCCGCGCAATAAATAAAGATCGAAGTGTCAAACACGGGATTGCCCATTTTTTGTACGCTTGCGGGGATAAAGATATCCCGCAAGCCCGAACACTCCGAAAAGGCGTCGTAATAAATGGTCGTCACACCGTCCGGAATGATCACCTCGGTCAGCGCGGAACAGTTCAAAAATGCGCTCGAACCGATGACGGTGACCGATGCGGGAATACTGATTTCAGCCAGCTTTCCACACCCCCAAAACAATCCGTCGGGTATTTTTTCCAGGTCTTGCGGCAGCCGCGCCTCTACAAGGTTCTCACAGCTCCCGAACGCATTCTCGCCGATCGTCGTGACGCTGTCGGGCAGATGCACGCGCTCGACCGCCGTGCAGGCGGCAAAGGCGTAATCCCCCACCAAAACCGTTCCGTCCGGGACGGATACTTTTTCAAATTGATTGCAACCATAGAATGCATAGTCGCCCAATGTTTCCAACGCCGAAGGCAACAACGGCTCGGTGAGCGCGGTACAGCCGTAAAAAGCATAATCGCCGACCGTTTCCACCGTATCGGGCAGAGCCGACAGGGTCAGCGCGGCGCAGTCGCGGAACGCGCGGTTCCCGACCGCCTGCAGGCTGCTTTCTTCATGAAATGTCACCGTTTTCAGCTTTTCGCAATCTTCAAAGGCGCCCTTATTCCCGCCGCCATCCCCGATGGACGTGAGCAGGCGGGGCAATTCCGCCTCTACCAGAAGCAAATTCCCCGTAAACGCGCCGTCGGCAACCGACGTCACGGGCATGCCCTCGTAAAACGTGGGAATCTTGAGCGTTGCGCCCGCGAACGTACCCGCTCCGATGCAGGTATAGGACTTTTTATCGCTGTTCAGGGCGTATTCCAGTCCCTCGGAAAAATCCGCCGTCCAGCGCGCCGTGAGCGTCAGACTGTGCGTGATCGGCGTCCCGTTCGTCACCTGTGCCGCATTCACGCCCGTTCCGTCGAACCAGCCCGCAAATATGTAATCCTCCCGTTCGGGAACGGGCAGACTGATCGTCCCGCCCTCTTCCACGGATATTTCGTCCGGACCGTTCAAAATCTTTCCGCCCGCCGCATCAAAACGCACGGTAACTTTGGGCGTCTCCGTCCCCGACGAATCTCCGCCCGACGAGGACGCGGAGGACGACGAAGACACAGACCCCGTGTCCGACGAATCCGCGGGCTTTTCGCAAGCCGCCAGTCCGACCGACAGAAATGCCAGCAACACCAACGACAACAGCAAACCCGTCAAGCCCAATCTTTTCTTCAATCCTTTCATCCCCCCCACCTCCGTTGCGGCGGCTTTCCCGCGGGAATTTCGCCGTTTTCTTTTATGGTTTAGAGCATTATAACATGAAAGAGCCGTCTTGTCAAGGCGGCTCTTTTGGAAGCTTGCCTTGCCGTTGTAGGCTTACAACAGATGTGAGACAGCAGGCATAAAAAAGCGTCCACGCAATTTGAAGTGAACGCCCTTAAAAATATGTTTGGTTTATTTTTATATAAGAAGTGTTTATGCCCGATAGACTTTTAATTTGAACAATTTAATCATACCGTCGGGAATGTTATTTCCGTCGTTCCGTAATCATACAGACGAACAGTCAAAACATAGGAAACTCCTTCAAGATCCGCTGAAAGATCAAGAAATACAAGATTTTTGTTTTCAAATTTTACAGTTGTATCAAAAGCCAGGGCGCCGTTTGAACTGATATTCAAATGAACCGTACCTTTATATGAATTATCGGTTTCGTCAAATTCAAATAAAGAGTTATATTGTACAGAAGGAATTATCGATCTCATAAAACCGAAGTCATCGCCGTAATTGCCTTGCTCATATTCTTGCAATGTATCGTAACCGCTTCCTTCCGGGCCGGCTTCCCAACCTGTTTCTGTTTTAAAAAAATAAGAAACGGTTTTATCCCCATTAACTCTATAGATATGTTCGCCCCAGTCTATAACGCCGGAAGATGTTTGGTGTATACTACCGTTTTCAATAAGTTTTAATGTCATTTCCCCGCTTTCGCCGCCTACATTTACTGTACCGGTAAAAGTCAAATTTTTATATTTGAGATTAAGAGCCTCGTTCCATTCTTCTTCTGTTACGGTATAAGTACTAGCCGCTTTTACGGTAACGGTACAAGTATCGGTTTTATCCCCCGCTTTTGCCGTGATGGTGGCAGTACCCGCCGCGACAGCCGTAACTTTGCCGTTATCCACCGTAGCAATAGCGGTGTTATCGGACAGCCACGTTACCGCCTTATCCGTCGCGGCGTCAGGCGCAACCATCGCCGTGAGCGTTTCTTCGCCGCCGACTTCCAACGTCAATTCGGTTTTATTGATCGTTACGCTCTCAACCGCCACCGTTTGTCCTTCGCCGTTGTCACAAGCAACAAGACCGAACGCGCAGAGCATAGCGCATACAATCCCTACACCCATAGTCAATAGGCCTTTTTTCATAGTTTATCCTCCTTGCGGATTACAGTTTAAATGTACTTTTACTACAACGCCGAAAAATTACATATCGGGCACAAATTCAATAAATTTACTTAATTTTATTATAGCAAAAAGCGGAAAACGGGGCAAACAAAAGATAACTGTAAAAGTACACTTTTACTGCCATTGTTTTGTTTGGTGAATGTTACGTTCCGATGCAACAATACGGAACGGAGTTCATCAAAAAATTCAAAGAACGCCAAAAAAGCAAACCGTCGCTGTCTGAGACGCTCCCCGAAAGACTATGTCTCGGATTTTTTACGTGAAGGCTTGCTGTATTGATCCTATAAAAATTTATCTCATATGTTTGACAAACCTACGGCTCTTTCGGAAAGCGTGCGCAACAGCTCCCCCGTGATCGCGCGGATATAATTTTTTCCCGAACGACGGATACGCGACGAAATTCTGCCCTCAACGCGGACACGGCCGGCCGCATTTTCGCCTTTTTGCCTTTTCGCGTCTTTGTCGCCCGCGGCAATCTTTTCGTCTCTTCTTTCCGAATTTATTTCACCCAACGCACGGGCATGCCGTCCTCGTAACGCCAATACCGCCCGTCATATGCCGTGCCGTCCGTATTCAGCGGCGGCTCCGTTTCGGAATAATAATACATTTTTGACGTCAGCCCGCGGCCGGAATTGTCCGTTACGTTCGCCCAAGAACTTGCCGTACCGCCGTAATATACGTACTGCAAGCTGTTTGCATTGAGGAAAGAAGAACTTTCAATGGTTTCGATCGAGGACGGCAAAACGATGCTCGTCAGGCCGTAACAATTAATGAAGGCGCCCTCTCTGATCCGCCTTACTCCCTCCTGCAAAATGACCGTCGTCAAGGCTTTACAGGAACTGAACGTGGAAACGCCGATCGTCTGAACGCCGCCCGGTATGACGATCGATTGCAGTCTTTGGCAATAATTAAACGCTCTGCTGCCGAGGCTTTGCAGCCCGTCGGGCAGAGTGATCTGCGTCAGCCCCCAACAATCTTCAAACGCACTCGTTCCGATGGAGGTGATCGTATCTGCCAGTACGATTTCGGTCAGGCGCGAACAACCCATAAAGGCTTCCGTCCCTATCGACGTGCCGCCTGTGATCGCAACTTTGGTCAAAGCGGACGGCAAAGAACTGTTTTGAGAGGACGCGTACTCCGTTCCGAAGATATACCCCAGATGTCTTCCCTCGGAGCCGTAAGCGTCGTTGCCCGTGAAGGGAACGGACAAAGAAGTGAGCGAAGAGCACCCGTAAAACGCCCCGAACCCGATCTCTTCCACGGTGTTCGGCACGACGGCGCTCTGTATCGCCGTGTTGCCGGAAAAGGCGGCGATCTCGATGGATTTGACCGCTTTCCCCGACAATTCTTCGGGTATGACCAGCTCCGTAGCTGTGCCCGTATAGCCGTAAATGCCCAATCCCCCGTCGCGGCGGAGCATCCACTGCCAGCCGTCGGACGTTTCGCCCCGCTCTCCGCCGTAATACCATATGGTCTTACCGGAAGGGTTCCAACGATCATTCCATCCGCTCGATTGAAACGGTGCCTCACACCAGACCGTCAGGGCGTTGTTCCAGATATAGCCGCTCTCGCCCACACGAAATGCCGATTCGCCGATCTCATTCACATCGTAAGGGACGACGATGTCGGTGCAGAGATCGCATCTGTAAAAGGCATAGTCGCCGATGCTCTTCAATCCGTCCGGCAAAACGATTTCGGTGAGACGCTGACAGGAACTGAAAGCGGAGGCGCCGACATACGTAACGCTGTCGGGAATATCCGCTCTTTCCAGCGAAACGCACTGTTGAAAAAGTCCGTCTTCGATGCGCTCCAATCCCGCGGGCAAAGTTACAACGGTCAATCGGCTGCAATCGGCAAACGCGCCCTCGCCGACGGAAGTTACCGTATCGGGAACGTCCATTTCCGTCAGGCCGTCGCAATCGGAAAAGGCATAGTTGCCGATGCTCTCCAACCCGTCCGGCAAAGGCATTTCACGCAGGCCGTCGCAATCATAGAAGGCATACCCGCCCACGCTCGACACCCCTGCAGGCAAGGCCAACCCGGTCAACCCGTCGCAAGCGTAAAACGCGCTTTGCCCGATGCTTTCCACCGTGGCGGGCAGAACAATTTCTTCCAGCGCGCCGCAACCGCGGAACGCGTCGTCCCCGACCGAGGTCAGACCGCTCTCACCGCGGAAAGTCACCGTTTTGAGCTTGGTGCAATTCTCGAATGCGCCCGTATACCCTTCCCCGTTCCCGACAGAGGTCATCAGGCGAGGCAGAGAAACTTGCGTGAGAAGCGCATTGTCGGCAAACGCGCCGTCCGCCACCGCCGTGACGGGCATGCCCTCGTAAAACGTGGGGATCTTGAGCGCGGCGCCCGCAAACGTACCGCTTCCGATGCAGGCATAGGACGCGCCGTCCGTACCGAGCGCGTATTCCAGCCCCTCGGAGAAGTCCGCCGTCCAGCGCGCCGTTAAAGTCATATCTTCCGTGACCAAAGTGCCGTTCGTCACCTGTGCGGCATTGGCGTTTGAACCGTTGAACCAGCCCGCAAAGATGTAATCCTCCCGTTCGGGAACGGGCAGGCTGACCGCCGCTCCCTGTTCCAGGGATATTTCGTTCGTGCCGCTCGGGATCTGTCCGCCCGACGCATCCAGCGTAACCGTGACATTGTTGCCGCCGCCATCCTCGCACGCCGTCAGTGCGCCCAAAAGACAAACAAACGCCAAAAGAAAAAAAATAACCGTTATAAAGGATTTTCTTTTCAAGTCCCCCTCCTGCATTTCGATCGTCCGCGCGCGGAAACTCCACGCGGTTTTCACCCGATGTGGTTATAATTATACTCTTATAATATCATAAATTACTCGCTTTGTCAAGGCAACGTTTTTTTGCGCGGGGATTTATTGCACCGCACCGCAAAAAACGCATAACGCATAGCGGGTCAACGGAAATACAGGTAATGAAAAATTATCAGTAAGCCGCGATCGGCGTCATATGCCAGATAATACATCTCGCTTCCCCCGGGGAACGGACTGCCGTCATACGCACCCGTTTCGATCTCGCAGAGCAAGAATCGGTCATACTCCTGCGTCAGGAGAGAAAAATACACATCGACCGCCTCCGAAACAATCGACGCCTGCCAGAGGTCGTCTTGTTCGATCTTCTGCAAAAAGGCCTGTTTTTGCCCGTCGTCCGCAAATTTCACGATGCTGCGGTCCATGTCCACAAACGGATCTTCGGACGGGTCGACGCGCTCCGCTTCCGCCTCCCATTCGTAAAATTGCGTCTCGATCATGCCGTTGTCGGGCAATCGGATGCCGACAGCCGCTTCCACCTGCAAAAGATAGTCGTAATCATACGAATACATCGGGAGCGAGAGGAGGGAAAAGCTCCCGTAACAGGCCAGCAAAAAAGCCATAATGCTGCCGCCGACGATATTTTTGGTACATTTCAGCCCTTTGCCGTTGCCGTAAATGCCGATCGCAACAGACGCCAAAGGCACGGGGAGGAACAAAAAGAACGCCCATGTGTTCTTCACCGCCGTCGAAAACGCCTCGGGAAAGGGCGAATACGCCGTCAATACCGCCAACAGAACCAGCGCGGCGAAAAGCGTGAAAAACGACAGAATGAACAGCGCCAGCGCGACCATTCGGATTGCACCCGCTTTTTTCTCGGATATGCCCGGATGTTCGTTCCTTTGCGTGCCCGCCGCCGATTTATATTTCCCCGCTCCGTTATAAAAAAGCCGTAAAACCTGCGCGGCGTCGCCCGCAATGTTATTCTTGTCGATGACGCAAACGCGATGATCGAAAAAGATATAGAGGCACCCCTCCCGATCAAGAATCTTCTCGATCTCCGTATAATCCCGCGTGTATCGCACGAACGTTCGTTTCGTACTACTTTCCAATTCAAACCGATCGGAGAAAAAACGATAACTGATCATATAGCCGCCCTCGGCGGTCAGGTCCTTTTTCTGCTCGCGCCGACGCTTTTCCAGTCCGATGAAGCAAACGAGTACAAAGACCATCCCGGACACGGGCAAAAAAGCCCACTCGCCCGCGCCGTCCCCAAGAAGCCCCGCAAGCGCAAGCGAAAACAAAACGAACAGCACCGGGAGCAAAACATAGAACGGACGGAAAGCATACGCAAGCATTCTCACCACTTTCTTTTCGTCCGCCAACGTGACGCACGTCCCCACCATGCCCGTTTCCGCGGCCGAATATCCCGAAGCACATTCTCCTTCGGACGGGGCGGCGGACATGCCTTCTGCGGCGACGGACGTACCGTTCGGCGCCGCAACCTCTTCCCGCAAGTCCGACGCGCCTTCCGACAGGGCGGATACGCCTTCAGTCACGGCGCCCGACGGGTCAGATGCACTTTCCGACGGGCTCCGCCCCCTCTCCGTCTTGCCGCAAAGCCGATCCATGGAAACATCGAATATTTCGCTCATGCGCAGAAGGTTATCGATGGAAGGGACGGTCTGGTCGGTCTCCCACAGGCTGACGCTCTGTCTGGATACCTCCAGCCGCGCCGCAAGTTCTTCCTGTGACATGGCGTTTTGTTTGCGCAATGCATAAATTTCCTTTCCGATCGACATCGTCTTGCTCCTTTTTTCGGTTTCGGCGCTTTTCCCGCCACTCACCATAGAGTATACCAAGGCTTACGCACCGCCGCAACCAAATCTGCTTGGAAATTTGTCAAGCAACGCTTGCAGACGAATAATTTCCCCTCATTTTTTCTCAATTTACCGCATTTCCCACGCTTTCCGTGCTTTCCGCGGTCGCCGTGCCGTTCACGTATGCGTCGAACGCACGAAGATCTATGGAAAACCGACGGAAAAAATAAATTTCTTTCGCCGGCACCGGGTCGGCGCCGAGCGCATAGACATAGACGATCGTTCCGTCCTTACCGAATAAAACTTTCCCTGTATCAATCGACACCGTTTCATCACTGTGGAAATAAAAAAAATCCTTCTGTGCCGAAATCTCCAAAAAATCCTCGTCGAAAGCAAACGGACGGACGGGATTTTCCGCCGTAACGTACTTCTCCGCGGCCCGCGTGAAAAGTTCGTCGTATTTTTCCCCGTCCACCCTGACCTCCAGATAAATCTCGCCGGCGGGATCCCACCAATGCGTGTAATAGTAAGAATAATGCACGCATTCCCCCTGCGCAATGTTTTCGGGAAAAAACTCCGCGGCCTCGCTGTAATCAAACCGCCTGTAATTTGAAAAATCCGTCGTTTTCGAAACGGGATACCCGGGGACAGCAAGCACAAAAACCAAAAAACCGATCGTCGCATAGCCGATCATGAAGAACAGGATTCCCCGACATACGCGGAGGTTCTTTATAAAAATCACAAGAACCGTCGCCGCCGGCGGGATGCAGCAAAAAAATATCCATTTTACAATATACAGATAAGAAACGGTGTACAAAAGCGGATGCGACGCAAGAACGGATAACGCGATACACGCGGCAAAGATCAGTGCCAAAAGAACGATATCGGTCGCTTTTTGAAAGACGGAAAAATCTTTTTGCTTTTGTTCTTGCCTTTGCCCTTCCCCCGGCGCCCGTCCGGCAAAAGGAGCTCGATTAAAATCGGAACGATTTTCTTTCTCCTGTTTCATAATTTTTCCTCCACGGTATACTTATAGAGCTCCGATTTGGAGACCCCGCGGTCCTTTGCCGCGCGCTTGAGTGCCTCTTTTTTGTCCAGCCCCTGTTCCATGTAATGGCGTATGTGCTCGGCGGGAGAAAGCCCGTTGAGCGGGTTTTCCGTTTCCGCCGCGCCCGCGACGAGCAGGACATATTCCCCCCGCTTTTCCCCCGCCAGCCCCGCGGCAAGGGTGAAGGAAGTGCTCTCTTCGTGGATCTTGGTGATCTCCCGCACGGCACAAGCCGCGCGGTCGCCGAAAGCTTCCGCCATGGCGGCGACATCGTCGTCCACGTCCTGCGGCGCACAGTGAAAGATCAGCGTGGTGTCCAGGGTCTTATACTTTTCCAAAAGGCGCAATTTTTCGCTTTTTTTGTTGGGGAGAAAGCCGAGAAAGGTAAATTTAGACGCGTCCATGCCCGAAAGAACGAGCGCACAGGCAAACGCCGTCGCGCCCGGCGCGACGGTATAGGGCACGCCCTCCCTCTGCAACACCCTGCAGACAACATTCCCCGGATCGGAGATCACGGGCATGCCCGCATCGGACAGCACGACCACTTCCTCGCCCGCCTTGGCGCGGGCGACGATTTTCTCCGCCGCCGACTCCTCGTTGAATTTATGACAGGCAAACAGAGGCTTTTTGATCTCGTACGCATTCAAAAGCCGCAAAGTATGCCGTGTATCTTCGCAAAAAATAACATCCGCGCCCCGCAAAATTTCCAGTGCGCGCAACGTGATGTCCTTGAGATTGCCGATGGGCGTCGCCACGAAAGTTACCATTTTTCTCTCCTTTATTTTTCCCCCGCCGACGGGCAAGCCCGTCGGCGGGGCGTTTTTTACCGCCTCGATGTTTGCTCTCGATTTTCCGCGCTCCATTTCCCGCGCCCGATTGTTTTCACCCGACGCGCGGCGGCACCCGCAAAAACGTGCCCGCAAAAAACGGCAATCGGTCAAACCTTCGCTTTGATCAAGCCGCAACCGCGTTTTATCGGGCTTTACAGATCATCGTCAAGCCTTCCGTCCGTCGCCGTAAGGCGGCGAATTTTCCGCCGTCGGCAGGACGGTCAGTCCCGCCTTGCCGCCCTTGACGGCCTCCACCAGCGCGAGGTACGGCTTTGCGCCCGACTTGCCCGCGACAAGTTGCAACCGTTTGGGCTCCAAGCCCGCTTCATGCAGACGGTAAAGCACTTCAGCCAGACGGTCGGCTCGATGACAGAGCGCGAACCGCCCGCCGAACCGCAGACAGCGCGCCGCTGACGCGCACAGTTCTTCCAGAGAAAGAAAAATCTCCTTGCGGCAGGCCGCCTTGGCGGGATCGGGGCTGGTCAGTCCGCCCTTTTCATAGGGCGGATTGCACAAAATCAAAGAAAACCGTTCCACATACGCCGCGGGAATATCCTGCACACGACAATTTTCCACCGAAAATTTTTCCTCCAGGCCGTTGAGCGCAACGCTTCTTCGGTTCATGTCGGCAAGCTCTTTCTGCATTTCAAAGCAGGTCACGGAAGCCACCATGCCCTGATGTAAGGCATAAAAATGCAATCCCACGATGCCGCTGCCCGCACAGAAATCCGCCGCGATCTCCCCCGCTTTGCAACGGGCGAAGCGGGACAGCAGGACGGAATCGGACGTAAAGCGGTAATACTTGTCGCTCTGCAAAATCTTCATTCCGCCCACGAGCAGTTCTTCGGTTCGTTCCGACAACGTCGCATCCGCCGAGCCCTTCTCGGCTGCCGTAATGGTTGCATCCGCCAAGGTGTCCGCAGCGGGATTTCGGGTTGTGTCTTTTTTCTCTGTCACGGGGCTTTCTCCTGTCTTGCAACGGTATTTTGAATGGATTTATTTTTGTCTCGAACAAGCTTCCCTCTTTTTTCAGAGAGGGGGAGTAAAACATGAAAAAACGCGGAAGCCGTCTGTAAAAGGTGTCTTCCGCGCTCTTTCCTTTGCCGTTTTCAGTTACTCCGCTTTGATTGCGCCGACGGGGCAAACGTCCTCGCAAGCGCCGCAATCGATGCAGGTGTCGGGGTTGACGACAGCCTTGTCGGTAACCTCGATCGCCGAAACGGGGCAAGTGTCCGCGCAAGCGCCGCAAGCGACGCATTCATCCGTAACGATGTGAGCCATGATATTTTACCTCCATTCTTTTCGTTCTCTGTATTATATCACAAACACGAAAAATAGTAAATGGTTTTTTGAAAAAAATTTTTCTCCTTTTTTCCGGTTTTACCGATCGGCCACTGCGTCAATCGACTTTTTCCGTATGCTCTGCACGGTCCGCATGGTCCGCCTTGTCGGTTTTCGCGGCGTTTTCGGCGGGCCGTGCCTGTCCCGCCCCGAAGGGTCTGTCGCCGCGCGGCGGCCTGCCGCCAAAGCCGTCCCGCTCCCGATTGCGATCGCGGTGCTTGCGGCCGAACCCGCCTTCCTGCGGACGCATCCGATCCCCGCCGCGGTTTGCCTGCCCGCCGTCGCGGTTTTGCATCGGCATTCCGTCACGATTGCCGCGGCCATGCCCGTCACGGCTTTGCGTCCGTGCACCCTCACGGTTGTCATGATTGCGGTCATCGCGGTTCGTCCGTCCGCTGTCGCGGTTTTGCGGCCGTGCACCCTCGCGGTTGTTATGATTCCACTCGTCACGATTGCCGCGGCTGTCGCGGCGGTTCTGTCTGTAATTCCCGCGGCCGTCGTCAGCCGCCGGGCCGGAAGACTCGGTTGCCGAAACCGCGCCGACGGCGCCATTCTCCCGCCGTTCCGCCGCGGGAAGGGAATCAGTCGTCTCCTCATCCTCCAAAGCGGACAATTCCCCTTCTTCCTCGGACGAAAGCTCCGTTTTCTCCGCATCGGGCATTGCCGCGGAAAACGCATCGTCCGCATCTGGATTGCCGCCACGCGCGCCCTGCAGGGAGGACACGGGGAAATCTTTGTAGACGAGCCCGCCCTCCTTGGTTTCGATCTTCAGCTTGACTTCCATTTTCAGCATATTGACCGAAACGACCGTTCCGCGCCCTTCGGGCGAAGAAATTTCGGCGCCGATTTTCGGCATCTGTTTGCAGACGCCGGCATAATAATCGTTTTCATAATCCAGACAGCACATCAACCGCCCGCAAAGTCCGCTGATCTTGCCGGGATTGAGGGACAGGCCTTGGGTCTTTGCCATTTTAATGGTCACCTTCTTGAAATCACTCAACCCGCAAGAACAACAGCAGGGCCTGCCGCAAGGCGCGATGCCGCCCAAAATACGCGTTTCGTCGCGGATGCCCACCTGTCTGAGTTCAATGCGCAGATGAAATTCGGATGCAAGATCCCGCACCAGGTCGCGGAAATCCACCCGCGTCGGCGCGGAGAAATAAAAGACCACCTTGGTGCCGTCCAACGTAAACTCACAGTCGATGAGCTTCATCTCCAACCCGTGCTTTTGGATCTGCTCGCGGCAGATTTTCATCGCTTGCGGGCGCCGCGCCTCGTTTTCGGCAATCTTCTGCAAATCCTTCTCGCTCGCCGTGCGGATGACGGGCTTGAGCGGCGCGGCGATCTCCTCGTCTGCCACTTCTTTGAGCGGTATAACCACCGTACCACACTCCAACCCCTTGGCCGTTTCGACAATGACCGTCGCGCCACGAGCATAACTCTCCCCTTCGGCGGGGGAAAAGTAATATATTTTTGCCGTATTCTTAAACTTCACTCCTACGATTTGTTGCATTTTCGTTTCTCCTTATCGATCTTCCAGAGGGCTACCTCCACGCATTGGGTTAAATTTGCATTGAATGTAATCTGTTTTTCCGCCTCGGCAAAGACGTCCAGTGCGTATACCAGCACTGCGGGGGTATATTCCCGCGCGATCGCGCATAGTCTCTCCCCCTCCGCGCCCCCCGCCGTCACCGCGGGGCGGCCGAGCCGCAAAAAGAGCATATCCCGATATACGCCGCGCAAAAGGGACAAAAACTCCCCCTTCTCCGTCACGCCGCCGAGCGCACGCGCCGCGGCAGGTATATCCTTTGCGCTCGCCGTCACGCAAGCCATCGCAAGCGAGGACAACTCCGCAAACCTGCCGCCAAGGAGCAGCCTTTGCGCCCGGCCCAAAGATCCGTCGCTCGCCGCCGCACACGCCGCCACATTCCCGACGTCCGAATAATTCCGTTTGAGGTATGCCTCTATCTCCCCTTGCGAAAAGGGCGGAATTTCCAGCTTCGCCGCGCGGGACCGCACCGTCGGCAAAATCGGAAACTCACTCGCCGCGCCCAAAAGGAAATGCACCCCTTGCGGCGGCTCTTCCAGGCTCTTGAGCAGTTTGTTCTGCGCCACGGCGTTGGCGCGGTGCATGTTGTCGAGCACGAACACCTTGTGTTTTCCCTCGACGGGGCTCAAAAAACTCTCCTCGACGACCTTTTCCGCCATATCCTTGTCGGGCGCCTTGCCGGGCGGGGGCAAAATCATGCAGTCGGGATGGTTCTCCCGCGCAATCCGCGCGGTCGTTTCCGCCCCGCCGCCGAAAAAGAGCGCGGCAAAAATCTTCAACGCGGCGCGTAAATTATCTTCGTCCTGCATCAGAAGAAGGTAGGTATTCGCCAATCGGTTCTCCCGCGCGTCCCGCGCGAGCAACTTATATGCAGTTGTCGAACGCAACAATGTTTCCACCGCACTTCTCCTTTTTTTTGTGTTCCCTACGCGGGATTTTCAAGGGGCTTTGTCCCTTGAACGGGGTCGTCCAAGGGGCGGCGCCCCTTGGATTAAAGGCACTTCTTACGCGGGAACGCCGTTCCCGCACCCTTGGCAAAGGAACACAGTCCCTTTGCAATCCCATATCAAGCCATACGCGGGATTTTCAAGGGATGTTGTCCCTTGAACGGGGTTTCCCAAGGGGCGGCGCCCCTTGGAAGAAAGGTACTTTTTCGCGGGAACGCCGTTCCCGCACCCTTGGCAAAAGGACCACGTCCCTTCGCAATCCCATCTCAATCCCTACGCGGGATTTTCAAGGGGCTTTGTCCCTTGAACGGGGTCGTCCAAGGGGCGGCGCCCCTTGGATAAAGGTGCTTTCTTACGCGGGAACGCCGTTCCCGCACCCTTGGCAAAGGGACCTCGTCCCTTTGCAATCCCATATCAATCCCTACGCGGGTTTTTCAAGGGACGTTGTCCCTTGAACGGGGTTGCCCAAGGGGCGGCGCCCCTTGGATTAAAGGCACTTCTTACGCGGGAACGCCGTTTCCGCACCCTTGGCAAAGGGAAAACCTCCCTTTGCAATCCCAAGTTAATCCCGTGCGGCGCGCGGGGAATTTTTTACAAAATACCGCGGGACTGCAACAGCGAAAGAACTTTTTCAAAAGTCTCCTGTTTTGTTCCCGACGCGTCCACACGCACGAAACGTTTCGGCTCCTGCCCCGCAATCTTCAAGTAGCCCGCATAGACTTTGTTATGAAACGCCAACCCTTCCCGCTCCATACGATCGTTTTTATCCGCGCCGTGCTTCCTGTCAAAGGCGCGTTCGGGCGGAATGTCGAGAAATACCGTGCAATCGGGCAGGTAATTCTCAAAGGCATAGGAATTGATCTTACGCACGAAATCCTGCCCCAAGCCCCGCGCTTCGCCCTGATAGGCCAAAGAAGAATCGACATAGCGGTCGCAGACCACCAGTTTCCCCGCCGCCAGAGCGGGTTCTATGACGTCGTGCAACAGTTGCACACGCGCCGCCGCGTACAGGAGCGCCTCGCATTCGGGCGTCATGGCGGCGTTTTCGGGACTTAAAATCACCGCGCGGATATTTTCCGACACGGGATTCCCGCCCGGTTCACGCGTATAGAGATAGGGTATCCCCTTCTCTTCCAAATACTCTTTCAGCATGCGGAGCTTGGTCGTCTTGCCCGCGCCCTCGCAGCCTTCAAAACTGATCAGTTTTCCTCTCATATGTACACCGCTATTTTTCCTTCCAACAATCCGTAAACGCTCTTCGCTTCGGATAGTTTTTCAATGTGTTTCCTTTCAATGACCTGTCCCTCGCGCACGACGGGCAGACAGGGCGGAAATAACCCCGCATCGCCCGCGCAGGTAAAGCCCGCGCTCTTGCGCAAGGATATCCATTCTATTTTTTCCGTCCGCTTTCCCGCCGTAAATGCGGGCATGGGGGCAATATCTTCCCCTTCAACGCGCAAAGATTCAAACCCGCGCAATGCCTTTTCGAGTTTTTTCAATTGCGCAAGCGGTTGTGCGGGCGACAAATAAAACATAATGTTCTCCCCGTCGCAAAACTCGGGGAATATGCCCTTTGCCTCCAAGCCGCGCTGTACCTCAAACGCGTTTTTCCCGTAACAGATCACGATCTTCGTCCAATCGGCGTTTTCACGGGCATGCAGACGGCGTTTGACCGCTTCGGCCTCTTTTTTCAACCGCGGATTGCGGGGATATCTGACCGCATATTCCACGCTTGCCAGGATGGGATAGGACGGGCTGGTCGTACGAAAAATATCCGCCGCCGCGGCGAGCCGTTCCCCGAGCGCTTCCGTTCTCGCCGATACCACCGCGCCCTGCGTGAATGCGGGCAGGCTCTTATGCACGCCGTCCACCCAAAAATCGCAATACTTCCCCGCGTACAGCGGCGTACCGTGCAGATGCCCGCCGTGCGCGCCGTCGCAAAGCAGAAGTGCGCCGTATGCATTGCACACCGCCCGCACGGCCGCATAATCCGCAATGTTGCCGTAATAATCGGGGGAAGTCAGGAGCACCGCCGCTTTTTCCGCCTTCCCGCTCCGCGACGGCTCCATGCCCGCGTTTTGCAGGGCAAAGGCGATTTTCTGCGGGTCGGGCTGCAACGGAACGCTCCCCGCATATTGCACGGGCAGAACGATCGTTTCTATCCCGAGCAAACGACAGCCGTTGTATACGCTCTTATGCGCCGCCGCCGAAAAGACGAGTTTTTGAATGCCCGCGGCACAGAGCATGGAAAGTACGCCGCAAGTACTGCCGTCGGTGAGGAGAAAACTCCTCTTTGCGCCGAGGATGGCGGCAATCTCCGTCTGCGTCTCTTTCAGAACGCCCGTGGGATTGGAGAGGTTGTCCGAAAAGGAAAGTTCGGTGATGTCCCACTTGCCCTTCTTATGCCCGGGCGTATGGAACGAAAGGTGCCGCGGCGCGGCGGCGAGCATATTGTAAATGCGGCAATCCGCCGTGTAACGCCTGTCAAACACGGGCATGCTCCTTTTCTTTTTATTCCTTCCCGCTTGCGGGAAGCAAAACGGCGCGGAAAGAATTTTTCCGCGCCGAAAACAAATAAAAGGTATTCCCGAACGAAATGTCCTTAAAAAATCCTCGACGCGGCATATCTTTGCAATGTTGCCGCGCTCTATAACGCTTCTTCTGCCGTCTCCACTTCTTGATCGGCAGGCGGAACGACGGACGGCGAAAAGTTCTTTTCCCGACGCCACAGCAGGACCGCCGCAACGATGTCCGCGAAACAGACGACAAGCGGAACGATCCAAAGCAGACAAAGCGGTTTTTTCTCTTTCACCGCACGCCGCACAAGCTCCGCTATCAGCGGCAGGCTCGTCGCCGCGGGAAGACAAGCAAAATAATAGAGATTGACAATACAGGAAAAGACCAAAAACACCGCATTGCCAAAGGATGACGCCGTCAGGTCTATCGCGTTGGCCCATATGGGCACCCAAACGGCAAGTGCGACGATATAGCAGGGCGCGAGCGCAATCTTGACCGCCGCAACGACTTTACGGGACGCGGGACGCCCTTTCACCCCGCTCCATAAGGCAAGCACCACGCTGAGCACGCCGAGAACGACGCCGCCGCATACCCCGCCGTACAGCGTGCACTGCAACGCCGCATCACAAAAATCTTGAGAAAGTTCCCCGCCGCCGAGCAGAACGAAAAAGTCCGTTAGCCCCAACAACGACAGGACGTATGCCGCGGCACAGATCACGCACAAGAGAATTCCGGCCGCCACATTTTTTCTTTGCTTCGTTTTACCCATCATCTCTCCCCCTTACTGTTTATCCTTCCTTGATCGGCTTCGCCGCCGCTCAACCGGCATCCGCCGCCCTTGCATTATCGGACGCCGCGGCGCGCTTTTCCCGACGCCACAGCAGGACCGCCGCAACGACGTCGGCGAAATAGATGAAATGCGCAACGGCCCAGAGCACTTCTCTCACGTCCTTTTCTTCCCACGCCCGTTTCAAAAGATGGGCGATGTTGTGTACCCCCGTTGCCAGCATAAAGACATACGTGGAAAGGAATGAAACGATCAAAAAAACAATGGCCAAGCCGAGAAAAAACGGGTTGAGCGTACCGATGATCAAAATTGCCCATATGAAAAAATTCAACACATAAAAGGGAATGAGCGCAATTTTCACCGCCGCCGTCGTTTGATAGGGTGCGGGCGAATTTTTGAAGACACCCAAAACCGCCGACAAGACATTGCAAAAACACAAAAGGACGGCCAGAATGCAAAACGCCAGCGACACCAGCTCAACGGCGACGACCGCCGCGTCGGGCACGCCGTCCGTATCGACCAACAGTGCCGTTATCAAACCGACGAACGGCAACTGCATCAGATAGACCGCAATGCAGAGCGACCACAAAAGCCATTTGTTTTTCATACTTTCCCCCCCTCCTTAAAAAGTGCTGTTTTTGCAACCATACGGGATTTTCAAGGGATATTGTCCCTTGAACGGGATTCCCAAGGGGCGGCGCCCCTTGGATAAAGGGTACTTTCTTATGCGGGAACGCCGTTCCCGCACCCTTGGCAAAGGGACCTCGTCCCTTTGCAATCCCATGTTAATCCCGACACGGGATTTTCAAGGGGCATTGTCCCTTGAACGGGGTTATCAAGGGGCGGCGCCCCTTGGATAAAGGGTACTTTTTCACGCGGGAACGCCGTTCCCGCACCCTTGGCAAAGGGACCTCGTCCCTTTGCAATCCCATACCAATCCCGACACGGGATTCTCAAGGGGCATTGTCCCTTGAACGGGGTTTTCAAGGGGCGGCGCCCCTTGGATATTCAGTACTCTTAACGCGGGAACGCCGTTCCCGCACCTTTGGCAAAGGGACCTCGTCCCTTTGCAAACCCGTATTCCCACGCCGCGGGCGCGGCGTTATTTTTTCAAGGGTTTCATGGTCGGGAACAGCAATACATCGCGGATGGAAGAGCTGTCCGTCAAGAGCATGACCAGTCTGTCCACGCCCATGCCGAGCCCGCCCGTCGGGGGCAGGCCATATTCCAAAGCGGTGATGAAATCTTCATCGATCTGGGCGTCGTTGTTGCCCTGTGCCCGCTTTGCTTGTACCTGCTTGACCATGCGCTCGCGCTGGTCGATGGGATCGTTCAGTTCAGAGAACGCGTTGCCCATTTCACGGCGATAGATGAAATATTCAAACCGCTCGGTAAATGCGGGGTTGGACGGCTTGCGCTTGGCGAGCGGAGAGTTCTCCACGGGATAATCGTAAATAAACGTCGGCTGGACGAGATTTTCCTCGACAAACGCCTCAAAGAACGCGATGAGCACGTGCCCCTTGGTCGCCTTGTCGCCCTGTTCGACTTCCACGCCGCGCGCCTTCGCCGCGGCGCGCGCGTCTTCGTCCGTCTGCCAGTCGGCATAGTCCACGCCTGCGTATTTTTTAACCGCCTCGACCATTGTCAAACGTTCCCACTTGCCCATATCGATGGGCGTACCCTGATAGGAAATCTGCAACGTGCCGCAGACCTTTTCGGTAACCGTCTTATACAGATCCTCGATCATGTTCATCATATCCATGTAGTCGCTGTACGCTTCGTACATTTCGATGGTGGTGAATTCGGGGTTATGCGAAGAATCCATGCCCTCGTTGCGGAAAATACGGCCCACTTCGTACACGCGTTCCAAGCCGCCGACGATGAGGCGCTTGAGATAGAGCTCGGTCTCGATGCGCAGGTACATATCGATGTCGAGCGCGTTGTGGTGCGTCTTGAAAGGACGGGCGTCCGCTCCGATTTCCAAAGTTAAAAGGACGGGCGTTTCCACTTCCGTATACCCTCTGTTGTCGAGATAGGCGCGGATTTCCTTCATGATTTTCGTGCGCATCAGGAAGGTCTGCCGCACGGACGGGTTGACGATGAGGTCAAGCTCGCGTTTGCGATAACGCAGGTCCTGATCGGCAAGGCCGTGCTGTTTTTCGGGCAGAGGTAAAAGCGCTTTGGAAAGCATTTCCAGGCTCTGCACATGTACGCTGACTTCGCCCGTCTGGGTCTTGAAAACAAAGCCCCGCACGCCGACGATGTCGCCGATATCAAAGTCTTTTTTGTAAGAGGTATATGCCTCTTCGCCGATGTCCTGACGGGTGATATAGAGCTGAATGGAACCGTCGCGGTCCTGAATGTGGGAGAAAGACGCTTTGCCCATGATACGGCGGGACATGAGCCGCCCCGCCATACAGACGGTTTTTCCCTCATAGGCGGCAAAGTCCGCCTTGACGCCCGCCGCGCAGGCGTCGACGGGGAACTTTACCTTTTCGTAAGGGTTTTTCCCTTCGCCCTGTAACTTCTTTAATTTTTCGCGGCGGATACGTGCCTGTTCCGCCAGAACTTCCGCTTCGGCGGCCTGTTCTTCGATGGTATTCTCTGCCATAATCTGAAAATATCCTTGCTCAATAAAATTTTTATGCGGCCGATGCGGCGCATCGGCCGCATTGACGGGCTCAGTTGACTTTAATGTCGAGAATTTTTAAGGTATATACGCCGTCGGGCGCGTTAACTTCCACCACGTCCCCGCGTTTATGACGCATGAGCGCGGCGCCGGCAGGAGATTCGTTGGAAATCTTGCCCACGGCGGGATCGGATTCCATGGAACCCGTGATTTCATATTCGCACTCTTCGTCGAACATGGAGTCATATACCTTGACCGTACAACCGATGTGAACGTAAGAATCGTCGGCGTTCTCCTCGATGATGACGGCATTCTTGACTTTATAATCCAGCTCGGAAATCTCGCCTTCGACGGCGCGCTGTTCTTCGCGCGCGGCGTCGTATTCGGCATTTTCGGACAGGTCGCCGTGGCTGCGCGCTTCCTGGATGCGCGCGACGACTTCCTGACGCTTTTCCGTCTGCAGATATTTCAGGCGGGCGACCGCCTCGTCATATCCTTTTTTGGTCATAAAAAACTGATCTGCCATAATGAAAAAACACCCCTTGTTTTTTGTTTTCTTTTTTAATGATAATTTTCCGATGCGGACGCCGAACAAAACGACGCGCCGTCTTTACATACAATAAACAACAAACCGTGGCGCCGCTGAAAAAAAACGGCAACGACCACGGTCGGTTCTTTATTATCTCTTATAAAGTATACTTTATTTTTCCCTTTTTGTCAACGCCTTTGCGGCATTTTGGGGTAAAATTACTTCATTTGCGTAAAATTACACCGCTTGCGGCAGCCTCGTCATTTTCGCAAGCTCTGCACAAAATCGGCGATGCGCTCCATTGCCTCGGTAAGTTGCACCATGGACGTAGCATAGGAACACCGCACATGATCCGCCCCGCAGACGCCGAACGCACTGCCGGGGACCACCGCGACACGCTTCGCGCGGAGCAGTTTTTCGGCGAACTCCTCCCCGCTCAGCCCCGTACTCTCCACAGACGGGAATACATAGAACGCCCCCTTCGGCTCGAAACAGGTCAATCCCATATCGTTCAGGCTCTTCACGACGAAACGGCGGCGGCGGTTGTACTCCTCCACCATCTCTTCGACGACCGAAAAATGATCTTCAAACCCTTCTTTGAGCGCGTAATTGGCGGCATATTGCCCCGCCGTGGGCGCGCACATGATGCCGTATTGATGAATTTTGAACATACCCTCATCCACATCGGGCGGCGCGCACACGAAACCGATACGCCAGCCCGTCATGGCAAACGCCTTGGAAAAGCCGTTGATGAGCACGGTGCGCTCCTTCATGCCGGGGAGGGAGGCAATCGAACAATGTTTGGTCCCGTAAGTCAGTTCGGCGTATATCTCGTCCGAAATCACGAGAAGATCGTGTTTTTGCAGTACGGGCGCAATCGCTTCGAGTTGCGGACGGGTCATGATGCCGCCCGTGGGGTTGTTGGGATAGGCGAGAATGATCGCCTTGGTTCGCGGCGTGATCTTCCGTTCGAGTTCTTCGGGCGTAACGATGAATCCGTTCTCCGCCTTACAGTCTATTGTTACAGGCATGCCCCCCGCCAAAGTAACGCACGGGGCATAGGAAACATAGCACGGATCGGGGATCAGTACCTCGTCTTGTTCCTCAATACACGCCCGCAAGGCAAGGTCGATGCCTTCGCTCGCGCCCACCGTAACGATGATATGCTCGGCGGGATAATCCAGAGAAAAACGTTCTTTGAGATAGGCGGAAATATGCTCGCGGAGCTCGGGCAAACCGCGGTTGCCCGTATACTGCGTATACCCCTTCTGAATGGAGCGCACGCCCGCGTCGCGCACCGTCCACGGCGTGACGAAATCCGGCTCGCCGACGCCCAGAGAAATGGCGTCCTTCATCTCGTGCACGATGTCGAAAAACTTACGGATGCCGCTCGGCTTTAATTCTTTGACTTTTCTCGAAACAAATTCTTTCATGGCTGATAAGACAACCTCTTTTCCGCGGGAGCTTTGAACGTGACATTGCCCTCGATTTTATACTTGCGCAAAATGAAATGCGTGGCGGTGCCGGTAACGCCCGAGAACGTGGAAATTTTTTCATAGACGAAACGGGAAATGCTGCGCAAGGACTTGCCCGCGACAAACACGGCGAGGTCGTACGCCCCGCTCATGAGATATACCCCCCGCACCTCGTCGTAACGGGAAATCTCCTCGGCAAGCGCGTCAAACCCCTGTCCTTTTTTCGGCGTAACGCGCACTTCGATGAGCGCTTCCACCACATCGTCGTCCACGGCTTCGGCGTTGGTGATGGCGGCATATTTGACGATGACGCCCCGCGCCTCCATGGCGGCGATGGCAGAAGAAACCTCCTCTTCGCTCACGCCCAGCATCACGGCGATCTTCGCAGCCGAATAACGGCAGTCTTCGCCGAGAATGTTCAATATCTGTTTTTCGATGTTTTCCATGCGTTTACCTCCGCTTTTGCCCATTTTCTCTATTGTATTCCACTTGACGGATAAAGTCAACGATTTTTCGGTTTTTTGCCCGATTTTCAAGCAAAAGTAATTTACTTTCCGCGCGGTTTTTTGTATAATGGAAAAAACGGAACGGGAGAAGAGTACCTTATGCGGCTTTGGGCGAAAGTCATGACGGAAGGAAAAATCAGGAAGCAATGCACGCTGGAAAAGGACGAACGGGTCACCTGGTCGCACTTCTTCGATTATATGGCAGAAATGTGCGACAAACTGGACATTCCCACGCCCGTCATTCTCAAAGCCCACATTTTTCAGTTCGCAAAATTTCGCCACGTCAAATTTCTCCCCCGCGACTTCGTGGACAGTGTGGATTTCGACCGCCTCGTCGTGGAAAACATATCCGATTGAATTTTTTATTGTCTTTGAAATTTCTATCCTCGTGCGGATTGTATATCCGCGCGGGGTTTATTTTTCGTCTATACCATGCCCGCAAAAACGCATCAAACCGCACCCGCGGCGCGGAACAGGGGATTGCAAAGGGAGATTCTCCCTTTGCCAAAGGTGCGGGAACGGCGTTCCCGCGGTAAGAGTACTTAATTCCCAAGGGGCGCCGCCCCTTGTATCCCCGTTCAAGGGACAATGCCCCTTGAAAATCCCGTGATGGGTGTGTCGCACGCGCGCCGCGCACGCGGCACCGAACACGGGTTCGCAAAGGGAAATATTCCCTTTGCCAAAGGTGCGGGAACGGCGTTCCCGCGATAAGAGTATTTACTTCCCAAGGGGCGCCGCCCCTTGTATCCCCGTTCAAGGGACAATGCCCCTTGAAAATCCCGTGATGGGTGTGTCGCA
>CALWCO010000002.1 GCA_944376455.1 uncultured Clostridia bacterium
TTTGTTTGTCATGAACATATAACAAGACTCAATGCCATCCCGCAAGGAGGAAATTATCCAAAGACGATATATTTTACATCACTATTATATAAAAATTTAATTGATTATACAGAAAAGTATATTTATGAATGGAATAATTGTTTACATTACCAAATAGCAAATACATCGTACATGTTTAATTATGACGGAGCGCCAAACGACGGATATTTCTTTATTAACGACTTTGAAAGAGGCGGCTTGATCGAAGATACGCCTTATGCGCCGCAGCGGGACGGTTACACTTTTGGCGGCTGGTATAAAGAGGCGGAATGTATCAACAAATGGGATTTTGAGCAGGACAGATTGCCCGAAGCGACCTATGACGAAGAGGGGTATGTAACAGATTTTGTGGAAACGAAGCTTTATGCTGCGTGGATAAAAAATTAAAGAAAGGGACAAATATGGAAGATAAAAATTATACAATCGCACTCCTGATCGATTCGGACAACGTGTCTTCAAAATACATCAACGCGTTGATGAAAGAGCTCATCGCGCTCGGCAGGGTAACATACAAACGTATGTACGGAGATTTTACCACGCCCGCGAAGTCGGGATGGCGGGATATCGTCAATCAGTTTTCCATCATGCCCGTACAGCAATATTCCTATACGACGGGTAAGAACGTGACCGATTCCAAAATGATCATCGATGCGATGGATATTTTGTATACGGGCAATGTGGATGCCTTTTGCCTTATGTCGAGCGACAGCGATTTCACGGGACTGGCCAAGCGGCTGAAAGAATCGAATATGTTCGTCATCGGCGCAGGGGAAAGCAAGACGCCCGGTTCGTTTATCAATGCCTGCGATCGTTTTTTTAAATTGGACAGCCTGACGAAACACGGTCAAAAAACGGAGCGAAACAAGGCGGGGGAGAGCGTTCAGTCTTCTTCCAAACGGGAAAAATCCAAAATGGCCGCGTCGGGTTCCGCCGGATCGACTGTTCCCGCAACCGCCGCCGTTCCCGCCGCGGGGAATGCGGCGGGAACGGCGCAGGGCGCGCAACTTTCGGCGTCAGTGACCGCGGCCGCGAAGAAAGCCGCCGAAGCCCGTTCTGCCGCCAAGGGGACGCCCGTACCCTATTTCAGGGACGAACGGGAGGAGGAGTCGGATTCGCGTCGGGACGAACGGGAAGAGGAGGAGTATTTCGTTTCCCGCGAAGAGATAGAGGATTTCGTCGTATCGCTTCTGGAAGGGAGCGACCGCACCGAATTGCCGCTTGCTTTCATCATGCAGAAGATCTTTCAGGCTTATCCCGATTTCGAGCCGAAAGACTATGGCGTGAATAAGGCGAGCAAGTTCTTTGCGGGTAAAAAGTTTGCGCAGAAGAAGAAAGGGACGGAAGTTCTCATCAGTCTGAAAGACGATTCCTGAGCGGCAGACCGTACGGCGATCGTATCGCGCAAGGGATTGAGCTTGGTTGATCACCGATCGGTCTGCGGTGAAAAGGGCGGCGCGATGCGCAAAACATATCGCGGATGCGCTTTCCTTTTTTGCTTGCGGATCTTTTCGTCTGATCGGCGGAGAAAATTATAACTTAGCAATAGAAATATAACTTAACAACGGAGAATTTACGATTATGGATTGGAAAAAACTGGCAGATGCGCTCATTCCCGATGAGGATCTGCAGCCGCTTGAATACTATGAAACGCTCTATGCGCCGCGCAATCTTCCCAAGGGTGCGGAAGTCACCCGCCTTGCCCCTAGTCCGACGGGATTCATGCACTTGGGGAATTTATACGTCGCGCTTGCCAACGAGCGCCTTGCGCACTGCAGCGGCGGTGTCTTATACCTGCGCATCGAGGATACGGACAGCAAACGCAAAGTGGAGGGAGCGGTCGACGTCATTCTCTCATCTTTGCGCTATTTCGGCATAGCGTTCGACGAAGGTGCGGAGATCGGCGGCGATTACGGGCCGTATTATCAACAGCAACGCGCCAAGATTTATCGTGCTTATGCCAAAGATCTGATCGCGCGCGGCAGAGCATATGCTTGTTTCTGCACCGAAGAAGAGCTTTCCGCCGTGCGGGAAAAACAGACGGAAAACAAACTTCTGCCCGGGTATTACGGGGAGTTTGCCAAGTGCCGCAATCTGTCCGAAGAGGAGATCTATGCCAATCTCGCCGCCGGCAAGCCCTATGTCATCCGTTTCCGTTCGGAGGGGGACGTCAATAAGAAATCAGTCTTTCACGATGAGATCAAGGGGGATATCACCGTCACCGAGAACAACCAGGATGTGGTCATTCTGAAATCGGACGGTATTCCCACTTACCACTTTGCGCACGCCGTCGACGATCATCTCATGCGCACGACCATCGTGATCCGCGGAGAAGAATGGTTGGCCTCCCTGCCCATCCACATCGAACTTTTCGGCGCGCTTGGGTTCCGTTTGCCTCGGTACGGACACAATTGTTCCATTCAGAAGATTGACGGAGAGGATGGCGGCAGGCGTAAACTTTCCAAGCGCAAGGATCCCGAGGCGTCTTTGGTATTTTACCGCGAAGAGGGGTATCATCCGTTGGCTGTAAAGACCTATCTCATGACTCTGCTCAATTCCAATTTTGAGGAGTGGCGGCTTAAATTCCCCGCGAAACCCTTGGAAGAGTTCAAATTTTCCATCGGAAAGATGGGTAAGAGCGGCGCGCTCTTTGATCTGGATAAACTGCAGGATATTTCCAAGGAGATTCTCTCGTCGCTTTCGGCGGAGGAGATGTTCGATTTTCTTTCGGCGTGGGCGGATGAGTACGGCTCTGCCGAGGAGAAAGAGTATTTTTCGGATCGCGAGTATCTTCTGCGCGTTCTGACGCTGTGCATGGGCGTCGGCGCCAAGAAGCGCCGCAAGGATTTCGTAACGGCAAAACAGGCGCTCCGCACGATCAGTTATTTTTTCCGTGCGCCCGAAACGCCCGCCTTCCGCGCGGACGGAGAAACCGTGAAGGCGGTTTTGGAAAAATTTATGGATTCCTACGATCCTGCGGACGACAATGCCGCATGGTTTGATAAAATGAAGAAAACCGCGGACGCGCTCGGGTTCGCGTCCGATATGAAGGCGTATAAGTCCGCACCCGAAAATTACCGCGGCAACGTCAGCGATGTGGCGGAAATCGTCCGCGTTGCCATGACGGGACACGCCAATACGCCCGATCTTTGCACCATCATGCAGATCCTCGGCGAAGAGGAGTGCCGCCGCCGTGCGGCCGCCGCGGCGCAAAACCTTTGAAAAAAACACTGTCAAAACATTTACCGATATAATATTTTTTTATGGATGACGTATAAAAAAAGAATACACCATATTAAAAACGGATACAATATATTGGATTGATACGCTTGACAAACACACAACATATAGTGTATAATAAAGACACTCTCTCGTGGAGACGCGGGAGAGGGTTTTTACGGAGGGGGATATCCTTTTATGAAGATTATCAAGAGAAACGGGGAAGAAGCCGTATTCGACGAAGATAAGATTGTCAATGCGATCCGGAAAGCGAACAACGAAGTTTTCGAGGGAGATAAGCTCAGCGAGGAGGAGATCAGACAGATCGCCGACATCGTGACCGAAAAGGGGCTGGGCATGATCCGCGCGCTCAACGTGGAAGAGATCCAGGACTTCGTGGAAAACGAGATCATGTCGCACGGGAAATTTGCGCTCGCGCGTAAATATATCACCTATCGCTATTCCCGCGCGCTCGCGAGAAAGACCAATACGACGGACGATCGTATTCTCAGCCTCATCGAATGCAACAATGAAGAGGTAAAGCAGGAGAATTCCAATAAAAATCCCACGGTGAACAGCGTGCAGCGCGACTATATGGCGGGCGAGGTGTCCAAGGACATCACCAACCGTATTTTGTTGCCGCCCGACATCGTGCGGGCGCACGAAGAGGGCATCATTCATTTCCACGACAGCGACTATTTTGCCCAGCATATGCACAACTGTGATCTGGTCAACCTGGAAGATATGCTCCAGAACGGCACGGTCATTTCGGGCACGCTTATCGAGAAGCCTCATTCCTTTTCCACGGCCTGCAACATCGCCACGCAGATCATCGCACAGGTCGCGTCCAATCAGTACGGCGGACAGAGCATTTCCCTGACCCATCTTGCGCCGTTTGTGCAGATCAGCCGCGAAAAAATCCGTAAGAGCGTGGAAGAAGAGCTCCGTATGCTCGGCGTGGATAACGAGGACGCCGTCAGAGAGATCACCGAAAAGCGTCTGCGCGAGGAAGTGCGCAAGGGCGTGCAGATGATTCAGTATCAGGTCGTGACCTTATTGACGACCAACGGCCAGGCGCCGTTTGTGACGGTGTTCATGTATCTCGGCGAAGCGAGAAGCGACCGCGAACGGGAAGACCTCGCCATGATCATCGAGGAAACGCTCAAACAGCGCATCCAGGGGGTCAAGAACGAAAAGGGCGTCTGGATCACGCCCGCATTCCCGAAACTTATCTATGTGCTCGAAGAGAACAACATTCACGAGGACAGCAAGTATTGGTATCTGACGGAATTGGCGGCGAAGTGCACGGCAAAGCGCATGGTTCCCGATTACATCTCCGAAAAGATGATGCTCAAATACAAGATCGACAAGAACGGGGAAGGGCATTGTTATACCTGCATGGGTTGCCGCAGTTTCCTGACGCCTTATGTCGATGAAGACGGCAATCCCAAGTATTACGGCCGCTTCAACCAGGGCGTCGTTACCATCAACCTGCCCGACGTGGCGCTGTCGTCCGGCGGCGATATGAAAAAATTCTGGGAGATCTTCGACGAGCGGCTCGAACTTTGCCACCGCGCGCTGATGTGCCGGCATAACCGCCTCAAAGGTACGCTCTCCGATGCCGCGCCTATTTTGTGGCAATACGGTGCTCTGGCCAGACTGAAAAAGGGTGAAAAGATCGACAAACTGCTGTACGGCGGATATTCGACCATTTCCCTCGGTTATGCGGGGCTTTATGAGTGCGTCAAGTATATGACGGGCAAGTCGCATACCGATGAGGAGGCCAAGCCGTTTGCGCTCTCGGTCATGCAGCATATGAACGATAAGTGCAAGGAGTGGAAGGCGAAACACAACATCGATTTCTCCATTTACGGCACGCCGCTCGAAAGTACGACCTATAAGTTTGCAAAGGTGTTGCAGAAGCGTTTCGGCATCATCGAAGGCGTTACCGATAAGAACTATATCACCAACAGCTATCACGTGCACGTTTCCGAGAAGATCGACGCCTTCACCAAGCTCAAGTTTGAGTCGGAATTCCAGTCTCTTTCGCCCGGCGGCGCCATTTCCTATGTGGAAGTGCCCAATATGCAGAACAATATCCCCGCCGTGCTCGAAGTCATGAAGTTTATCTATGACAACATCATGTACGCCGAGCTGAACACCAAGAGCGACTTCTGCCAGGTATGTTCGTACGACGGCGAAATCAAGATCGTCAAGGATAAGGACGGAAAATTGGTTTGGGAATGCCCCAAGTGCGGCAACCGCGATCAGTCCAAGATGAACGTTGCCCGCCGTACCTGCGGCTATATCGGAACGCAGTTCTGGAATCAGGGCAGAACGCAGGAGATTCAGGACAGGGTGTTACACCTGTAAAAAGAATTTCAGCGGCTATTTTTGCAGTAAAGACGGTCGGCGCGGCGATCCCCGCCCGACCGTTCAATGTTGCATTGCTGGATCATTGAGTTTTTCATTGTATGATCATTCAGGTGTCCCATCATGCAAGTATGCAAGCATCCGATCGTGCAAGCGTTCAAGCATTCAGGCATCCGATTGTCGTATTTTCCGACGCTCATATCGTCGGAAACACGGATGTTTTTCTGTTTTTCTGACTTTATCTTTCCGCAAATCGGGCGCCAGGATTTTTCAGACTGAAAATTCGTCGCCGCGAAAAAAATCCGTATCAATCAAGGGGAATATACACGGATATGAATTATGCAACCATCAAAAAGTGCGACATAGCAAACGGAGAGGGAGTGAGAGTTTCGCTCTTCGTTTCGGGATGTACGCATCATTGCAAGAACTGTTTCAACGAAGTGGCGTGGGATTTTTCTTACGGCGAGCCGTTCACCGCGGCCACGGAAGAGGAAATTTTTGCCGAGCTCGAACACGGCTATGTGAACGGCTTGTCTTTGCTCGGCGGCGAACCCTTCGAACCGCAGAATCAACGCGCGCTTTTGCCGTTCGTCAAAAGGGTGCGCGAAAAATTTCCCAAAAAAAATATCTGGTGCTATACGGGTTTTGTTTTCGATGAAAAGACGGGGCTTTTGAAAGAGCGGGCCAAAAACACCGAATGTACCGCCGAACTCATCCGCAATCTCGACGTCCTCGTGGACGGTCCGTTCGTCGACGAACTCAAAGATATTTCATTGGTCTTCCGCGGTTCGTCCAATCAACGCGTCATCGATGTGCAAAAGACCTTGCAGTTGGGACAGATTGTCTTATATTTACAATAAGTACGAAGTATTACGTCTGGCATAATCACTAAAAATTGGCTGAAAAATTGATTTTTTTCAAAAAATAGAGAATATCCGTCCCGACATCCGATTGGTTTTGTTTATTTTCAGAAGAATCCGTTTATTATATAGGTATTGCGGATTCTTTTTTGTCGTCGTTGCAACGTTTGACGGAAAAGGGAAAAAGGTTTATAATGAAAGCGTAAAAAAGCACAAAAAATGCAAGGCAAAATGTTTGGCGCGACGGAAAAAAGTGTTCGATGTGCGATTGTGTAAGGCCGCTGTGAATGATTCGGCCGGCAATATTAGGTCTTTAATTTTCAAAAATCTTTAAGGTAATTTTTTATGAATAAATTGAAAGCAAAGAGATATGCAAAACTGATCGTGCACACGGGATTGAACGTGCGGCGCGGACAGACGGTGTTTGTCGCGGCGGATGTCGAGCAGGCGCCGTTTGTTGCGATGGTCGTGGAGGAGTGTTACCGTGCGGGGGCCAAACGAGTCGTCATGGAGTGGACGAGCGACGAGATCGCAAAGATCGATTATCGCTGTCAGACGCTCGAAACGATGTCCGAGGTGACGCCGTGGGCAGAGGCGAAGCTCCGCTTCAAGGCGGAGGACTTCTCCTGCCGCCTGTTCATCGAATCGTCCGATCCCGACGCTTTGCGCGGCGCGGACATGGAAAAAATAGCCAAGGCGCGCCAGGCGCAATATCCCGCCATCAAGCCTTATCGGGACAAGATGGAAAACAGGCACCAGTGGTGCATTGCCGCCGCGGCGGGGAAGGCGTGGGCGAAAAAACTTTTCCCGCAGTACAGCGAAAAGAAGGCGGTGGACCTGCTTTGGGAGAAAATTTTTACCGCTTCCCGCGCCGACGGCGCCGATCCCGTCAAGGATTGGGCGCGGCACAACGATGATCTGGCGAAAAAGTGCGATTATCTCAACGCGCTCGGCCTCGTTGCGCTCGAATATAAGAGCGCAAACGGCACCGACCTGAAAATCGGGCTCAATCCCGACTGCATCTTTATGGGCGGTGCGGAAAAGACTTTGCAGGGCAGGGTGTTCAACGCCAACATACCGAGCGAAGAAATTTTTACGTCGCCCATGGCGGGACAGGCGGAAGGCATCGTATATGCGACGAAACCGCTCTCTTATCAGGGCCAGCTCATCGAGAATTTCTCCCTTCGTTTTGCGGACGGGAAAGTCGTCGAAGTCAAGGCGGAGAAGAACGAAGAACTGCTCAAAAAGATGGTTTCCATGGACGAAGGGGCGGCGAAGCTCGGAGAATGCGCGCTCATTCCCTGCGATTCGCCCATCAACAATACGGGTATTCTCTTCTATAACACGCTGTTTGACGAAAACGCAAGTTGCCACCTCGCGTTGGGATGCGGCTTTACCAATTGCCTGAAAGGGTATGAAACGCTCACCCAGGAGGAATGTATCCGCCGCGGCGTCAACGACAGCATGATCCATGTCGATTTCATGATCGGCACCCCCGACCTCTCCATCATCGGCGTGCGCGCCACGGGCGAGCGGGTGCAGATATTCAAGGACGGCAACTGGGCGACGCGTCTCTGACGTACTTTTGATGCATTTTTGAAAAAAATTTCGGCAATCGCAAGCCGACATGATTTTGGGATTTTATAAGATTAAAATTTTATAAGAAGGTAAAATATATGACAAAAATCGACATTTTTTCGGGCTTTCTGGGCGCGGGAAAAACGACGCTCATCAAAAAACTCATCGCCGAAGTATATAAAGGCGAAAAAGTCGTGCTCATCGAAAACGAATTCGGCGAGATCGGCATCGACGGCGGATTTTTACAGGATGCGGGCATCAACATCACCGAAATGAATTCGGGGTGCATCTGCTGTTCGCTCGTGGGTGATTTTTCCAAGGCTTTGAACCGCGTCATGACCGAATATGCCCCCGAACGCATCGTCATCGAACCGTCGGGCGTCGGTAAATTGTCGGACATTGTTGCGGCGGTGGAGCACGCGCACCTGGAGAACGCCGAGATCAACGCGCTCTGCGCCGTCGTGGACGCGGGAAAATGCAAGATGTATATGAAGAATTTCGGCGAATTCTTCAACGATCAGATCCGTTCGGCGAGCTGTATTGTCATGAGCCATGCGGACAAGTGCTCGGAAGAAAAATTGCAGACGGCCGTCGCGCTGGTACGGGCGGAAAACCAGAATGCAACCCTCATTACCACGCCCCTCACACAGCTTTCGGGCAAAGACATCCTCGATGCCATGGAAAGAAAAGATACTTTGCAGGCAGAGCTTGAAAAACTTGCCGAGGAACAAGCGGCGCACGCCCATGAGCACCACCATCACCACGACGAGGAAGGGTGTTGCCACCACCATCACCACGATGATGAGGAAGAAGAGTGTTGCCACCACCATCATCACCACGAGGAAGAAGAGTGTTGCCACCATCACCACCACGACGAGGATGAAGAGGAGTGTTGTCACCACCATCACCACGACGATGAGGAAGAATGTTGCCACCACCATCACCACGACGAAGAAGAACACGGACATCATCACCATCATCATGCGGACGAGGTGTTTACGAGTTGCGGTTTTGAAACCGCGCGCAGATACACGGCGGACGAGATTGCGGGAATGCTCGCGGCACTGTCCGACGAGGAAAAGTACGGCGTCATTCTCCGTGCCAAGGGCATTGTGGACGGCGGCGCGAAAAACGGAAAGTGGATCCATTTCGATTACGTGCCCGGCGAACCCGACGTGCGCGAAGGCGCGGCGGGGGTTACCGGCAGATTGTGCGTGATCGGGTGCAAACTCAAAGAGGACGCGCTCAAAGAGCTGTTCGGCGTTTGATCGGCGGCGCGCAAGGCGATTGTTTGCCCGCAAACAGCCGATCGGTTATCGGAAAAAGAATAAAATAAGGAAGAATACGTGTATGACGGCAAAAAAATTACCGGAAGAGACGCCCGTATACCTCTTTTTGGGCTTTCTGGAATCGGGAAAAACCAAATTTATTCAGGAAACCCTGGAAGATAAGCGGTTCAATACGGGCGAAAAGACCATGCTCCTCGTTTGCGAGGAGGGAGAAGAGGAATACGATCCCGCCCGCTTCGCCTGCAAAGGCGTGGAGGTCGTTTATATCGAAAACGAAAAGGAACTCACGCAGGAAAAACTGACCAAGTTACAGCGGGAAAAGGGCATTGAGCGCGTACTCGTCGAATACAACGGTATGTGGCTTTTGAATACCTTCTTTGAGGCGATGCCCGAAGGCTGGATGCTCAATCAGATCATGATGTTCGTGCAGACGGACACCTTCCTCGACTACAACCGCAATATGCGTCAGCTCGTATTCGATAAGATCCAATATGCCGAAATGGTCGTATTTAACCGTCTCGATCCGCAAAAAACGGATAAGGGCGAATTGCACAAACAGGTGCGCGCCATTTCCCGCCGCGCGGACATTGTGTACGAGGACATCAACGGCAAGGCGGAGTTCGACGATACCGAGGACCCGTTGCCTTTCGACATCAATGCGCCTGTCATCACCGTCGAAGATCGGGACTACGCGCTCTTTTATCGGGACATTTCCGAGAATATGCAGCCGTACGAAGGCAAAACGGTGAAATTCAAAGGGATCGTCGCGTGCGATAAGCGGCTTGCGCCGGGTACGTTTGTTGTCGGGCGGCACGTCATGACCTGTTGCGAGGCGGACATTCAGTATTGCGGCATTGTGTGTGTCGCCGATGGGACGTTGCCCCTCAAGACCCGCGACTGGGTAACGGTCGAGGGCAAGATCAAATTGGAAAAGCATAAGGTCTATCGCGCCGTCGGGCCCGTCATCTATGCGACGAAGGTCGTCAAGTGCGATAAACCCGAGCAGGAGCTGGCAACTTTCTTTTGAAGTGGGCGGCAGATATAGGGCAGAAAACTGTTTTTACGGTCGGATCCCGGACGGGATTTCCGGCGAAGATACGGGGAGGGCGCCCGCCGTTTCGGCGGGCGCCCTCCCCGTATAAATTTTTTTCACAAACCTATTGACAACGCCGCAATTATATGCTATGATTTTAATATCAAAATGATATCATAAAATCAAATGGTATCAAATTCTGAAAGGAGATTCAGTGGAAAATGGAAAATCAGATCAATGAAAAAGAACTGAAAGCCTGGTCGGGATGGGGAATGCTGGCGGTATTGTTGCTTGCGGGCATTGTATGTGTCGTCCTCTGCATCGGGATTCCCGTTGCGGCGGAGGGCGGAGACGCGAGTTTCTGGATTATTATTCCCATTCTTGCGCTCTGTGTTCTGTGCGTTCTGGCGGCGGGATTCAAAGTCGTCAATCCCAACGAGTCCTATGTTCTTACCTTTTTCGGTAAATATTACGGCACGTTGAAAAAAGACGGTTTTTACTGGGTCAATCCCTTCGCCACGGCAGTCAATCCCGCGGGGAACATCGGCGGCATCGGCGCGAGAAAGGTGTCGCTCAAGGCGATGACTCTCAATAACGATAAACAGAAAGTCAACGACGAAGAGGGTAACCCGATCGAAATCGGCGTCGTGGTCATCTGGCGCATCACCAATACGGCGCGCGCCGTGTTCAGCGTGGACAATTACTATTCCTTTGTCTCCACGCAGTGTGATTCCGCCATTCGTCAGGTGGCGCGGCAGTATCCTTACGACGTTGCGGACGGCGGAAACGAAAAAACGCTCCGCGGCTCTTCGCAGGAGATCGCCGACGTATTGAAAGCCGAATTGCAGTCCCGTGTGGATATGGCGGGCATCGAGATCATGGAAGCGCGTATTTCGCATCTCGCCTATGCGCCCGAGATTGCGGCGGCGATGTTGCAGCGTCAGCAGGCTTCCGCCATCATCGCCGCGCGGCAGAAGATCGTGGACGGCGCGGTTTCGATGGTCGATATGGCGCTCAAAAAACTTGCCGAAAACAACATTGTGGAGCTCGACGCCGAACGCAAGGCGCAAATGGTTTCCAATTTGCTCGTCGTGCTTTGCGGCAATAAGGACGCCCAGCCCATTGTCAACAGCGGCAGTATATTCTGATAAGCGACGCGCTCCGCGCGTTGGGAAAAAATAACGTATTTTGCGGATAATGCCCGCGCCTTTGACGAGGCGCGGGAATATCCGTATTGTAAGCATACATAACCAAAAAAGGAGGTGTTTGTTTTGAACGATAAAAACGATAAGAAACAAATACCGTTGCGTCTGTCTAAACGGCTGTACGAAGAAGTGACGCGTTGGGCGGAAGAGGATTTCCGTTCTTTGAACGGTCAGATAGAGTATATTCTGACAGAAGCCGTTTCATCCCGTCGCAAAAGCGGAGCGCGCATTTTGCGGGAAGAACAGGCGGGAGACTCGTGCGACACGGAGCAAGGAGAGAATTCGTGAATCAAGAAATTCTGAAAGTGGAGAACCTGACAAAGACTTTTCGTTTGTCGCTCAAACAACGTAAAATCGAAAAGACGACGCTGACGGAAAAAATCGCCGTCGATAAACTTTCTTTTTCGGTCAGGGAAGGGGAAATATACGGTTTGCTCGGCCCGAACGGTGCGGGAAAAACGACGACGTTGCGCGTGATTGCCACACTGATCCGTCCCGGAGGCGGAGATGTGTTCGTCGACGGCGCGAGCGTCGTGCACGATCCCGACGCCGTACGGCGTCAGATCGGATTTTTGACGAGCGAACTCAAACTCGAAGAGTTTTTCACGCCCGGCTACCTCTTTGACTTTTTTGCCGAATTGCACGGATTGTCTTCCGACGTTGCGCGGGAAAGAAAGAAGTACCTCTTTGAAAAATTCGGCATTGACGAATTTGCGGAAGTGAAAGTCGGTGATTTGTCGACGGGTATGAAGCAAAAAATATCCCTCGTCATTTCCATCGTACATGATCCGAAAATTATCATATTCGACGAGCCGACCAACGGACTGGACGTTCTGACGGCGCGTACCGTTACCGATTTTCTTGAAGAGCTCAAAAAAGACGGCAAAACCATTCTCCTGTCCACGCATATCTTTTCTCTTGTGGAAAAATTGTGTGATCGCGTCGGCATCATCATCGACGGAAAAATGGTGCGGGAGGATACTCTTGCGGCTTTGACGGCAGAAAAGAGTCTGGAAGACGTTTTCTTTGACGTTTACCGCGAAGTCAAAGGAGGCATTGCGTGAAAGATATTTTCATCATCTTCAAAAAAGAACTGAAACGTTTTCTGACCGATAAACGTATGATCGCGACGCTGTTGTTGCCCGGTGTGCTTATTTTTTGCATCTATTCCCTGATGGGCACCTTTTTTCAGGATATGACGGCGAACGGCGTCGATCCCGATACGCAATATGTGGTGTACATCGACCGTCAGCCCGCAGAGTTTTCTGTCTTTAACGGCGGTGCGGGGATGTATAACATAAACGTCAACCAAAACGGCGAACAGACGTCCGACGGGAAGAAAGCAGCCGTCGCTTCGGGCGAAGCCGAACTGTACATCATATATGAAGAGGACTTCTACGCAAAAATGGAAGCATATACGCCCGCGAGCGGTCAGCCTGCGCCGCAGGTGGAAATATATTATAATTCCACGTCGACGACCTCTCAGACCATGTATACCTATTATACGGCCTGTCTGGATGCGTTTGAACACAGTCTTGCGAATAAATTCGACGTCAATGCGGGCGGCGGGACATACGATCTCGCAAGCGAAACGGAACTGACGGCATACATTCTGGGGCTCATTTTACCCATGATTCTGAACACGCTTTTGTTGGCGGGGTGTCTGTCCGTTGCGGCGGAATCCATTGCGGGCGAAAAGGAGCGCGGTACCATTGCGACCTTATTGGTGACGCCCGTCAGGCGAAGTCATCTTGCCTTGGGCAAAGTCTTTGCCCTGGCGTTGGTTGCGCTGATCAGTGCGGCATCTTCCTTCCTCGGATTGATCCTGTCTTTGCCGCGCCTGCTCGGCATGAACTTTACCGCCGTGCCGTACGGGATAGGGGATTATTTCGCCATCTTGGTCATCATCATTCTGAACGTGCTTTTGTTTACGGTAATACTGACCATTATTTCAACGTTTGCCAAGAGTGTCAAGGAGGCGACCGGTTTTGCAACGCCCTTCATGGTTCTGCTCATCGTATTGAGTTTGCTCTCGTCCGTCCTTCCGATGAACGGACTTGCGGGATATTTCATTCCCATATTCAATTCCGTATTGTGCCTGACGTCTCTTCTCAATATGAGTTTCAATCTCATCGGATTTTTCATTACGATGGTCATCGATCTTTTGCTTTTCGGTCTCGGCGTATTCGTTCTGGCGAAGATGTTCAACAACGAAAAAATTATGTTCAATAAATAATTCCGCATCGTCCGCCCGCGCGTTTTTGTAATGCGCGCGGGCGGACGATGCGTTGCGGCTTTTTACAAAAATAGCCTTGCGGCGAAAGGGAGAATGACGGCAATGGAGAGAAAAAAGAACCAAGGCGGAAGCGGAAAAACGGATGCGGACACGCGTATGTCCGCCGAAGAACAGGGGAAAATCATGCGCTCTTTGCGCACGCGGAGTATTTTGATCGGTTTCGGCATTGCGGCCTGCTTTGCGGTCGCCATTGTCTGCATCGTTTTGAAATTCGTGATCGAGAGTGAAGTGCGTTTCCATGCGTTTGCGCTGTTGGCGTTTATGCTGGCGGCCGTTCTGATCGTCGATCTGATCTTTGTCCGGCGGGAGACGCTTCGCATACAGAAGAGCTTTTCGGGGGATGGGCAGGATGAATTTTCGGAAATAGACGGCATCGACGAGTTGACGCCCGAAGACGCGGAAGAACTGAAAAAAGCGTTGCAGGAGATCAAAGAGGTCGAACGCACGGAAATGAAGAAAACCCTCCTTTCCCCGAAGGTACTTCCGTTCGGCATCGCATACATTGTGATCGTCGCCCTGCTCGTGTTGGGTATGTTTTTCGATTGGGAGTGGCTGGGAACCGCTTATCGCGCGTTGTTTCTGCTCTTATACGTCATCATGGGTTTGCACGCCTTTTTCGTCGCCGAATTGCCCGCGGAGCGCATCCGCGCCGTCGTCGTGTTTGCCGCCCAAGCGGGGCTGCTGCTCTGGCTCATCCTGTTCTATAACCGTTATTGGGAGTTTGTCTGTGTCCTGGTGCAGACGGTGTTGGCGTTGTATTCCATTGCGGTCTGGCTCAAGTATAAAGCGCGGGATATTCCGTCGCACGGCAATATGGTCATTCTTGTCGGCATTGCAATTATATTCCTGTTTGTCCTCTTTCAACAGCAGACCATACAGCCTGCAGACGAAATGTATATGGCGTGGCTGATCATACCCGCCGTCGTCATCACGCTGTTCGCGTCGATCTTTATCTTTTTCCTGTTTCGGGATTTCTTCTTGGCTGCGCTCAAAAAAACGAGTGAACTGGTCGCGTCGGTCTTTATGATATTGTTTATGTCATACATTGTTTTATGGATAGGTACGGTATGCGGCAATGCGGCGTTTTCCCCGCCGCCCGAAATCGGCGCGTATGTCGTGCTGGATAAGGAGTTTTCTTCGGGCAGAAATTCCGATTCATATGAACTGACCGTTTCCATAGACGGGAAAGAGCTGGACATCGAAGTGCACAAGGACGAGTACAACGCCACCGAGATCGGCGACGTCATCGAAGCGGGGTATTTCCCCGGCGGATTCGGCTTGCCGTATTATCAATATATCGGTCCGGCGCAAGAGTCGCCCGCGGCCGATTGACCGATTGAACGATTGGCGCATCGCCCTTTGAGAGCGTGTAAAAAAAGAAAAAGCGTTTTTCCCGCGGCAACATCGGGAAAAACGTCTTTTTTGTTTGCCTATCATGGCAAAATATGGTATAATCGGACGGTAAAGAATTCTTTCGAGGTGAAAAATGTTATCGGTCAACAACGTATCCCTGCAGTACGGCGGCAAAAAACTCTTTGAAGACGTCAATCTGAAATTTACGAAGGGGAACTGTTACGGCATCATCGGGGCGAACGGCGCGGGAAAATCGACCTTTCTCAAAATCTTGTCGGGCGAAGTGGAACCCAACAAGGGCGACGTCACGATGGATAAGGGCGAACGCATGAGCGTTCTGCAACAGAACCACAACGCTTTCGACCATGAAACCGTTCTGCGCACGGTCATGCTCGGCTATCGCCGCCTCGTCGAGGTGATGGACGAGAAGGACGCGCTGTATATGAAGGCCGATTTCTCCGAAGAGGACGGCATCCGCGCGGGGGAACTGGAAACGGAGTTTGCCGAGATGAACGGATATGACGCCGAAACGGAGGCGCAACAGCTTCTGATGGCACTGCGCATTCCCATGGAACTGCACGGCAAGACCATGAAAGAACTTGACGGTAAAATGAAGGTCAAAGTGCTTTTGGCGCAGGCCGTTTTCGGAAATCCCGACGTGCTCCTTTTGGACGAGCCCACCAATGACCTCGACATCGCCTCCGTCCGTTGGCTGGAAAATTATCTGATGGACTTTGAAAATACCATCATCATCGTTTCGCACAACCGCCACTTCCTCAACAAGGTCTGCACCAACATCTGCGACGTCGATTACGGGCAGATCAATATGTTTGTCGGCAACTATGACTTCTGGTACCAGACCAGTCAGCTCATGGCGCGTCAGCAGAAGGAACAGAACAAGAAGGCCGAACAGCGCGCCAAGGAGTTGCAGGACTTCATCGCGCGGTTTGCCGCCAACGCTTCCAAATCCCGTCAGGCGACTTCCCGCAAAAAGGAGCTGGAGCGGCTGACCATCAGCGATTTCAAGCCGTCCCTGCGCAAATATCCCTTCATTGACTTCAAATTCGAGCGCGAGATCGGCAACGACATTTTACTGGTGGAAGGACTGACGAAAAAAGGATATTTCGAGGATGTTTCCTTTACGGTGCAAAAGAACGAAAAGATCGGCATCGTGTCGGACAACAGCCGCGCGATTACCATGCTTTACGATATCCTGATGGGCAAGGAACAGTCGGACGCTGGCACCATCAAATGGGGGAAGACCATCGTCAATTCCTATTTCCCCACGGATAACGGCGAATTTTTCGACGGATGCGATTTGACGCTGGTCGAATGGCTCTCGCAATTTTCCAAGGATCATTACGAGGAATATCTGCGCGGCTGGCTCGGCAGAATGCTGTTCAGCGGCGAAGAAGCGCTCAAACACGCCAAGGTGCTTTCGGGCGGCGAAAAGGTGCGTTGTATGCTGGCGAAAATGATGCTGGCGGGCGGCAATTTCCTCATACTCGACGAGCCGACCAACCACCTCGACTTGGAAACGATCACCTCGCTCAACACGGGATTGCAGAATTTCAAGGGCTGTATGCTCCTGACCTCGCACGACCAGGAGTTGATGAACACCGTCTGCAACCGCATCATCGAGATCAACGGCACCAAGGTATACGATAAGAATACCAATTACGACGCATATCTCGACGAAATCAGTGAAGGAAAATAAAAAAAGCCGCGGAATGCAGATAAAAATCAGTTGCTTTTTTTCGGCGTATATAGTATAATTATATACGCTTGAAACGCCGCTGTGGTGAAATTGGCAGACGCGCGGGACTCAAAATCCCGTGGTAGTGATACCGTATCGGTTCGACCCCGATCAGCGGCACCAGTGAATAAGTTCCGATTGAATGCTTGAAAAGAGTGTTCGGTCGGAATTTTTTATTGCTTATAAATGAAATGCGACAAAATTGTTTCAATAAATCTGTATGTCTAAAAACTTGAATCCAATTTTGTTATAAGGCTTTAGTCTGCATTTTCAGAAAAACAAGAGTTTCAAACGAATTGCAAGAAAAATAATGTCTGCGTGCGAAAAATGTTCCCGACCGTTTGACAAAGAGGGGAAAGCTGCGGTATAATAAAAGAAAAGTTGAACGAATACAATACGGAGGAAAAAGTTTTGAAGAAAAAGACCATCGCGCTCATCGCGCACGACAACAAGAAACACGAGATCATTCAATGGGCGATCACCAATAAGGAAACGCTTTCCAAGTTCGACCTTTGCGGCACGGGCACGACGGCCAAACTCGTTGCCGAAGCGACGGGGCTGGAGGTCAAACGCTATCTTTCGGGCCCGCTCGGCGGAGATCAGCAGATCGGCGCAAAAGTCGCGGAAGGGAAGATCGACATCGTCATCTTTTTCTGGGATCCCTTGCAGACCCAGCCGCATGACCCCGACGTCAAGGCACTCCTGCGCATCGCCGTTGTCTATGACATTCCCATCGCCACCAACAAGGCGACCGCCGATTATGTCATCCATTCCAAGCTGATTTAATAAAAATAAATAGTACTACGTCAGGCATAATACATATTTTTTGATGAAAAACTCTCCGAAACGGTAAAAAATCCCGATTCGGGGAGTTTTTTTGTCGGAAAGTTTTTTCGATGTACAGAAAAAGAGAGAGAACCGAAAAGAGGACGATCGAAAACGAGACTGCGACGAAAACGAGACTGCGACGCGGCGAAAGGCGGCAAAAATGCCTTGCGATTTCGGCCGGTTTGCCGTTCGATCGGCCGAAAGCGCGCCGCGTCATACCCGCGCCATCCGAGCGGGTCGATTTGTCCGGGTCGTTCCGCCGCAAAATTGCCGAGGTGCGCAATTTGCATGAAAATCCCGTTTTTACCTTATTTTAAAGGGCGTTTTTATTCAAACGGAATGCCCGATGGTAAAGGAATTTGCCGTCGGATAAATAAAATAAAAAAAAAGTTAAAAAAATTTTCAAAACCATATTGAAAAATTCCGCAAGATATAGTATAATAACATTATGATTCCACACTATGGTCGGCTTTTTGCGTGCGGCTATCTTTTGGGTAAGATCGCGGCGCGGACAAGCGACCGATTGTAAAAGGGAGGAACGATGGATAACAAACCGGACAATAAGGCGCAGGAAAATTTCCCGCTGTATGTGTATCACCACGGCGAAAATTATAAGACCTATGAATTCATGGGTGCGCACAAAGCGACGCGGGACGGCGCCGAAGGATATATTTTCCGCGTCTGGGCGCCGCACGCGCAGACCGTTTCGGTCGTCGGCGATTTCAACGACTGGAACGACAACGCCAACCGGATGGAAAAACTCATCGACGGCGAAACTTTTGAAACGTTTATTCCCGGGTTAAAAGAATACGACGTTTATAAATATTGCGTTACCGCACAGGACGGTCGGAAACTGCTGAAAGCCGATCCGTACGCATTTCATACGGAAACGCCGCCCGCCACGGGCTCCAAGCTGTACGATCTGGATGGGTATGTCTGGCAGGACGGACAATATTTTGAAGATCTCAAGAAAAAAAATGTATATCGTTCTCCCATGAACATATACGAAGTCAATCTTCTTTCCTGGAAGATTCATGACGACGGCAATTATTATTCTTATCGCGACCTTGCAACCGAACTTGTGCAATACGTCAAGGAAATGGGCTATACGCACGTTGAATTCATGCCCGTATGCGAACACCCGTTTGACGGTTCGTGGGGCTATCAGGTCACGGGCTACTATGCCGTCACTTCCCGCCTCGGCACGCCCAAAGACTTCATGGCGCTCGTGGACGCCTTCCACCAAGCGGGCATCGGCGTCATTCTCGACTGGGTCCCGGCGCACTTCCCCAAGGACGCGCACGGACTTTATGAATTCGACGGACAGCCGCTCTATGAATGCCCGCAATGGGACAGGATGGAGCATAAGGCGTGGGGAACGCGGCGGTTTGATTACGGCAGGAACGAAATTATATCCTTCCTCGTTTCGGGCGCGGTATTCCTTTTCGACAAATACCATGTGGACGGTCTGCGCGTCGACGCCGTTGCGTCCATGCTGTACCTCGATTACGATCGCCGCGACGGAGAATGGGTACCGAACAAATACGGGGAAAACAAGAACCTGGAAGCCATTGCTTTCCTGCAGAAACTCAATACCGTCGTTTTTCAGGAATATCCGCACGCGCTGATGATCGCCGAAGAATCGACGGCCTGGCCGGGGGTTACGCAACCGGCGGACAAGGGCGGACTGGGGTTCAATTTCAAATGGAATATGGGCTGGATGAACGACGTTTTAAGCTATGTTTCGCTCAACCCGTATTTCCGCATGAACAATCACAACAAAATGACGTTCGCCATGATGTACGCGTTCTCGGAGAATTACGTCCTGCCCATCTCGCACGACGAAGTGGTGCACGGCAAGTGCTCGCTCATCAATAAGATGCCCGGCACGACCGAGGAAAAGTTTGCGGGCGTGCGCGCATTCCTCGGGTATATGATGTCGCATCCCGGCAAAAAGTTAAATTTCATGGGCTATGAATTCGGTCAGTTCAAGGAATGGAACTACGCCGAAGGTTTGGAATTTTTCCTCAAAGTCTATCCGCTTCATCAAAAGCTGTCCGATTACGTCAGGGATTTGAACGTATTTTATAAAGAGCATTCCGAGTTCTTTGAAATCGAAGATTCCTGGGACGGTTTTGAATGGCTGGCGCCCGACGATCGGGATACCAATACCATCGCCTATAAACGCCGTAACCGCGAAGGAAAAGAGATCATCGTTCTTGCCTGTTTCTCGGGCGTGAATATCGACAAATACTTGCTCGGCATCGAAAAGGGCAAATACAAAGTCATTTTCGATTCGGATGACGTGAAGTACGGCGGCGACGGACAACTCAGGAAAAAGACCTATTCCACGGTGAGAAAACCCAGCCACGGCAGGGAAGTTTCCATCGAACTGAATATGCCGCGCCTGTCCTGCATATATCTTGAAAAGATAGGCGACGTCGTGCAGAAGAAAGTGACCGTCAAGAAAAAATCAGCGGCGGGGGCCGTTAAGAAAACAGCTGCCGTAAAAGAAAAGAAATCGACGACGGAAGAAAAATCCGAATCATAAATAAACAGAATGCTATAAAAACTCAATGGGGGTTATATAAACAACTATGCAAAGAAGAAAAGAGTGTGTTGCAATGCTGTTAGCGGGCGGACAAGGCAGCCGTTTATACGCATTGACCAGCAAGATTGCAAAACCTGCCGTGGAATTCGGCGCGAAATACCGCATCATCGATTTCCCGTTGTCCAACTGCATCAACTCGGGCATCGACACCGTGGGCGTCATGACGCAGTACGAGCCCTTGATCCTGAACGAATATATCGGCAACGGACAACCTTGGGATCTCGACCGCGCCTTTGGCGGCGTGCACATTTTGTCGCCTTATCAGGGCAAAGTCAAATCGTCCTGGTTCGAGGGGACGGCCAACGCCATCTATCAGAACCTGCACTTTATGCGGATGTACAATCCGGAATACGTGCTCATTCTTTCGGGCGATCATATCTATAAAATGGATTACTCCCTGATGCTCAAAGCGCACAAGGAGAGCGGCGCGGCTTGTACCATCGCCTGTATGCCCGTTCCCATTGAGGAAGCCTCCCGTTTCGGCGTGCTCAACACCAATTCCGACGGGTCGATCTATGAATTCGAGGAAAAGCCCAAAAATCCCAAGAGCAATCTGGCGTCCATGGGCATCTATATCTTTACGGCCGAGAAGCTGTTCGAATACCTGCAGCTCGACGAGGACAACCCCGAATCCTCCAAGGATTTCGGCAAGGACATCCTGCCCGCCATGTTGCACGCGGGCGAAAAGATGATGTCCTATCAGTTCACGGGCTATTGGAAAGACGTCGGCACGATCTCTTCGCTGTGGGAAGCCAACATGGATCTGCTCGGCGAGACGCCCGCTTTCGACGTCAGCGACGACGCGTGGAAGATCCATTCCAGAAACCCGCTCGCACCGCCCGAATACATCGGGGACGATGCGGAGATCTCCGATTCCATGGTCGCGCTCGGTTGCGAGATACACGGAAAAGTGGAGCACTCCGTGCTGGCGAGCAACGTTGTTATTGAGAAAGGCGCATACGTCAAGGATGCCGTCATCATGGCAGGTACGGTCGTCAAAGCGGGCGCGAAAGTGGAATATTCCATCATAGACGAAGAGGTCGTCATCGGGGAAAACGCGACCGTCGGTGCGCCCAAGGACAGCGGCCTCGGATTGGATGAAAAAGGCAAAGGCATTGCCGTGATCGGCAGAAATACCGTCGTGGAAGCGGGGGCGTCCGTTGCGCCCGGCGTCATCGTCGACGCAATGAAAAAAGTCAAATAATCAGGGGGCGCAGAAGAATTATGTCAGCAGTAGGCGTTATTTTTTCCAGTATGCACGAGGAGAACATTCCCGAACTTTCCAACCATCGCACGATGGCGTCCGTTCCGTTCGGCGGCAGATACCGTATGATCGATTTCGCACTGTCCAATATGGTCAATGCGGGCATCACGACGGTGGGACTGATGACCAAGACCAACTATCAGTCTCTCATCGACCATGTCGGCAGCGGCAAAGAGTGGGATCTTGCGCGTAAAGACGGCGGTATGGTTCTGCTTCCGCCTTACGTGGACGAAAACGAAACGGTGATCAATACGAGATTGGAAGCGCTCAAAGGGATCATCGGATTTTTGGACAGATGCAAACAGGACTATGTCGTCCTGTCCGATTGTGACGGCGTTGCCCGTTTCGATATTCAGGCGGTCATAGACTTCCATGAACAGAAGGGCGCAGACATCACCATGGTGACCCACAACCAACCCGTCGTGAAGACACATTACTTCATGACGATCAAATCGGACAAAGAGGACCGCGTGACGGAGATCCGCATCAATCCGCCCGCCAAGGGAAAAGCCGACGTATTCGTCAATCTCATGGTTTTGCGCCGCGACTATCTCATCGACATCGTCCGCAATGCCAGTGCGTGCGGTTATACGAGTTTCGGCAGGGATATTCTTTCCCGCAACGTCGAGACGGCAAAGATCTATAATTACAGATTTGAGGGCTACTACGGCGGCATTACGAGTATGGCGGCGTATTTCAAGCACAACATGGAGCTTCTGAACGCGGACGTGCGTAAAGAGCTGTTCGGTGCGCGGGATATTTACACCAAAGTCAAAGACAGTGCGCCGTCCGAATACGGCAAGGGGGCAAAAGTAGCCAACTCCCTGATTTCCGACGGTTGCGAAATTCACGGCACGGTGCGCAACTCCATTCTGTTCCGCGGCGTCAAAGTCGCGCGCGGCGCGGTGGTGGAGAACTGCATCCTGATGCAGGACAACATCGTGGGCGAAAACGCCAAACTCAATTGCGTGATCACCGATAAAAACGTCGTCATCCGCGATCGGAAAGTGCTGAGCGGTTGCGAAACGTTGCCCTATTTCATCCGCAAAGGGATGATGATCTGATTTTATCTTGCGGTAAGATAAAAAAGGAAAAGAAAACTTTGCCGAAACAAGGAAAACATTCTTGCAAAGATCGGCAGGAACGTGCTATAATAAATAATGAATGATAAGGAAGGCGGCATTGTCCGCGAAGAGGAGAAGATCATGGAAAACAATGAAAAAGAAACCACCACGAAGAAGCAAACGAAGTATTCCGGCACCCGGAAAACTCCCGTGAAGAAGAAGGTTCCCGTACAGGCGGTAGAGACGATGGACGAGACGAAAGTGCCCGCGGTCGCAGCGGAGCAGACCGCGGCGGAAGTCGCCGCCGAAGCCGTATGCGTGAAGGAGAAGAAGAAAATTTTATTCGTGGCGAGCGAGGCGGCGCCGTTCATTGCGACGGGCGGATTGGCCGAAGTCGTCGGATCTTTGTCCAAAGCGCTTGCCGCGACGGGCAATTACGACGTGCGCGTCATCATTCCCATGTATTCGGACATCCGTCCGCAGTATCGTCAGGAATTCCAGTTCATCGGCAGTATCTTTATTCCGCTGGCCTGGCGCAACCAGTATTGCGGCATCTTTTCCTATGAAAAGGACGGCGTGACCTATTATTTCGTGGACAACGAATATTATTTCAAGCGTCCCGGTTGTTACGGATACTATGACGACGGCGAACGTTTCGCGTTCTTCTGCCGCAGCGTCATGGAAATTCTCGGATTCATCAAGTTCTATCCGGAAGTGTTGCATTGCCACGACTGGCAGGCGGCGTTGGCGGCCATTTATCTCAAGACCATCTATTGTTTCCGCGAGGAATATCAGTTCACCAGAGCCATCTTCACCATTCACAACATAGAATATCAGGGAAAATATTCTCTCGACATTCTGGAAGATCTGTTCGGTATTTCCAACAATTACAAATACCTGCTCGAATACGACCACTGCATCAACCTGATGAAGGCGGCCATCGAGTGTTCGGAAGCGATATCGACGGTCAGCCCGCGGTACGCCGAAGAGATCAAGGATCCTTATCACGCACACGGTTTGGAGGCGATCATCTGCAAGAACGCCTTCAAATTGCGCGGAATCCTCAACGGCATCGATCCCGATTATTACAATCCCGAGACCGATCAGTCGCTCTTTGCGCACTACAGCGCTGAGAATCCCGACAACAAGAAGATTTGCAAGGAAGAATTGCAGCGTATGCTCGGATTGCCCGTCCGCGAGAATGTTCCCGTCGTGGCAATGATCACGCGGTTGGTTGCCCACAAAGGACTCGATCTCGTCAAGACGGTCATCGAAGAGTTCCTTTCGCAGGACGTACAATTTATTTTGCTCGGTACGGGAGATTCCATCTTTGAGAATTATTTCTCTGACCTGCAGCGCCGTTACAGCGGCAAGGTCGTCTCCTGCATCACGTTCAATTCCGATCTTTCGAGAAAAATTTATTCGGGCGCGGATATTTTCCTGATGCCGTCCAAGAGCGAACCTTGCGGCCTGTCGCAAATGATCGCCTCGCGTTACGGCACCATTCCCGTCGTGCGGGAAGTCGGCGGACTTTATGACAGCATCAAGCCTTGGGGCGCGGGCGGCAACGGATTCACGTTCGCCAATTACAATGCTTACGATATGTTATACGTTTTGCGCGAAGCGGTCAACCTGTTCTATAATAAAGATGAGTGGAAAAAACTCATTTATAAGGTCATGACCACTGACTTCAGTTGGAAAAATACGGCGCAATATTACGAACAAATGTATGCCGATGTGTTAAAATAAGCAAAAAGTGTCAAAATAAAATCGGATAGGAAAAACAACTCAATTTTTTAAGTAAGACGGTTATGAGAAATTGGGACGGGTTTCGGTTTCAATTTCTCATACCTTTTTTGACTGCATTCGTTTCGGAATGGGGAAAATTGACAGAGAAAAACATATTCTGTAACAGAGGAGTAATAAGTTCAATGAATACAGTTTTAACGGAAAAAGAGGCGGAACAGCTGATCGACGGGAAACTTTCCCGTTATTTCGGCGTACTGCCCGCCGACGCGACCAGAGAACAGGTATACAAATCGGTCGTCATGAGCGTACGCGACATCATGTTGGAAAAGCGTCAGAAATTCCACAAGGAAATGAAGGCCAAACGCGCCAAGCGGGTCTATTATCTCTGCATGGAATTCTTGATGGGACGATCGCTGAAAAACAGCATTTTCAATCTGGGCATCGAGGCGTCGGTATCCAATGCTTTGAAAAAATACGGCGTTACGCTCGAAGAGCTCTATGAGCTGGAACCCGATGCGGGACTCGGAAACGGGGGACTCGGACGGCTTGCCGCCTGTTTCATGGATGCGCTCGCCACGGGGAACTATCCCGCAATGGGCTTTTCCATTCGTTATGAATATGGTCTCTTCAAACAGAAAATCGTTGACGGCTGGCAGATCGAACTGCCGGATGTATGGTTGCCCGGCGGCGAAGCGTGGCTGACCCAGCGCAGCGATAAAATTTTCACCGTTCATTTCGACGGATACGTCGAAGAGCGTTGGAACAGCGACAGAATGGAGGTCATCTATCAAGACTCCAACGACGTCGAGGCCATTGCCTATGACATGATGGTTTCCGGTTATGACAGCGAGGCCGTTTCCATTCTGCGGCTTTGGAAATCGCGCGCCAAACGCGAATTTGACATGAAACTTTTTGCCAGCGGCGACTATCAGGCCGTCATGCAGAAGGACAACGAGGCGGAACTCATCACGAAAGTGCTCTATCCCGCCGACAACCACAATGAAGGCAAGGCGTTGCGTCTGAAACAGCAATATTTCCTCGTTTCGGCATCATTGCAGTCCATCATCGCCGATCATAAGCGTCGCTATGGCTCGCTTGACACTTTGCCGCAACTCGCGGCCATTCACCTGAACGATACGCACCCCGCACTTTCCGTGCCCGAATTGATGCGTATCCTGATCGACGAGAACAGCTATTCCTGGGAAAAGGCTTGGGAGATCACGACTTCCTGCTGTGCCTACACCAACCATACCGTTCTGGCGGAAGCGCTCGAAACCTGGTCGGAAGACCTCGTGGCGCGCCGTTTGCCGCGTATTCATACGATTATCAAAGAGATCAACCGCCGTTTCTGCGAGGAGCTTTGGAATCGCTATACGGGCGATTGGAATAAAATCGGCAGAATGGCGATTCTCAATCATAACATCGTCAAGATGGCCAATCTCAGCGTGATGGGGTCGCACAAAGTCAACGGCGTTTCGGGTTTGCACAGCGAGATCATCAAGGAGAGCATTTTCCGCGATTTCTATGAGTATACGCCCGATAAATTCACCAACGTCACCAACGGCATTGCGCACAGACGTTGGCTCAATCAGTCCAATCCCGAACTTGCCGAGCTCCTGAACGATTGCATCGGCACGGGCTACGCAAAGAACGCCGCCGAGCTTGCCAAGTTCAAGAAGTTTGAAAACGACCAATCGGTATTGAAACGGCTCGATGAAATTAAACAGATCAAGAAGGAACAATTTGCCGAGTTTATCGCCAAAAAACAGGGGTTGAAGATCGACACGCAGACGCTTTTTGACGTGCAGGCAAAGCGTATGCACGAGTATAAGCGTCAGCTTTTGAACGTGCTCAACATCATTGCGACGTATAACGCCCTGAAAGAAAATCCCGATCTCAAGATCCAGCCCAAAACTTATATTTTCGGCGCAAAGGCGGCTCCGAGCTATTACATGGCCAAACAGATCATCAAGCTCATCTGGTTCCTCGCCGAAGATATTCGCAAGCACCCCAAGATCAACGAAAAGCTCAACGTCGTATACGCCGAGGAATACAATGTTACGATGTCTGAAAAACTGATGCCTGCATCGGAAATTTCCGAACAGATCTCTTTGGCCGGTAAAGAGGCGAGCGGCACGGGCAACATGAAGTTCATGATCAACGGCGCTCTGACCATCGGCACGCTCGACGGCGCAAACGTCGAAATGGCGCGCGAAGTCGGCGACGAGAATATCTTCATTTTCGGCCTCAAAGCCGACGAAGTCGATCGCATCTGGAAAAACGGCTATTGCTCGAGCAGCTATTTCAATCAGGACATCAATATCCGCAAGATCATCGAATCCCTGATCGTCGGGTTCAACGGCCAGTCGTTCTCGGATATCGCCGATTACCTGCTCCGTCAGTCGCCGATCGCCGATCCGTATATGTGCCTCGCCGATTATGAATCGTACAGCGCAACGCAGGGCAGACTTTCCCGCCTGTATGCGGAGAATAAACAGCAATGGAACCGCATTTCTTTGCGCAACATCGCGGCAGCGGGTTATTTCGCCGCCGATCGGAGTATCAAGGAATACGCAGAGAACATCTGGAATCTCAAACCTGTCGTCAGCGGTAAAAAATAAAAAAATTCCGCCGCGGCTTAACAGCCGCGGCGGATATAAAAATTCAATTGCATTCAGAGACATACAAAAATGAATAGAGCCGATTCCGCCGACAAGATAACGGTCGACGGAATGGCTCTTTTCAGAATAAAATCAGAATAAAATCAAAATAAAATCAGAACAATTCAGAGCAATATCGGAATAATATCGGATTTTTGACGGAAAAGGTTTTATTTTTTGTACGGGAACGGACTTTTATGAATTTTTACTATGATCCACTCGATAAAAACTGCAAGAGCATAACGGGCGCCGCGCCGCGCGGAGAAACCATTCGTTTCCGCGTTCGTACGGACGAAGCAGGGGAATGTTTCCTCGATTTGAACCGCGACGGCTGTCCCGCAACGGCATATGCCATGCGGCGTACAAACGACGGCTTTGCAATTGCATTGAAAATCCATGAAACGGGGCTTTATTTCTATCGTTTTATCTTAAACGGGCAATACATCGGCCGCGGCAAACGCCGTCGCGCGGACGCGGCGAGCGGCGAGGCCTACCAATTGACCGTATATGACGAAAATTTTTCCACCCCCGATTGGTTCAAGGGCGGCGTGATGTACCAGATTTTTCCCGACCGCTTTGCCAAAGAGGGCGAGATTGCCATCGGCGCGGGAAAAATTTTGCGCAAGGATTGGGGCGGCATTCCCGAATTTCGGCCGAATCGAGAGGGGATCGTCAAGAACAATGACTTTTTCGGCGGAAATTTCCGCGGCGTGATGTCAAAACTGGACTATCTGCAATCCCTGCACGTCACGGTCATTTATTTCAATCCTATCTTTGAATCTGTCTCCAATCACCGTTACGATACGGGCGATTATATGAAAATCGATGCGCTTTTGGGCACGAAAGAGGACTTTGAAGCGCTCGTCGCGGCGGCAAAGGAACGCGGCATCCGCATCATCCTGGACGGCGTGTTCAATCATACGGGTGATGACAGCCGCTATTTCAACCGTTACGGGCATTATGACAGCGTCGGCGCGTATCAATCTCCCGATTCTCCTTACCGCGACTGGTACGATTTTTACGACTATCCGCGCGGATATCACAGTTGGTGGGGCATTGAAACGTTGCCCGCCGTCAATGAGGCCTCCGAAGGGTATCAGAATTTTATTTTCGGCGCGGACGGCGTCTTAAAACATTGGCTGAAAACGGGGATCGGCGGGTATCGTCTGGACGTTGCCGACGAATTGCCCGACTTCTTCCTCAAAAAACTGCGCACGGCGGTCAAAGAGGAGGATCCCGAAGCCGTCATCATCGGCGAAGTCTGGGAATCTGCTTCGGATAAGATTGCTTACGGCAAACGCCGCGAATATTTTCAGGGCGATGAGCTGGACAGCGTCATGAATTATCCGCTCAAAGACGCCATCATCAATTACGTTCTTTCGGGCAAAGCCAAAGTGTTGGCGGGTACCGTCAATCTGTTGCGCGATAACTATCCCAAATGTACGATCGACTGTTTGATGAATATTCTTTCCACGCACGATACGGCGAGAATATTGACTGTGCTGGCGGGAAAAAATACGTACGACAAGGAAGAAATGGCCGTCACGCAATTGAGCGAGGCGGAAAAAAGGGCGGGGATCGAAAAAGTAAAACTCGCGGCGGTATTGCAATACACATTGCCGGGTGTTCCGTGCGTCTATTACGGCGACGAAAATGCAATGGAAGGCTACATCGATCCGTTCTGTCGCCGCTGTTTCGATTGGGAGCATCTCAACGATGATCTCATTTCGTTCTATCAAAAGCTCGGCGACATCCGCGAACGGCTCAGATTCATCCTTTCGGACGGAGAATACACGGAAGTTGCCCGCGGAAAAACGTCTTTTTTACTCTTTGCCCGCGTCAAAGACGGAAAAGCCTGCTATGTCTATGTCAACAACGGCTCGGAAAAGCCCGACATTCTTTTCAAAGAAGATTGCGCGTTCGTCGAACTGTTGAGCGGCAGAGAATACAGCAAAAAGTTGCCTGTATTACCGTATTCCTATGGGATTTTCATCAAAAAGAAAGATCTATGTCAGACATAATAAACGTTTTTTTCGTTAAAACAACAAAAAGAGCGTTTTGCATAACAAATTTATAAAAAGTACAAACCGATAATCAGTAACCAAATAAAATACAATATTGAATGAAATTCTGATCGAAGTTCAGTCAAAAAAGATTTTGAAATTTTGGTTAGCTTTTGTAAAAGTTTTTAATATTTTTAAGCTAATATACAATTCTTTGGCAAATCTGTTTTATAAAGAAAAAATGACGCAAATTTGATTTTTGTCAGAATTCGATCGTGCAAACATTTGTGACGGCCGTACATAAAATCGAATTTATGCGCCGCATGAAATACGGCCACGATATTTTTATCGTGGGCTGCAACGCATCGCCTGAATAAAATTTATAAAAAAATTGTTTGCCGACGGCCGTGAAATGCAATCTTTCCGTTTTAATTTCGACGGATGAAAAAAGTGCCTGATTCTGCGATGAGACAGAATGAATTTTTTGAGCGGGCGGGTTTTTTGTAAAAAAATATAAATTTTTTCTGAAGAAAATGCTTTTTTAAGAAGAAAATAAAAGCATAACTTTTTCCGCAAAAGGCTCGATTTTTGATCGTTTGAAATTTTTGAAGATTTTAGCGGCGGGAATTATTTTGGAAGGAAGTCGGATTGAAAAAATTCTGTCGCACGGTTGTTTTTTTGTATGACGTCAAAGAAACCGACTTGACTTTGCGGCATTATCGCATCAAATAAATTTGACGTCCGTAAACAAATTTTTTAATTCCGCAAACAATTCGGTTACATAATAAAATTTTTAATAAGTTTAATTTACGTACATCGTTTTTTATGGAAAATTGCCTATACTATTCGTAAAAGCTGCATTTTACGAATAGTTTTGTATTTCCCTCTCTGTGACGATTTCAGTCTTTTGCGGTGTTTTTTTCTTTCTGTCCGGTTTGCCCTCGGCGATGCGGACTGCCGCCTATGTGGCGGATATTCCCTTTATGCAGGCTATTTTTTCGGAAAATGTTTTTTTTCAGGCGATCGTTTACAGGCAATTCCTGTCGGACGATGTTTTCGATGAATGGTTTTGATGCAAAGACACAAGTGCCCTTTTTCATCATTTGATGGACTGGTTTATAAGAAAGTGTTCGCTTCCCGAAACGCGGGCTTGTTTGGGAGTGACAAGAAAATCCGCTTCTGATCTTTATTTTATTGATGGCAGTGCATTTCCGTTTTTTCTCGGAAAAAGTGCAGGGTTCTCCCCTTTTTTCGCATTTTGCAAAAAAATTGTGATCGGCGTGCATAAAATAAAATCGAATTTGTGTGCCGCATGAAATATGTCCACAATATTTTTATTGGACGCTGCAACGCATCGCCTGAATAAAGTTTATAAAAAAATTGTTTGCTGACGACTGAAATGCAATCCTTTCTTATCTTTTAGGACGGCAGAAAAAGGTATATAATTATGGCAAAAAACAAAGATTATTATCTCGAACGGGATAAGAAAAACTTAAAACGGATATACGATCTTTTAGAAGAATTGCCCCCCTTTGCCGAGGATTATTTCCGCGGCATCGAGCCGCGCACTTCGGTGGAGACCCGCCTCAAATACGCCTATGATTTGCGTATTTTCTTTGATTTTCTGGTGAAAGACCGTTTTCGCCGCAAGGAAGTGGCCGATCTTACGCTGGAAGATCTCGGCTCGGTGACGGAGACGGACATTGAAATTTTTCTTTCACGGCTCACCCTCTATTCCTTCCGCGGAAAGGAATTGCGTTGCAACGACCGCGCCAAGGCGCGGAAACTTTCCGCCGTGCGGGCGATGTTCAAATATTTTTTCAATCGGAATATGATCGACGTCAACAACGCCGCCAAGGTGGAAACGCCCAAGCAACACGAAAAAGAGATCATCCGTCTGGAATCGGACGAAGTGTCGGACATTCTCGAAAAGGCCGAATCGGGACAGGGATTGCCCAGGCACGCCGAAGGCTATCATGCGCGGACGAGATCGCGCGATACGGCCATTCTCACCCTCTTCCTCGGCACGGGCATCCGTATCAGCGAATTGGTCGGGCTCAACAACAATTCCATCGATTTTTCCAACAATTCCTTTGTCGTGCAACGCAAAGGCGGGAATAAAGCTATTCTCTATTTCTCCGACGAAGTCGCCGTTGCGCTCAAGCGTTATATGGAAGAAAAGGCGGAAGACTCCAAGGTCCCGCAGGGCGAAGAGGCGCTCTTTCTCTCGTTGCAATATCGCCGCATGACGGTGCGCGCCATTGAAAATCTGGTCAAAAAATATGCAAAAATCGTTTCCCCTCTCAAAAAAATAACGCCGCATAAATTGCGTTCCACGTACGGCACCATGCTCTATCAGCAGACGGGCGATATTTATATCGTCGCTGACGTTTTGGGTCATAAGGACGTCAATACGACTCGTAAGCATTATGCGGCGATCACCGAGGAAAACCGCAAGCGCGTGGCCGATAAAGTCGTCCTGCGCCCCGATCGGGACGATGAAAATGACGAATAGTCCCGCCCGCAACGACGCCTTTGGCGCGTCCGTCACGTTCAAAGAACGTCGGCTTTTGCATGTCTGCATGAACAATAGCACAGTATAGAAAAAAAGGCCGTGCGCAAATGCGTCGGCAAGGGAGTCGAACGGACAGAAATGCCCCATTACACGGAAAAATCTTCCGTCGAAAAAGAGACGGAAAATATATTCATCCTGCAACCCGTATTCGACGGGCAGTATGCCGACCTGCATAAAGAGGCCGTTTCCCTCATCGAAAGCGCGGGCGGCGCCTATGCGGGGACGGTCTATCAGCAGATACGGGAGATCAATCCCGCCACGTTTGTCGGCAGCGGTAAACTGGCGGAGCTCGACCGTATGCTCGAAGGACTGGAAAACATCACCGTTCTCTTTAACGGCGAACTTTCCCCTTCTCAGACGCTCAATATTTCTGCCGCGCTGTCGGATCGAAAAGTCATCGACCGTACCACTTTGATCTTGGATATTTTCGCCAAAAACGCCCTTTCGGGCGAAGGAAAAGTGCAGGTCGAACTGGCGCAGTTGCGCTATATTTATCCCCGTCTCAAAGGCGAAGGCGAAAAATTATCCCGCCTTGGGGGCGGCATCGGCACGCGGGGCCCCGGCGAAACACAGTTGGAGACGGACAGGCGGCTCATCCGCAGCCGCATACGGTTTTTAAGCGGAAAAGTCGAGGAAATGAAAAAACGCCGCGCCCTGCAGACGACGCGGCGCAAAAAGAACAGCGCAAGGACGGTTGCGTTGGTCGGGTATACCAATACGGGAAAGTCCACGCTCATGAATCTTCTGACGGGTGCGGGCGTATACGTGCAGGATCAGCTCTTTGCAACGCTGGATACGACGGCGCGGACCTTTTCCCTCGACGGAACGGAGTTTATCCTGACCGACACCGTCGGTTTTTTGCGCGAACTCCCCCATCATCTCGTCGATGCGTTTCGCTCGACGCTGGAGAGCGCAGTCGATTGCGATCTGGCACTCATCGTATGCGACGCATCGGGCGATTACGATATGCAAATGAAAACCACGCTGGACACCCTGTGCGATCTCGATTTCAAGTCCCCTTATCTCATTGTCATGAATAAATGCGATAAAGCCGCGGAAAGAGAACTCTTTCCGCCCGATTGCGTCTGTATTTCCGCCAGAACGGGCGAAGGGATCGAGGAACTGAAAAGGCGCATCCTGCAAGCCTTTTCCGAGCATTTGCGTGCCGCCGAGCTCTTCGTGCCCTATAATAAAATTTCCGAATATAACCGCATACGGCACCGCATCACCGAAAGAAAGACGGAATATACCGATGACGGCATACGTATCGACGCCGTCATTCCGGAGGAATGTTATGCGGCCTGCAAGCCCTTTCTCCTGCATCGGGAAATCGGCTGAAAGGCTGAAACCCGACGGAAATTCCCCTATTACCTTCAGACGAAAAAGTCAACCGCTCATACCCGATACCCGAAGATATCGGGTATTTTTTGGCTTTTTCGGCTCTTGTATCAGTCGTAAAAACGAGAGCGGTTCACAAAAAACCGCTCTCGTCAAAACTTTTTACTCTTTGATCCTTACGCCCTCTTTTCCTGTTCTTTCTTTTTCAGGGCAGGCTTTTCATGTATTCGTCCATGGCTTCCGCCACGCGTTTGGACACTTTCACCGCTTCCACGACCGTCTTTGCTCCCGTAACGACGTCGCCCGACGCGTATACGCCCGGCCGTGTCGTCCTGCCGCTCTCGTCCACGGCGATCAGACCTCTGCCGTTCACGTCGATGCCCTTGGTGGAGGAAACGATCACCGAACGGGGTCCCTGACCGACGGCGATGATCGTGGAATCAGACGGAAGTATGCTCTCTTCCTCCCCTTCAAGGATTTCCCCGTTCTCGCTTTCCGCGCAATCGCGGACGGCGATGCCGTTTTCCAGAAAACGTACGGTGGATTTATTGTACACAAATTCCACGCCGTCGATTTTGGCAAACTCGATCTCTTCTCGGCTTGCGGTAAGATGTTCCGCTCCCCTGTTAAAGACCAGGGAGACGTGTCTGCTTCCCTTACGGATGGCCGTGCGTGCGACGTCGATCGCCGTATTGCCTCCGCCGACGACGATGACCGTATCGCCCAGATCGTACACGTCGGGATTGCGCAGATAATCGATGGCATAGTGCACGTTCCCGAAACTTTCGCCGGGCAAGTTGAGACGGTTGGGACGCCATACGCCCGTTCCGATAAAAACGGATTTGCACCCGTCGCGGAAAAAATCGTCGATGTTGAGATTGGTGCCGATGTTCGTATTGGGTCGGATTTTTACGCCGTACTTGATGAGCGCCGTCTTTAAGCGGTCGAGCACCATTTTGGGCAGACGGAACTCGGGGATGCCGTACCGCATGACCCCGCCGATTTTTTCGTTCCCTTCATAGATGGTAACGTCATATCCCTTCTTTGCAAGAATGAACGAGATGGTTACGCCCGCGGGTCCCGAGCCGATGACCGCTACTTTCATGCCGCTTGGCGGCTGTACGCCCGTCTGACCGTCGATTATATTGAGATAATAATCGGATATATAATTTTCTATAATACTGAACTGAACGGGTTTTCCTTTGAGCCCGAGCACGCAATGCCCCTCGCATTGGCTTTCCTGCGGACAGACATAACTGCACACCAGGGAAAGCGGATTGTTGGAAAAGAGCAATTCGCCCGCTTGCTCGATTTTACTCTCCTTCAACAGCGCGATGGCGCCGCGTATATCCGTGCGGACGGGGCATCCCTCCGTGCACTTGGGGTTGCGGCATTGCAGACATCTTCTTGCTTCATCGATAACATGATTGCTCATTGTTGTATTTTTCTCCCTTTTTTATCTGACGGGAATACTATAGCACATTTTTTCTTGAAAGTAAATTGCAATTATAATACTATTTTTATTGCAAATCGTTTCCTATTTTTGTTTTTCTTGAAGCGGAGGCGATCTGGGGTGGGCGCGGCGGCGCACAGGAAACATCCGCCTGCGTCCCCGTAAAAGAACGCCGCGGCGCAATCGACGTTTATATGCTTTTGCGGGAGATAATCATTGACATATCTGAAGCGCGGATATATAATAAATACCGACAGGAGATAAGCGCATGGGAATTTCGGAATATATTTCCGTATGGGACGCATTGACCGACGACGAGCGGCGCATCCTTCTTGCGGCGTCTAAGGAGAAGATTTTTCAGAAAGGCGAAATTTTGCACAACGGTTCTGCCGATTGTACGGGGCTGATCATCGTGCAGAGCGGACAATTACGGGCTTTCACCGTATCGGCGGAAGGAAGAGAGATCACCCTATATCGCCTGCTCGAACGGGATATATGTCTTTTTTCGGCTTCGTGCATCATGAACAGCATTCAGTTTGAACTTACCGTTACGGCGGAAAAGGATACGCGCGCCTTCGTGATCGCGCCGGAAGCGTACAAACGGGTCATGCGGACTTCCGCGGCGCTTGCCAATTACACCAACGAGATCATGGCCGGGAGATTCAGCGACGTCATGTGGCTCATCGATCAGGTCATATGGAAAAGTTTCGATAAACGTCTTGCCGAATTTCTGCTGAATGAGGCGAACATGGACGGGACGCATATTCTTCGCATCACGCACGAAACCATCGGCAATCATCTCGGCAATCCCCGCGAAGTGGTTACCCGCATGCTCAGGCATTTTCAGGACGAAGGCTATGTGAAATTGTCCCGCGGCACCGTCGAGATCATCGATCCGCAGGCGCTTGCAGAGCTTTGCCGATAAAAGACGGTCGGCAAGCATAAAGCGGGCGGACGGAAGAAAAAATTGAATTCAATCGGGAAGGGGCGCTCCGTTTTTCAACGGAGCGCCCCCTCTTTACTTTTCTTTTTCTCATTGATTCATTCCGCAAGCGGTGGCACTGCGGCTCATCGCCTGATTGCGTCTGACGGCGGCATAGAACCTGAATCCGCCCGCAAAATTATAGCAATCGAACCCGTATCCCGTCAGGATGCGGTCGGCAATGTAGCTCCTCAATCCGCTCTGACAGATGATGTAAACGGGCTTTTTCCGATCCAACTCTGTCAGACGGTCCCGAAGTTCGTCGACGGGGATATTGATGAATCCGTCTATGTGTCCGTGCTCATATTCCTCCGCGGTCCTTACGTCCAAAAGGGTAACACTGCCGTCGCGAGGCAGTGCGTCGGCCTCTTCCGCGTACCATTGCCTGACGAGCCCTTTGGCAATGTTGTCAATGATGAATCCGGCCATATTCACGGGGTCTTTGGCGGAAGAATAAGGGGGCGCATACGCGAGATCGAGCTCTTTCAGTTCGGTCGCTTTCATGCCGGCGCGTATTGCCGTCGCCAGCACGTCGATGCGTTTATCCACGCCTTCCGAGCCGATGATCTGTGCGCCGAGCAAACGGTAAGTCCCCTTTTCGAATACCACTTTCATCGTCATTAACCTGCCGCCGGGATAGTATCCCGCATGGCTCAACGGCGACAGGATTACTTTATCGCAGTCAATGCCCAGCGCTTTGGCCGTGCGTTCGTTGATCCCCGTGGATGCCGCCGTCAGAGAGAATACCTTGATGACCGAACTGCCCTGGCTTCCGCCGAACCGGCTGTCCCCGCCGCAGATATTGTCGGCGGCAATGCGCCCCTGTTTGTTGGCGGGCCCCGCAAGGGAGATCAGCGACTCTTCTTTGGTGACAAAATGCCGCACCTGCACCGCGTCGCCGACGGCATAGATGTCGGGACTGGATGTTTCCATGCGATCGTTGACGACGATGCTGTCTTTCAATCCGAGTTGCAGTCCTGCCGCCTTGGCGAGGGCTGTGTCGGGCGAAACGCCGATTGCGAGAATGACCATATCGGCCCGCAACGGCGCCGCATTCTGCAAGCGCACTTCCATTTGCCCGTCGGCTTCGTATACGTCCTCCACGCGGTGTCCGAGCGCAAGATTGACGCCGTGTTTTCTCGCTTCGGCATGGATAAAGGCCGCCATGTCGGCATCGAAAGGCGTCATCAGCTGTTCCTGGCTCTGCACGACGGTGACTTCCATGCCCAGCTCGCGCAGGTTTTCCGCGGTCTCCAGCCCGATGAATCCGCCCCCCGCAATGACCGCCAGGTGCGGCTTATGTTTCTCCACATACTCCTTGATCCTGAAAGTATCCTCCACGGTGCGGAGCGTGAATAATTTCTCGCTTTCAAGGCCTTTGAAGGGCGGTCTCACCGGCTTTGCGCCGGGGGAAAGCAGGAGTTTGTCATAAGTTTCCTCAAACACTTTGCCGCTTGCAAGGTCCTTTACGGCGACCGTCTTTTTCTCGGGACGGACGGCAATCACTTCGTGACGGACTTTAACGTTGATCCGAAATCGAGCGAAAAAACTTTCCGGGGTCTGGAGCGTCAGCTCTTCCGGATCGGAGATCACGCCGCCGATGTAATAGGGCAATCCGCAATTTGCATAGGAAATATAGCCCGATTTTTCAAAAACGATGATTTCCGCGTGTTCGTCCAGACGGCGGATCCTTGCCGCCGCGGTTGCGCCGCCCGCGACGCCGCCGACAATAACAACTTTCATTCAGTTTACCACCTTTTCCTTATAGTTTACGATTCCGCCGATGTTTCTGACGTTTTTATAGCCCATTCGGTTCAAAAGGGTCGTTGCCTGCGCGCTTCTCGCGCCGCTGTGGCAATAGACGAATATGGGCGTATCTTTGTCCCCGATCGCGTCTGTAATTTTCATAATGCGATCGAGCGGGAAATTGACGCTGCCTTCAATGTGTCCGTTTCGGTATTCCGACGGCGTGCGGACATCCATAAGAACGGCTCCGACGGTATTTCGGAAAGCACGCACCCCCTCGGTGATATCGGGCGAACGAAAAAATGAAAATAATCCCATCTTATTTTGCGCTTTGAAGTATGTCAAGAATTTGTTCTTTGGGTCTTGCGCCGACCGACGTATAAACAAGTTTCCCGTCTTTCATGACGGCGAGCATAGGGATACTCATGACGCCGAAAGTCGCCGACAGTTCGGGCTCTTCGTCCACGTTGATCTTTCCGACCTTAATGTCCCCACGCTCTCTGGCGATCTCTTCCACGATCGGCCCCATCATGCGGCACGGGCCGCACCAGTCGGCGTAAAAATCCAACAGAACGGGTTTATCCGAACTCATCGCTTCATTGAAAAAATTGTCCTTGGTTATCTTTAATACTGACATTTTTGTGCTCCTTTATTTTTTATTCTGTCTGTATTATACCGAAAGAAAAAAATTTTTTCCGTGACATCGTCACAAAAGACCTTCGAAAAAGAAAAAAGTTACCGCCCCAAGGCAAGACGGTAACCGCTCTGTTTTCGCGGCGCGCGGGATTGCGCTTTTTTCGTTCGGAAAAGGAGCATTGACGGTTTTCCCCGCGCGCCTTTTGGCGGCAGGAGAAATGATTTCAAAGATTATTTTCCGTCTTTCTCGTATTCCTCTTCGGATTTGTAAATTTTATCGATCTTAATGCTGACGAAATCTTTCACGTCCAGACACTTGCCGCAATTGTCGCATATCTTTTCGGGATCCAGGTCGCACCGTTCGCATTCCCCGCATCCGATGCAGGGACGGTCGTACAGCTCGCACATCTCTCCGATTCGCATCTTTTTTTACCTCTCTTTTCTGATTGCTATCAGTATACTACAAAAAAATTTGAAATTCAAGCAAAAATGCACAAACAAATGTTTGCAATATAAAATTGTTTGTGTTATAATACAGTAAAAGAGGTAATGGGTATGATCAAACAGGAACAGTTGGATGAAGTGTTGCGGTTTATAGAGCGTTTTTGCGATGAAAACGGCTATGCCCCCTCGGTGCGTGAAATCTGCAGGGAAATGGGCTTCAAATCCACCGCTACCGCATACAATTACATCGATCGCCTGCGCGCGAACGGTATGTTGCAAAAGACGGACAACAAAAAACGCGCCGTCAGCCTGCAACGCAATCTCAAGACCGTCCCCCTGATCGGTACCGTTACCGCCGGTACCCCCATTCTCGCCACCGAGAATTATGAAGGGTATTATGCCCTGCCCGCCGACGAGTTCAAAGGCGAAGGCATTTTTATGCTTCGCGTTCAGGGCGACAGTATGATCGATGCGGGGATTTTTGACGGCGATAAGATCATTGTAAGGCAACAGCCAAACGCCGAAAACGGCGAGATCGTCGTCGCACTCATCGAGGATTCCTCCACCGTCAAGCGGTTTTATAAGCGCAACGGCAAAATCGTTCTGCACCCCGAAAATCCACGGTTGAGCGATATTATTCTGGACGACGTCGTCATTTTGGGCAAAGTCATCGGGCTGGTCAGGAATATGTAAATGGTTACGGTAAAAATAGAAACGGACGGTTTTTTCCGTCCGTTTTTTGTCTTCTCCGGGATTGGATGATGTTACAATTGTAACAAATATCCGATTTCCTCGGGGGTAAGTTTACGCACCTGTCCCCTGTCCATGCCGCGGAGAGTGATTTCTCCGATCTTCGTGCGTTTCAGAAAGGCGACCGTCTTGCCGATGGCCTCGAACATCTTTCGGATCTCGCGGTTCTTCCCTTCGGTCAGTACGATCTGAATGCGGGTGTATTTCTTATTCGTTTCCAGAATCTTCATTTTACATTTTTTCGTCATGACGCCCTCTTCGATCTCGATGCCGGGGCGGATGCGGTTGAGCATCTGTTCGGTGACGATGCCTTCGACTTTGGCGACATACGTTTTGGGAATCTCGTTGGCGGGGTTGGTCAGGCGATAAGCCAAATCTCCGTCGCTGGTGAGAAGGAGCAATCCCTCGGTGTCATAGTCCAATCTTCCCACGGGAAAGACGCGCCCCGTATTGGGCGGCAAGAGATCCATGACTGTCTTTCTGCCCCGATCGTCCGAAACTGTGCAAAGGTACCCCTTGGGCTTATTCATGAGGAAATATTCGTTTTTGGTCTTGCGTCCGACGATGTTGCCGTTGACGCGCACGACGTCGTCCGGCTCGACGTTGTCGCCGAGTTTTGCGATTCTGCCGTTGATCTCGACGGCGCCTTCTTCGATCAGTTTATCGCTGGCACGGCGGCTTGCCACACCGTTTTCCGCCATAAATTTATTGATTCTCATAGTCCCTTGTAAATTGCTTGAAAATTTGCGGTCAGAAGTTTTCGATCGCGTCCCGCAGACAGTCACGATAACTTTTTTCCACGTCTCTTATAGTACACAAATTTACGCTGAAAATCAACTGATTTTCAAGGAATACGGAAATTTTTCCCTGATTTTCACCTTTTTTCACAGGCAAGTGTATAATGTTTGCCAATTCACATCGTATTTCGGCGGTTTCTCCCGCGGCAAGCGGATAAAAAAAGTCTTTTTGCGTGTCCGATTTCAGAATGCAGATTTTTTCGCTACCGTCCGTCGGTACGGCAAATTCTCGTTCGGCGGAATACAGTCTGACCAACGTATATTTTCGGAAGGCCGCATCCAGAAGTTCGGCGCTCCGCTCGTACATTTGCGGGGAGTTGAGTACCACCGACACGAGTTGCATATCCCCCCTTTTCGCCCCCGTAACAAGACACCGCCCCGCTCTTTTGGTATATCCTGTCTTGACGCCGTTGGCGCCTTCATAGGAAAAGAGCATTTTATTCTTGTTTGCCCAACCGTTTTCCTCGAAATATTTCGTGCTTACGATTTCACGGAAAGCGGGGTTTTGCATGGCGTGCGCGGCGATGCGCGCGAGATCCTTCGCCGTTGTGTAGTGTGCTTCGTCGGGCAGGCCGTGCGGGTTGGTGAAATGGCTGTTTTCCGCGCCCCAGGCCGCTGCGCGGCGGTTCATCTCCTCGGCAAAGGCCGCCACGCTTCCGCTGTGATGCAGGGCGAGCGTGACGGCGCAATCGTTGCCCGAACGGAGCATCAGGCCGTAAAGGAGTTGACGGACCGTGTATTTTTCGTCGGGTTTGAGATATACCGACGAGCCCTCGATTCCCGTCCCTTCGCGCGGTACGGTGATTTCTTCCTTTAAATCGCAATCCTCGACGACGATGGCCGCGGTCAGGATTTTGGTCGTGCTCGCCATCGGCAGGCGTTTATCGCCGTTCTTTTCAAAGAGCAGTCGGCCGGAAGAGACTTCTATGACCGCTTCCCCTTGCGAACAGGTCGCCGCGGCGGCGGAAAACGCCGTCGGCGGTTGAACGGAAAACATCACGGCAATGCAGACGGCGCAAAGGAGGACGGAAAGGAAAATTTTTACCGCATTGCCGCGCAAAGACGATGCTGACGGTTTCATGATTTTTCCTTTTCGTTCCTGTCCGCCGTAAAACGGGAAATGACGCCCTCCGCCTTTTCCATCAGGTTTTCCCACGGTTCGTCCGTTATTTTGACCAAACGGCATCCCTTTCCGTCGTCGAGGAGGAATCCGCACGGTTTCATGGTGACCACGCTCCCCGCGCCGCCCGCAAAGGACCTCCCGTCGGACTGAATGACTTTGGCGTCGCCGTATTCCCCTCCGCCCGTCAGATAACCTACCGTTACTTTTGTAAAGGGAATGATCTGACTGCCGCTCGCCGAAAAAATAGGTTTGCCGATGACCGTATCCACGTCAATCAGTTCGGAGAGGGATTGCACCGAAAGCCCGATCAGGCTTTCGATCGTCTTATGTTTTTCTTTCTCTTTTTCTGCCATAAATTGATGATCGCCTCCAATAAGATTTTGGTCAACGCAATGCCGACGGTGAGCAGGTTAAAGACGGTGACGAGATGTACCGTGAGCATGGCGGCGTCGCCGCCGTGCCGCAGGAGTATGCCGCTTTGCAGGCGCAAAAAGTCCCGTCCTCTTTGCAGTGCGGGAAAGACGGTTCCCGACAGAACGCGTAAAACGGCGGTCGCAAAGAATGCGGCGGCTGGAAAATCTTCGTCGCCGAGTTCCAGGGAAATTTTACAGGCGACGATTTGAAATCCCGCCGTAATTTCAAACTTTTTCCGTTCATTCTGCATCTGTGCATAGGGCAAAAAAATTGCCTTTTTTCGACTGACGTGAACGGCAAGCCCTTCCTTTTCCAGTTGCATATATCCGCCCGCGATCCTGAATATTTTAAAAGCATACACCGAAAAGAAAAATTTATTCTTTGTAAAATCGGTATAGAGATCGGCGCTCAGGAAAAAGGGAAACAATAAGAGCACCGCCCCCGTGACCGCACCGTATATGCAAGCGTTTTCCATATCGTTATTTTTTGCATACTGCGTGAAAATATTCTTTTTTATCCTAAAAAGCCGCCTTTCTTTTCGGCAAGAAAGGCGGCTTTCAAGATATTTTTAGAACGGATAAATATTTATGATTTTTTCTCTTCTGTCTGCAATTCCTCAAATGCCCGAACTGCCTGTTCCAGACAGCCGACAAACAGTTCCGCGTTCTCTGCGCTCAGCGCGTCGATGAAGCGGTCAATCTGTTTGGACAGCTCGTTGCGTCTGGCTTTAAAAAACTTTTTTCCTTCCGCTGTAATGCTGACGCTCATCTTTCTCCGATCCGCAGAGTCGATTTCCATGTCGACATAATTTTTCTGTCGCAAGGAACTCAGAATGCTCGCCACGCGGGAACGGCTCAAAGCCATATAATCGCTGATTTGCGACGGATTGACCGCTTCGCCCGCCTCGGCGATGTATTGAAGAACGGCCAGTTCTCCTTCGGCAAATTTTCTTACGGCGACGGAAAGTGCCGATTTTTCCGCACGGCAGAAACAAACCTGCAACCGATCGCGCAATATTTTCTTATCCATAAGCAACACTCCTTTTTCTTTGGTTCTATGATTTTCTCGATTGTCCCCACGCCTTCTCATTCAATGGATTTGAGCGCCTCGGCGGGATTGATCTTGTTGAGTTTGATCAGCATGAAAGCATAGACGATGGCGGCAAACAAAACGGTCAGTCCGAAGGAATAGAAGAAACTCCATACGGAGATCGTCCGTCCCAACAGGAGCGCGACGCTGTCGATGCGCGGGACCATGAAGAAGGTGTGCAGCAACCAGCCGAGGAGCAGTCCCAGAAGGCTTCCGGCGATCGTGAGAATCGCGCTTTCGCGATAGACATATCCCGCGACTTCGGCGCGGGTATATCCGAGCACCTTGAGCGTCGCGATTTCCCGCTGTCTTTCATCGATGTTGATGTTGGTGAGATTGTACAGCACGATGGCGGCAAGCGCACCGGCGCTGACGATGAGTACGGCGATGATATATCCCATTGTCTGCGAAAGTCCCGCATAGATGTCCTGTTCGTCGTCCGTAAAAGCGACGCCCGTTACATTTTCGTCGGAAAGAAGATCCCGTGCCAATTCTTCCTGATCGATTCCGTTCAGGTCGGCACACACAAACAGTACATTGTTTTGAACGGTATCTTCTTCAAACAGAGCGGTGTAAGCCGCGGTACTCATATAAGCACGGCTCTCGACGTAATTTTCATATACGGTGACCGATGCCTCTTTTTCTTTGCCGTCCGAGGCGCGCAACGTCACACGGTCGCCCGTTTTCAAGTCATAAGCCGCCGCAACGTTTTCGGGCAATACGATGCCGTCGGCAGGCAGTTCCAGCAAATCCTTGCTCTTGCGGTCGCGCACGGATACGACATTGTCGAGGGCGGCGCGGTCGCTTGCGACCAACACTTCAACGCTTTCGCGCGCGGAAGATCCGTCTTCGGATTTCACGACGATGTTCATGTTTTCCGTATACAGCGGTACATACGTTTTACCGGCCAGAAATTCATCCAGGCTTTCGGGAATATTTTCGCTTTTATAGCTTATTTCCATATCATATCGCACCAATTCCGTGTACTGCACGTTATTGATGACATTGATGGAGTCGTAGATACCGAACCCTGCCAGGATCAGTGCGGTGCAACCCATAACGGAAATGATGGTCATGAACATATTCTTTTTATAGCGGAATATGTTCCTGATCGCGGCTTTATACTTGAATTTAAGCGGTTTCCAGAGGAACCCTACCCTTTCAAGCAGGACGCGTTTCCCCTGTTTGGGGGCTTTCTGTTGCATGAGCAGAGACGGCCGCTCGCGCAGGGTCGCCCAACAGGCATAGACGGTGACGGCGATGGTGAGCGCCACCAGGCAGATGAGCACGACGGTCGTGAATACGGGGCTGACGCCGAGGATGAGCGGCGGAAGATAATATTGCGACTGATATGCCATCCAGAAGATGGACGGCAGGAGCGCAAAACCGCACAATAACCCGACCAGACCGCCGATGATGCCCGCAGAAAGACAATAGATGAGATATTTGGCGGCAATTCTGCCGTTGCTGTATCCGAGCGCTTTGAGCGTTCCGATCTCCGTGCGATCCTCTTCGACCATGCGGGTCATGGACGTCATGGCGACGAGCGCGGCGACCAGTATGAAGAATACGGGGAAAATGGCGGCAATGTCCGATACCTTATCCACGTTCATGTTAAAACTGATATGGCTGACGTTGGTATTCACGGTATCGAGCACATACCAATCGGCTTGAGCCATATCGCCGATGAAGGCGCTAAATTCTTCCAACTTTTCATTGATTTTCGCGTTGGAAACATTGTCGGACGCGGCGACATCTTCGTATGTTTCCGTACTCTCCGCAAGCGTATCCTTATAATTCTGGTCGAAAACTCCGTATTTTGCCGATTCATTCAGCGTGACATAACAGTCCGTATAGACCATCGGAACGCCGATAAAATTTCCGCTCAAAAGATCGAACAGGCCTTGCCCGAAAACGCTCGTGCCGCCCGTGAGATGCCCGAAGGGCTCTTCCTCGGTGGGCGTGCTGATTTTATAGGCTTCGCGCGGGACATACAGCACCGTTCCGACGACGCCGTTGCCCACGGAGGTCACTTCTTTTCCGTTCAGATAATAATATGCGGGAGAGGACACCACGCCGACAACGGTGAACTGAGTCTGTGCGTACACATCCCCGTAAGTTCCCGCCGTCGGGTCTGTAATGGAAACGGTGGCACCGACTTTTATATCTTCAAAGTTCAGGTTGGACCGCTCCACGACGCATTCGTTTGCCGCCGCGGGAAAGCGTCCCTCTTCCAACGTCAGGTGTACGATCTCCTGTCCGATTTCTTCCTCAAACGAGTCGAGCCCGTTGATGCGGGCAACGACGTCCCTGTCAGAGCCGACGGAGACGGATACATCTGTCTGAATGAACCCCATGACATTATCCGCCATGACGTTCCCGTCCTCGTCCTTGGCGTTCCCGATCGCGTCGATATCTTTCGCACTCAGGCCGTAAGTCCCCTTGATATTGATATCGTACATCGCGTTGTCGCGATAATATGCGTTCATCGTATTTTTCATGTCGGGCGTCGCCTGCATCAGCCCGATGAGAAATCCGACGCCGAGCGCGATGATCGCCATAATGGCGATGAACCGTCCGAATCCGCGGCGGAATTCTTTCAACATTGATTTCGTATATTTTTGCATACCGCCCTCCTTACAAGAATCCTTCGCTTACCATTCCAGAGCTTCCACGTCCACAGGCGAAGCGTTTTCTTCACAGGACAAGATCTTGCCGTTTTTCATGTGTACGACGCGGTCGGCCATCTGTGTGATCGCCGAGTTATGCGTGATGACGATGACCGTCTTTTTCATTTCACGGCAGAGGTTATGAAGCAGTTTCAATACCTTTTTACCCGTTTCATAGTCGAGCGCGCCCGTCGGCTCGTCGCAGAGCAGGATCTGCGGGTTTTTGGCAACGGCGCGGGCGATCGCCACGCGTTGTTGTTCGCCGCCCGAAAGCTGTGCGGGGAAATTTTGTGCGCGGGCCTCCAGTCCGACGTCGATCAGCGTCTGCATCGCATCCAAGGGATTTTCGCATAATTCTGAAGCGATCTCCACGTTCTCCACGGCCGTAAGGTTCTGAATCAGGTTATAAAACTGAAAGACGAATCCGACCGAGTGGCGACGATAGAGCGTGAGCTGCCGTTCGTTGAAATCGCTCACGCGCAGGTTTCCGACGTAAATCTCGCCTTCCGTAACGCGGTCCATGCCGCCGAGCATATTCAAAAGCGTGGTTTTGCCCGCGCCGCTTTGCCCCACGATGACGCAGAATTCCCCTTCGCTGATACCGAAAGTCACGTCATCCACGGCACGGATTTCGTTCGTCCCCATCGTAAAAACACGGCTGACGTTTCTGAACTGAACAAAAGAGCGGTGTTCCCCCGTAAGATTTTCCTCCGCCGTAACCTCCGGCAGAACGAGTTTACGTTCTTTTTTTGTCTGTCTTTCCCTCTGTTTTTCTTTGTTCATGATTTCCCTTGCCTCCCTGTCATGCTTTTTACTAACTTTCAAAAAAAGCATAACAACATTTTATTACAATAATGTTAATAGTTTTTACTAAAAACTATATTCCTCTTTATTATATTCTTTTAGAAGCATTTTGTCAATAATTCAGGCAAAAAAAGATAAAAAAATTTCGTCGTGAGAAAAGATGAATTGAAGGCGGACCGTTTTTTTTGAAAAAAGATAAAAGAACTTTATCCGTTTCAGCGGCCTTTTATGCAGACGAGGTAAAAATTTCTTAAGCCAAAAAGCCCGCATTGAAAAATGCGGGCAAAAAGGATAAAACGGAGTGTATGTATTTTTACGGAAAGATCCTGTCGGCGTATCGTTCGGTTAAAAAATTAAATGTTCAATAGAGATTTTTGACAATTTCCGCGCATTTATCGATGCCGAGCGTGCCGCTGTTCAAAGTAATATCGTAATTTTGCGCGTGACCCCATTTCATGTTGGTATAGAAACGGTGATACGCCGCGCGGCGTTTATCTTTATTTTTGATTCTTGTTTCAGGCGCTTCGTCCCGTTCTCCGTATACATTGACGATTCGTTCGCAGCGAGAACTCATATCGGCATGAATAAATACGCGCAGACAGTCGGCTTTATCCCGCAGGATATAATCGGCGCATCTTCCCACAATGACGCAAGGACCTTTTTCGGCAATTTCAGTAATGATTTTGCATTGAATTTTCCAAAGATAGTCCTCGTTGTTCGGCCCGAAGGCGCGGCTGGAAAGGATGGAAAGAAATCCGCCGGAGTTCTCCTCGGTGACGTCCTTTATATATTCCTTATGGAAACCGCTTTCCTGTGCCATTTTTTCGATCAATTCGCTGTCATAGCAAGGAATTTTGAGCATTTCCGCAACTTTTTTGCCGATGGTACGTCCGCCGCTGCCGAATTCACGGCTGATGGTAATGATTCTGTTTTTCATTTTTTTCCTCCTGATAAACTGTTTAATCGCATTGTCTGCTTTCATTCGGAGCAGACAAGTGCTTCAACTGTTTCATTTCATATATAATCAAAGCAAGCGCGAGAATAAAAGCCAGTCCGTCGGCAACAGGTCCCGCCCAAAGTACGCCGGTTACGCCCAACAGCATGGGCAGAAGCGCCGCCGTGGGAACGAGGAACAAAATTTGTCTGGATAAAGTAACAATGGCGGATTTTATGGGTTTGCCGATTGCCTGCAAATAGATTGCCGCGACCGTCTGGAAGCCGTTGAGCGGGCAAAGCATGAGGAAGATGCGGAAACACTTCACGGCAAAGTCATTGTATAACCCCTCTTCGGAGCCGAACAGAGAAACAATGCTCATCGGCGCAAACTGGAAGATGAAAAAGCAGATAACGGCAATCGTCTCCGCGGCCGCGATGGCGATCAAAAAGGCTTTTTTGACGCGGCCGAAATTTTTACAGCCGTAGTTGAAGCCGATCACCGGCTGTGCGCCGATGGCGATGCCGACGAGAACGGAAAGCATGATCTGATTGACTTTCATGACGATCCCCATGGCGGTCATGGGAATTTCCGAACCATAATCGGAAGCCGCGCCGTACTCTTTCAATAAGTTATTGAAAACGATCATTACAATGGTAATTGCAATCTGTGTAATAAAACTGCTGACGCCGAGGACCAATATGTTTCCGCAAATTTTTGCATTCAGGCGAAGAGAAGATTTATCAAAGCGGACGGTTTTGAACCGCGGAATATATATATCACGGATACGATAAACGACGCAATCTGTCCCATGATCGTGGCGATCGCCGCACCGCGTACACCCATGCCGAACACAAAAATAAAAATCGGATCGAAAACGGTGTTGATGACCGCGCCGAGCAACATGGAGAACATTGCAAATTTCGGACTGCCGTCCACGCGGATCAGCGCATTCAATGCCGTAGATATCATTGTAAACGGAAGTCCGATGGCTATGATGTAGCCATATTCCAAAGCGTAAGGCCGCAACAATTCGGTTGCGCCGAATAAAGTCAAAATGGGATTCATAAAGGCCACAAATATTACGAGAATTGCAATGCCCGCAATCGTGACCATTACAATGACGTTGCCCAGTCCCTTTCGGACGCTGTCGTTGTCCCCCTCTCTGAGTTTCAAACTGAAAAAGGCGGCGCCCCCGTCTCCGATCAGAACGGCCAGGGCCAGCGCGATGATGGTGATGGGAAAGACGATGTTGGTCGCGCCGTTGCCGAGGTATCCGACGCCCCATCCGATGAAGATCTGATCTACAATATTGTATAAAGCGTTTACAACCAACGAAATTACGCACGGGATTGCAAACTTCAAAATCAGCCGCCCGATCGGCTCTTTCGCAAAATCAACCTTTTTTTCTGCTGCTTGTTCCTTCATTCTTTACGCTCCTTATTAGGTAACTTGTTACTTATTAAAACAAAAAAAGAAGGCATGCGCCAAGGAGCGTCTTTGGTGCCGCCGGAGGAAACAATATTCTCGTTTTTAATGCCATTCGAAATCGATGTTATTAAAAATCATATCAATTGTTTCAATTAAATTTTCCTTTTGTTCCCGCGTAAAATCTTTGCAAAGTTCGGCCAGCACTTCTTCATCCTGTTCGAAGATCATTTTATGAATGCCTTTGGACTTTTCTGTGCCGATAATTTTTTTATATCTCCGATCGGTTTGGCTCGGAACACATCGGATATACCCTTTTTTTTCAAGTTTCTGAATAAATTTTGTCATGGCGGGATGCGTGACGTGTTCAATTTTTTCCAGATCTTTTTGATGAATTTCGCCGGTCCCGGCCTCTTCGAGACGACTGACAGACCCCAAAACGCGCAATTGTACGGAAGTCAGTCCCATCATCGCCGCTTTTTCATCCATTTTTTTGCGAAAAGCGCGATGAATGATCGCGATTTTTAATCCGAACGGCATCCTTTGGCTCATGGTCTTTTTTCCTTTTAATAAGTAACTTGTTACTTAATTATATGCTTTTACAAAAAAAATGTCAAGCCGATAAAGGATTGAATTTTGATTTGCGTCGGATAATTTATAAAAAGTAACCCTCCCGCCAAGCGGGAGGTTCTTCATTTTCGGGCACAGCCCTAGTTTACTAGACCGAGTGCCAAGCACTCATGGGACGACCTGCCAGTCGCTGCGCTTTTTACTTGCTACCCGTAAACGGGTCCTCAGGGTAGTCTATACTTAGCTGCATGTTCTCTTTATCTTTTTTGAGCTGATTTGCTATGTATTCCTTTATCACCTGAGTATTTTTGCCTGTCGTTGTAACATAATTTTATGGACACTTGTAAATAAAGGGACATAAAACAAGCGCATGAGTTCAAGTAACCCCTGCGCTTTTTTGTTATTTTTTGCGTTTGTAACGTAAAACGGATGCGATATCCACTTTATACACGATATCTATCACGCGCTCTTTGCCTGTGACTTTCGGCAAACCTCCAACCACGACACACTCCAAAAGCTCATAACACATCTCGCGGGTCAGTTCGGGTGCTTCGAGATATTTCTTGATGTTTCGTATAAAATCATCCGCGCTCTGTATCGTGTTTTCCGTTTCGGTAAGTTTTGCTTCAAGCTCCTCTATTTCCGTTTCAAGTCTTTTCTGCTCTTCGGAATACTTCTGTATGAACCCGATGCAGATATCCTCGGGCATTTTGCCTTTCAGCCTGTCCTCGTAAGCGACCTGCATCAGGCGAGATAATTCTTCCGTGCGTTTACGTTTAGCCTGCAATTCCTTCTTTGCGGTTTTGATTGCTTTATCTGCAAGCTCGGCGTTATGACGGATAAACTCTTCGCGGATAGCCTTTTCGTCGAGTACAATCCGTTGCGCCATTTCCCGTATATCGCCGAGGACGATTTCTTCCAATACCTTTGCCGGAATAAAGTGCGAGAAACACAACGTCTTTCCGTACCGTATATGAAGCCCGCAGTCGAAATGATATTGGTATGCCGTTTTGGGACCGTTCAGATGCCCGCTCATTTTCAGTTTGCTTCCGCAATCGGCACATACGAGAAATCCCGAAAGCGGATGAACAAATCCCGTCTTGGTCTTTCTGCCTTGCGCCATGTGCTTTTGCCGTTCCTGCACTCTGTCCCATAATTCCTGCGGGATAATGGGTTCATGGTTATTATAGGTGATCACCCAATCACTCCTGTCTTTGGCTTGACGTTTATGATTTTTGTAAGAGACCGTCGTCTCCTGCAACATGGGAAGATGTCCTATGTACATGATATTGTTCAACATAAACCGTATGCTTACTTCGCACCAAAGCCGCATTTCGTTCGGGCGGCCTTTATGCCCAAGCCTTTCATAAGCCAGCTTTCCCGGTGAAGGTATTCCGTCCGCATTCAGGATATCTGCTATGTTTTTCGGGCTTATTCCTGCTGCATACAATTCGAATATGCGGCGGACTACGGGCGCCGTTTCCTCGTCAATGACAGGCGTTCGCTTTTTGTCTGGGCCTTTCAGATACCCGTAAGTCGCTTTCTTCGCGCTGTAAATTCCCGCAAGAGCATTGGAACGCCTGACGGCTTTTATCTTCTTGCTGGTATTGGCGGCATGCCACTCGTTGAAAATGTTTACGATGGGCATCATTTCCATGGCATTGCTGTCGCGGTTTTCCGTATCCACGTTGTCCTGGATAGCGATAAACCGTATCCCGAACGCGGGGAACACATAATCGACGTACTGTCCCACTTCGATATAGTTCCTGCCGAACCGCGAAAGGTCTTTGACGATGATAGTATTTATAATACCCGTTTTGGCGTCGTCCAACAATCTCTGCACTTCGGGGCGCTGGAAGGTGGTACCCGAAACGCCGTCGTCTATGTATTCGTCGTGAATCTCAAAGCCGTGTTCTTCTGCATACTTGCGTAAAATAGTACGCTGGTTGTCGATAGACACCGATTCGCCCTGACGTTCGTCTTCTTGCGAAAGCCTGAGGTATAATCCCGCTATGTAATGTTTCTGTTTCATATCGTTCACCTCGCATTCCGAACAATGTTCTGAACTGCAAGGGTTTCCATTGTCTTTTCAAAGTCCTTGCCGCCGCGGAAATACCTGCGGACGAAATAAGCCTTTCCGTCTACATTTTTCTGTTTACTTACAGACGGGGAAAAGAGGTAACAATTCTTTTCATAATCCTCAATACCGCAAAATGTTTTACTCATATTTTTGTTCATTCAGTCATTCTCCTTTTACTATAATTATTTTCGTTTGCCTTTCGGCGGAGAAAAAAACAAAACGGAACCGCGATGGTCTTTTTGTTCTCCGTCATGCTCTTTCTTTCCGTCAAGGGTTGCCAAAGGCAATGCACCTCGCCCTTGACGGAAAGCGCGGTTTCGTTTATACTCTCCGTCCGAAAGGAAAAAATGATTCAGTTGCGCTTGCACCGTTCTATCGTTTCATTGCATATCTTCCCTAAATCTTCCCCGTCTTTATAACAGTGAAAATCGTCAAAGAGAAGGTACTTTTGATTCTCCGCGTCCATGGGCAAAGCCAGGTCGTCCTCGGATATGTCCGTCCGTATGTATGTTGGCACGTTCCGCGAATATACCAGCCTTTCCCCGCTCTTGCCGATGTATTTCATCAGGTAGTTTTTGGACAGTTCTATCTCCTTTTTCGTCCCCAACCGCTGACAGTCGTTCCGCCCGAACCGTTCGGAAAAATAACTGTTTTGCAAGGTCTTTTGCATGCGATGTGCTTTCGTACTGTAATCTTCCTTTTCGGTCATATTTTCGGGCATGGTACCATCGGGGATATAAAATATCCCGTGGAAATGCAAACGCTTCTTTTCGGGAGAACGTTCCCATACGCCGATATACCGCCAGCCCCTGCGATGGGAGAAATGCCGCAGCGTTTGGCATAACTTTTTTCGGAAACTCTCTTCCGTGTGCTTTTCATCCGAGTATGTAAACGTGCAAAACCAATTCCAAGGATTTAAGTTGACTTTCCTTGCCAGACGGGTCTTGCGCAAGAGTTCGTTCCGCTCTTTCCGCGCCATGTTCTCCCGCACGTACCTTTCCGTTTCGGCTTGCGTTTCAAATTCACCTGAAAGAGTCTTTTCGATGTTTTTGAATTTCTCTTTCCTGTGTTTGCCCTTATTCTCTTGAAAAGCCTTTTCAAAAAGTTCCTTCCTTTGCTCTGCTTCGGGACATGGCGGAAATTGAGGGCGCATTTGCCTGCTATTCTTCTTTTGCAGAATGGCAACGTAATGCCTGCCGTCCGAATAGACTTTTGCGTTCTTATACATGCTCTTCCTCCTTTACGGCAAGAATGCGTTGCAAAAGCGTGCCGAAAAACGCTTGCCGCTCTTCCGTGTCCAAATTGTCCGCCTCGCATGTCCCGAAGGTAATGATTTTGATTTCCCGCTGTTCCATATTTCCCTCCCGAAACCCGTTTCAAAAATAACTTTTCAACAGTATACAACACAAACCGGCAACCTAATTTCCTCTTTGAAAAAATTCTTTCTGCTTATTAGCCATAAAAACAAAGTTTTTTGGACAGGTATGGCGGAATTTTCACAAAATTTTCAGATCGCCCTTTAACGGATGCATGCACTATACCACAAACGCAAGAGAAATGTAAGACACTTTTTGTAACCGAAATCACAACGACATGACCCAAAATCATAACAACATACAACCGGACGCAACTAACCACAACAAAAAATTGCATTGTTTTCGGAGATAAAGACACTATAACATAACGGCTTGAAAAAAGGAATGACTTGAAATCGGGGAAAATCACGCACGATCCGACAAAATCCGAGGCGACCACGGGGCGAAACCGTATTCAGCCGACAGGAAACCGAGGTAAACCGTAACGACAAAAAACCGTATACCCGAAAAAGGATATACGGTAAAAAGAAAGATATTCTGCGTGCGGGGAAAAGCGGAGCCGGCCGAAAGCGGCTTAGCGAGGCGGCTCCGCGCCCGCACGGTAGTTTTTTCGTTGGGTTGTGTTATGTTTGGTGAACGCTTGAATAGGTAAAGTAAAGCAGGCGCGCGACAGCGCGCCTGCGACGCTTGTCTGGCGGCGCGCAGCGCCGCCACTTGTCTATGACAAGCGCATCTCTAAGTGCCAAATCGCAATTTTGGGTAGTACAACTATGGTTAAGTCTTACATAAATGAAGTTTAAAAGAGCATATCAAAGTGCGCCGTAGCAGGCATAATACCGCCTGCGAATGCTCGCTTTTCTGTGGTTGATGGTACCCCTGCCGATGCCGAGTTCGGCACAAACCTGCGATTGCACCATGCCGTTCATGTAGCACTCCAGAATGGCAAGTTCCAATTCGGAGAGTTTCAGCGTTTCTACAAGTTCATCGTATTTGCCGTAATCTGTCTGCTCGTGTTCAAAACGGTTGACGGAATCCATGGGCAGTGCCTTGTAATCGGTAAAGTCAATCTCCTCCGTCTTTTGCGCGTTTTTGCGGTACCGCATGAGTTCCCTGTCTAATTTACGGTAACAGGCAAGTTTTATCGTAATATTGATACCTTTTTTGTCCTTGCCGTAAATATCCGATACCTTCCTGCCCATGAATGCACAGAGAAAACAAATGGCGTTTTGTGCGATGTCATAGCCGTCCGAGATGATATAATTTCTTTCTCCCATGTGATGTAAGTCTTTGATAAGTCCGATATAATACCGATCCGCGACTTGCCTGTCATACTTTTTTAAGGTGCGTAAAGCTTGCAGAGCGATCATCTCACCCATGAGTTTGACGTTTTCGGGAGAGATAGGTTCGGCGAACAATGCACCTTCATTGCGATACTTTCCGTTCGAGAACTTGGTAACCAACATTTCCATCTTAACACCTCTGAATTTGTATTTGCCTTTTTCGGGCAACAGGCGGAGGTGCATAGGACGGTGAAAGTCGGTACCATGAATAGCAAGACTGCGGAAGTCAACGGGACAAAGCCAAAATCGTTGCGTAGAAGGCGCGTAAAAAGCCTTATAAGCGAAAAAAGAGCCAAGGCAAGGTATTATTTACTCGGCTCATAATTCGTTTCTATGAGTGTTTTAAGCGACGATTTTGCGGCCGTTGACTTTGGCGAGGAACTATGCCAAACTCAGCCTCCCGAAAAAGCAAATTCAAGAGGAACATATAACGGAAAAGAAACCAATCAAAAGAAAACATGTGCGGAGCATAATCAAGAGAAAGCATGTGCGGGGCATAAGCGGCAACCGATCTCCAAGCAGTTCAGCCGAAACGGCTCCACACCGCCGCGATTATCCATGCCAAACACACGCCGCAGAGCCAAATAGGATTAAAGATTTCCTTCTATAAGGCTGATTAAAATTTATATGTATTTATATTAACAAATTAATAGAAGTTGTAGTTGAAAATTTATATTAAAAGTGTTATAATGATTCTAATAATTTTGTCGAGATACACGGGCGGCTTTTTCTGAAGAGATTAAAATAGTGAGAAAAATATTGAAAAGTCAGGAACCGTCGGCGCATAAATTGGGAGTACGTTTTTCCACGGTAAATCAATGGGAAAATGCTAGTTACAATCAAATCAATTAGCTAAGAAAATATTTCCAGAATTTTGTAAAGAACATCATATATCGATAGAAGATCAAAACCGTAATTAATTAGAGATGTTTGGTTTTTAAAATTTGAAGGGAGGATACAATGGATTCTTTTGATAAAAAATCGCTATCAGAAATGGATATACGAACAAAATTCATTACGCCTGCAATCATTTCCGCCGGTTGGAGTTCTTTTTCGCAAATGCGCGAGGAATATAAAGTTACCAACGGTAGAATTATCGCCCGTGGGAAGATATGCAAACGAGAAGCCCCTCTGAAAGCAGACTATGTCCTTTTCTATAAACCAAACAAACCGATTGCGATTATTGAAGCCAAAGATAATAATCATACGATGGCAGACGGCATGCAACAGGCGTTGCACTATGCTGATATGATGGATGTTCCGTTCGTATTTTCTTCCAATGGTGACGGCTTTGTTTTCCACAACAAGTTCATTACCGAAGGACCTGCCGAAATAAATCTTTCGTTGGATGAATTTCCGTCGCCGGAGACTTTATGGACAATGTATCACGAGCAAAACCATATCAGCCCGGTGCAAGACACGGTTATTGATGAACCATATTATTCTGATAATCCCGACAAACAGCCGCGCTATTATCAGATGAACGCAGTCAATAAAACCGTTGAAGCTATTGCAAACGGTCAAAACAGAGTTTTGCTTGTTATGGCAACAGGCACCGGTAAAACTTACACTGCATTTCAGATCATTTGGCGTCTTTGGAAATCAGGTATTAAAAAACGCATTCTTTTCCTTGCCGACAGAACGGCGTTAATCTCACAGACGTTCACGAACGATTTTGCCCCGTTCAAAGATAAAATGACATGGGTGACAAAACAAAACTTTGATACGGCTCATGAAATATATCTTGCCCTTTATCAGGGGTTAACTGGAGAAGACGAGGATGCCAACAGCTTGTTTAAGCAATTCAGTCCGGGGTTCTTCGATTTAGTTGTCGTTGATGAGTGTCACCGCGGCAGCGCAAAGGCTGACAGTCAATGGCGTGAAGTATTGGAGTATTTCTCCTCTGCCACGCAGGTAGGACTTACCGCAACACCGAAAGAAACCAATTCGGTTTCCAATATAGATTATTTCGGCGAGCCAATCTATACATATTCTTTGAAGCAAGGAATTGACGACGGATTCTTAGCCCCCTATCGTGTTATCCGTGTATTTTTTGATAAAGACATTGAAGGTTTTGTTCCTTATGAAGGTCAGCTTGACGACAACGGTGAAGTCATCGACAACCGAGTTTACAACACGACCGATTTTGATAAAAATCTTGTTCTCGAAAAACGAACAAAACTCGTTGCGAAAACTGTCTCCGATTATCTGAAAAAACATGATTGCAGAATGGATAAAACAATATTCTTCTGTGTCGATCAGGAGCACGCAGACCGTATGCGCCAAGCATTGGCAAATGAAAATGCAGATATGTGTGCGATAGATTCGCGTTATGTCATGCGTATTACGGCAAACGACGAAGCGGGTGTCAAGCAACTTGATAATTTCAGAGATGTAGAGAAGAAATATCCCGTACTTGTCACTACTTCCAAATTGCTTTCCACGGGCGTTGACGTTCAGACGGTTAAATTTATCGTTTTGGATTCAAATATCAGATCTATGACCGAATTCAAACAGATTATCGGTCGCGGTACCCGCGTCCGGGAAGACCTCGGAAAAATGTATTTTACGATTTTCGACTTCCGCGACGTTACTCGTCTTTTCCACGATCCTGATTTTGACGGTCCTATCGAGCAGCAGGATGATTTTCATCCGAATGAACCCGGAAAAGGCCCTGAAAGTCCTCCTAAAATCACGCCTCCGGAACATGAAAGAAGACAAAAATATGTTCTCGGCGGTACGCAGGTTTCTGTCTCTCAAAAGCATGTTCAATACCTTGATAAAAACGGTCATCTGATTACCGAGCGTCTTATCGATTATACAAAGAGAAATGTGTTAAGCCAATATGCGGAGATGAACGATTTTCTTGCTGCATGGAATGCGGCAGACCGCAAACAGGCAATCATTGACGAGCTTGAAAAGCGCGGCGTATTTTTTGATGACCTTTGCGACGAAGTAGGCAAAGATTTGGATCCGTTTGACCTGATTTTGCATATCGTATTCGACCAACCGCCGCTGACGAGAAAAGAACGAGCCGAAAACGTCCGCAAGCGCAATTACTTTACCAAATACGGAAAGCAAGCCGCAGAGATTTTGGATGCGCTTTTGACGAAGTATGCCGATAGCGGTCTTAGTGACCTTGAAAACGTGGACGTTTTGAAGGTTGATCCCATCAAACAGTACGGAACACAAGTTTATATTGTGAATACCATTTTCGGCGGGATCGCAAAATTCCGCGAAGCAATCAAGGAATTGGAATCGGAAATTTACGCGGCATGACATTAAGGAGCACAAAAGAAAATGATTGATTTAAATTCAACTATGTTTTACAAAGTAAAATTTGTAGTTTCACTTTTAGAGTCAGGACAAGATTTGCTTTGGTGTATCATTAGTCATATTAAAAATTGGCAGACGAAAAAATGGAACAAGACAGAAAAATTACTTTCTGATTACGCAAAAGATTGGAGCAATCTAAAAAGAGGAGGCAAAATTTTATCCACCGACGGCAAAACAGTTAAAATAATTTCTGAGGTATGTTATGTGGACGAACCTGCAAATAACAATACATACTGGGCTTGTAAAATAATTGAAACACCTTTATCGGAAAAAGGATTTGCGCCCAGAAGATGGGTTACAGAGGTTGGATACGAGCCTATTGATGAAAAAAACGCATATTTTTCTTGCGTTATTTCGTATAGTGACATGCCGGGCTTTATTGGAGAATGTGAACCCATCCCTTCCCCCAGCATACCTGGACTTGTAAAAAGAATTATTAATAATAAATTCATTATATGTAGTTGCGGAATCGACAAAATATCTATAAAACCTCAATTAATATCAAATGGTGAATGGTTAAAATTTTGGGAAAGACTTCAAAACGAAAGAAGGAACATTCCCTATATTTACATTAGCCCGAAAAATAATTCTTCAAGTGTTAAAGATTGTTTGTGTGTAAATCCCGAAGATATAGCAAATGCTGTAGGCGGCAATGCGTTGGTTTTTTATGCCACTGATAAAGCTGTGACAGAAGAAATGAATTATTTTACACCACAAGAATTGGCCTGCTATAATGGAATGATTAGAATTTACTACCCGGAAATAGAAACGTTAGACGAATTAGACTATAATCGCCATAGATATTTTTCTCCCAATCAAATTGAAGAACTGGGGACAAACATTGTCTGTCAAATACTTCGTCGTGCATTTGCCCAAGACGTGACTTTTTACGATAAATTTTTCCGTATAGACGATTGCCGAGCAATGGTTACTTCCAACATCAGACAAAAGAGATTAAAAGAAATTGAAGCAATACATCAGGAAAAATTGAAAGAGGTCGAAAATGAAACTTTGAGTTTGGCGATGGCTGAAGAAGAAAAACGACTTGTTGCAGAAGCCGAAAGCGGTCGTTTAATTGAAGAATTAATTGATCAGAAAGAGGAAAATTATAACCTGGAGCAACAAATTGAAAGCTATCGTTTGTTGGCGCAGGATAACGCCGCATTGAGGAAGGCGACTTCCAGCAGATTGGCGATCAAGGATTATCCGAAAACGCCTGATGATGTTGTAAACTATTTTGAAGCAACTTTTGGAGATAAAATTGAATTTACGGATGACGCAAGAAAAACATTAAAAAGTTGCAGCATAGACTTATCCGACCTTTGGACATCTTTGTTTGCGCTAGCAACTGTAATGTGGGATTTATACTTCACAAAAGGTGGAGACATATACAAAGAATTCAAAATGCAAACAGGGATTAAAGCTACACGTGGCGAAGGATCAATGACAAGAGCGGATTTGAAACTTATGCGTCAGTTTGTGACGGATTATAAAGGCGAAAAAATCAATATTGAAGCTCATATTACCTATGCAAAAAAAGGACAAAGCATTCACTTTGGTTTTTCTAATAACGATAGAAGGATAATAGTAGGCTCTTGCGGTGAACATAAAGAAATTTATTCATCAGGGAAGAGAAAGTAAGGAGTACATACTATGGCAATGTCCACATTGATAAAATCGCTGGAAGATATAATGCGCAAAGACGCAGGTCTGAACGGCGATGCGCAATATATAGAACAGATTACTTGGCTTTTATTCCTGAAAGCCTTTGACGCCAAAGAAATGGAATGGGAATTTCGTCCGGACTATAAAGGCGTAATCCCCGAGGGCTATCGTTGGCGCGATTGGGCGGCGGATAAGGAAGGAATTACCGGCGACGCTCTCATCAAATTCATAGACGACCTCTTTGTAAAACTCAAAAAGCTGGATACGTCCGACGGTGATATGCGTAAATTCGTTGTCCGTAACGTGTTTGAAGATATCAATAACTACATGAAGTCCGGGATCTATCTTCGCCAGCTTGTCAACCGCATCAATGAGAAAGTCGATTTTATCGACGCAACGCAAAAACATACTTTCAATGACCTCTATGAAGGTATGCTGAAAGATTTGCAGAGCGCAGGGCGTGCAGGCGAATTCTATACGCCTCGTCCCGTTACAAATTTCATCGTCGAAAAGGTCGATCCAAAACTCGGAGAAACCGTCCTTGATCCTGCCTGTGGCACGGGTGGTTTTTTGACCAGCACTATTGCGCATATCGGCAGCGTAACGACGACTGAAGAACTCGAAAAGCTTCAGACTTCTATCAACGGATGGGAGAAAAAACCGCTTCCGTATCTTCTCGCTATGACAAATTTGATTTTGCACGACATTGAGATACCGAAGATCAGACATATCAATTCTTTGAACAGACCCCTTTCCGATTATTCGGCAAAAGACCGCGTAGATGTGATAGTCGCCAATCCCCCTTTTGGCGGAGCAGAAGACGCCGCAGTCAAGAAAAACTTTCCGAGCGAATATCAGACAAGCGAAACAGCAGACCTGTTTATGGCACTCATTATGAACTTGTTGAAGGATGGCGGCAGAGCCGGCGTCGTATTACCCGACGGCTTTATGTTCGGCGACGGCGTAAAGAACACGATTAAAGAGAAACTTCTGAAAGAATACGGCTTACATACAGTCATCCGTTTGCCGCAGGTGTTCAAACCGTATGCGAGCGTCAACACCAATCTTTTGTTTTTCAAAAAAGGCGTTGTCAGCCGTGGCGTATGGTTCTATCGCCTTGACTATCCCGAAGGCGTGAAGAGTTTTTCCAAAACAAAACCCATGCAGGACAAGCACTTTGACCCTGTGCGTGAATGGTGGGACAACAAACAAGCCATTGTCGTTGACGGCTTTGATAAAGCGCGCTTCTATACTCCCGAAGAATTGGAAGCACTGAACTATGATTTTGATAAATGTTGTCCTTTCCCGCATACGGAAGAAGAAATCCTTGAGCCGAAAGATTTGATTGCCCGTTATGAGGCGGAACGCGCCGAACTGAATGCCTCCATTGACCGCATATTGGCAAGTATCACCGCAAAATTGGAGGGCAACGAATGACCGCGCAGGAATTGAAAAACTCCGTTTTGCAATTGGCGGTACAAGGAAAACTTGTGCCGCAATGCAAAGATGACGAACCGGCATCGGAATTGCTGAAACGAATTCGTGCCGAGAAGAAGAAACTCGGAATAAAAGAAAAACCGTTGCCCGAAATCAAAGAAGAGGAAATGCCGTTTGATATTCCTGATAGTTGGGAATGGGTTAAACTCGGTAAAATTTGTAAAATTGCAACAGGGAAAAAAGATGCTAATTTTGGGGATGAAAATGGCGAATATTATTTTTTTACTTGCGCTAAAAAGCCTATTCGCTGCAAATCGTTTTCTTTTGAAGGAGAATCAATATTAATTGCTGGAAATGGCGATATAAATAACATTACATATTATGATGGTCAATTTGAGGCCTATCAGCGCACATATATTATTCAACCGTATATTGAACATTCTTATTTATACTATCTGTTATTTCATATTAAAAGTAATTGGGTTAAGTACAATGTTGATAAAATGTTTGGCTCGGCAATTCCATATATAAGACTTGGTAATGTTCAAAACTATATGGTTGCACTTCCTCCTCTTGCGGAACAAAAGCGCATTGTTGAAAAAATCGAAGAATTGATGCCTTTGATTGAGGAATACGGCAAGGCAGAAGAACAGTTAAGCAAATTAAATGCCGAATTTCCGGATAAGCTCCGCAAATCCATTTTGCAACAAACCGTTCAAGGCAAGCTCACCGAACGCGACCCTGCCGATGAACCGGCTTCTGAACTTCTCAAACGCATAAAGGCGGAAAAAGAAGCCCTCATCAAGTCCGGCAAAATCAAAAAAGAAAAGCCGTTACCAGCCATTTCGAACGATGAAAAGCCATTTGATATCCCCGACACTTGGGAGTGGGTTAGACTTGGTAGTATTGCTGATATGAGTCTCGGCAAAATGCTGGATAAGTCAAAAAACAAGGGTGAATTACAGCCATATTTGCGCAATGTAAATGTCCGGTGGGGTGAATTTGACTTTTCTGACATATTAGAAATGCGTTTTTTAGATGAGGAAAAGGAGAGATATTCTGTTCAGTATGGGGATTTAGTGGTTTGTGAAGGTGGAGAACCTGGGCGTTGTGCTGTTTGGGCTAAGCACGATACATCATTCAGAATCCAGAAAGCTCTTCATAGAGTGAGGTTTTATTATGGCATAGATAGTTTTTTCGCTTATAGAATTTTTCAAATCTATGCCTCAAACGGATATTTTGCACACAGATTTTCTGGAGAGACAATTAAGCATTTGCCCGGAGTTGTACTTGCTAATATTGCTTTTCCGCTTCCTCCCCTTTCCGAGCAAAAACGCATTGTCAAACGAGTCGAAGAACTTCTCGCCCTATGCGATGAATTGAAATAATAATTACGGAGGAGAAAATGGCTGAAGAAAAAGCAGGGGGATTTATCTCCCAAATACAGTTTAATAACGGTCAAAACATAGATATATCAGAAAATGATATAGTGGTTTTTGTTGGACCAAATAACGCAGGTAAGAGCCAAGCATTGAAAGATATATATGCGCTTTCCGAGCATAAAGTGCCGAGTGTAGTAGTATCAGATGTAAAAATAACAAAATCTTCAGTGCCTATTTCGTCTGTATTATCTGTTGTTTCTAAAGGGACAAATCATGGAAATCATATAACATATAATGTCTTTAGTCGCGTCATGAATATATGGAGTTATACAGACACGCAGTTTCCATCCACGCCATATTTTGATTCTTTTCGTGATTTGTTCGTAATTAATTTGGATACTTCTGCTCGGTTAACAATTTGCTCGGCACCGCAAAATATTAGGCGAGATGACAATAAAAGCCACCCCATTCATTATGCCGCGTTTGATAGTAAATACAGAAAATGGTTGTCTGATAATTTTAAAAAAGCTTTCGGAGTTGAAATTACCCCCAATACTCAATACGGCGCTGCAATTCCGCTTTGTATAGGTAAATCAGTTGTTTTGAATGGTAGTTATGAGGATGAGATAACTCGTCAAGAAGAAGTGGCAAAAATTCTTGAGAAATATGATCAGGTTCAAAACCAAGGAGACGGAATAAAAAGTTTCACTGGAATTCTACTGTATTTGATGCTGGATTATTATAGAATTTATTTAATTGATGAGCCTGAATCTTTTCTTCATCCGCCTCAAGCTAGAATTATGGGGCAGATTATAGGGAAAACGTTGTCTGCTCATCAACAAGCATTTATTTCAACCCATAGTGAAGAAATTATAAAAGGATTGTTGGATTCTTGTCCAGAAAGGATTAAAATAGTCAGAATTACGCGAGACGGAAATATTAATCACTTTTCGATATTAAACAATGCTGATTTCAATAAAGTTTGGAGTGATCCGTTATTAAAATACTCCAATATTATGGCAAGCCTTTTTCACAAATCTGTTGTACTTTGTGAAAGTGATTCTGATTGTAAAATGTATTCAATAATTGAAAACCATATCAAGCAGAAGCAGGGTAGATTCTCTGAAACGTTGTTTATTCATTGTGGAGGAAAACATCGAATTTCTAAAATTATTTTGGCACTTCTATCACTAAATATTGATGTAAAAATTATAGTTGATATCGATGTCCTAAATGATGAAAATGTTTTTCAGGGGATTGTTGAAGCTTGTAAAATTGATTTTAGCTCGCTGAAATCCGACTACAACATCATTACTTCAAATCTTCATAGCCCAAAAGAGAAAGTATTGAGGGTGGATGCTAGAACCAGTATATGTCAAATTCTAGACAGATCGAACAATTCAGAATTGTCTAATAAAGATATTGCCGAGATAAGGAAAGTTATATCTACTATATCGAAATGGGACGATATTAAAGCTAAAGGTATCGCGGCTATTCCCTCTGGTGATGCGACGGCATCATACAAAAAACTTGATAAACTTTTAAAAAGTAAAGGCTTATATATTGTGCCTGTCGGTGAACTTGAAGGTTTTATCAAAGAAGTAAGCGGTCATGGACCAGAGTGGGTCAACAGTGTTCTTGAAACTTATCAAGATTTGGAAAATGATGTCTATAAGCCGATTACAGAGTTTATTGGTTCGATGAATCTTTAAAATGAGTAACTATTTTATTTTTACAGATGAAGCTGGCGTTTATCAAAAAGATCCAAGTGATGCCCATATCCGCAGTCATCCGTTTTACATACGCTCAATTGTGAAGATGACTATTGATGATTATCGGCAATATCAAATCGAAATGCAGCGAATAAACGGCGAATATGAAATACCTTTTGATCAAGAAATTAAATGGTCCTATTGACATCCTTATTATTAAACCTAATGGCGCAAAATGGTTGCAGCATAAAACATTAAAATGATATTTTAAGCTACTTGCTTTAACCACTCGAATAATGAGATAATATAATTAAATAAACGTTATAAAATATTTGTGAGAAAAATACATGAGCAACGAAATAAAAGCAACACCAAATAGTTTTGTAACCTCTGAATTAACACCCTTTATTCTGCAAGAAACACCAAACGTTAAGATTTATTTTAAAGGGATTCAGGTTGATAATAATGCTGATATTGAAAAAAATATCAAAGGTTCTTTGATTATTCAAAAGAAAACAAAATCTAGGACTTTTGGCGAGTCAAAGTTTACAAGGAAAGATATATCACCTTATGATATGGTGGAAATAACTTTGGATACCGAGGCAACCGCAGCATTATGCAATGGTCTAGTCGCATATTTCAAGGCATTCGGTGGTAAACAAACGGACCCTTATCAACAAGTTTCTTATGTTAAAGTAGATGATGACATAAAGACACTTCAAAGAATTTTATCAACAGATAGGGAATTACCGTCAATTTTGGAAAGAGTAGATACCCAAACACTAAATAGTGCATTGAATATTAAAAACTTACAATGCGTTAAAGAAGAAATTGAAAGTAATATCGATAATTCGGACGAATCATTTTGGCAAGGCTTTTTTAGCCGTAATGCGTGGGCTCTATCCCAACTATTTAATTCTCCTTTGATGATATATAACGGTGCAAGATATGTCGGCGGAAAATCTATCGATAATAAAAGCGGAAAATACACGGATTTTATATTTAAAAATCAATTAACACATAATATTTCGCTTATTGAAATAAAAACTCCAACCGAAAATATATTCTCGACAACCGCATATAGGCAAGATGTGCCGAAGATGTCAGAAGAAATAATCGGAGGTGTAAATCAACTTTTAATCCAAAGACAGAGTTTATATAATGAATATACTACATTACGCAATAACGTGTTGGAGCAACAAAAGGAAGACTTTAAAGCTATAAACATTCAAAGTATTTTGCTTATCGGAAAAATGCAAGGGCTATCTCCAATGGCGTTAAAATGTTTATTATCTTATAGAAATGAGCTCAAAAGCATTAATATAATAACATTTGATGAATTATTACTTAAAGTGGAAAATCTAATACAACTTTTAAAGGGCTAAATATATTGTTAACAAGTCGATTCTGTCAAGATACTTGATTATTTAGGTGTTTTGAGAATGTTATATGTCTACATAAAAAGTGTCCATAAAAATATGTGACAGTGTCTACATAGTAGCCACGACACCAAAACTCCCTGCACCTGTACTGAAATTTTGCTGTCCCGAATTTCTGATATATTATCAGGCTACTCTTACCTTTCAAATCTCCCATGAATCCCGACACGCTCATCTTCGGCGGTATCATTACCGACAGATGTACATGGTCTATTGCCATTTCTCCCTCAAGTATTTCTACCCCTTTCCATTGACACAGCTCTCGGATTATCTCCATGATTGCTTTTCTGTGACTTTCGTAGAATACTTTTCTTCTGTACTTTGGCGCAAACACGATGTGATACTTGCAATTCCATTGGCTGTGTGATAATATTTTATTGTCATTAGAAGTCATTTCTTTTGTCCTCCGTTTTGTTCTTTGATGCAACCGGCAGGTCGCATCTCTATTTTAACAAAACGGAGTTTTTTATTCAATACCACATCGGCAATAGCCTATTTTTGAACCCCCAGACTATCTGGGGGTTTTCGTTATACAAAAAACCGAGGCGTTTCGAGGACCTCGGTTTTTTGAATGAAAATTATTCGTAAAAAATGATTTGTTCTTTCATCGACGGCGGAATTGAGATGCGATGAGGATAAAACGCAACAGATACAACAAGGACACGAGCAGGCTGGCGACATAAGTGAGCGCGGCCGCGGTGAGCACCTTTCGCGCGCCCCTGAGTTCTTCCTCTTCGAGGGCACCGCTCTCGCGGAGCATGGCCATTGCGCGTCTGGACGCATTGAATTCCACGGGCAACGTGATGAGGCTGAAAACGGTCGCAAGGCTGTAAGCGACGATCGCCAAAGTGATGAATACGTTGCCAACCATAGGATTTTCAATGAACAATTCCAGTAAAACACCGATGAGCAGAAGCGGAATGGCGAGCCCGGATCCGAAATTGACGACGGGCACCAGGACGGAACGCAGGCGGAGCGGGATATAGCCTTCTTCATCCTGCACGGCGTGCCCCACTTCATGCGCGGCGACGCCGAGCGCGGCAATGCCGTCACTGCCGAACGTGCTTTGGGAAAGCGAGAGCACCTTTGTCGCGGGATTGTAGTTGTCCGTAAGGTTGCCTTTGATGCGTCCGATGCGCACCATGCAACCGTTGTCGGCGAGCAGTTTTTCGGAAAGATGTTCCGCCGTCCAGCCCGAACGCGCCGAAACGCGGGAATATTTTTTATAGGTACTCGACACCAGAGATTGCGCAAAGATCGCCAACAGAATCCCCGGAATGATGATGATATAACTCCACCAATAAGTCCAAATCATTTTTCTCTTGTCTCCCCCTTTTATGTATCAGTATATGAAAACGGCGTGCGGTTATACCTGCAACAAACACAGGCAACAAACTTTTAGAAGTTCCTTTTCGCCGTTCGGCCGCATCAATCGATGCGGATGATGTCTGCGTCGTCCACGTCCCGCAAAAAATCGGGCAGATCGGAAGGCATTGCGGGTTCGCCCGCCGCCGCGGTTTTATCCGTCTTCGCGGCACCGTCTTTCCCGTTCTCCGCCGTCGAGGCAACGGCGACTTCCGCCTGTGCGGCATTTCCCCCGTCGTTTCCGTTTTCGGCGAAAAAGTTCTCGCCGCCCTCTTCCGCATAGACGTCCTTGCGGTACAGATAGCTGTCCTCGACCGAATCGCTGAGTTTGGAAATCTGATCCATCAGCGTTTCGTAATCGGGCAATTCTTCGAGGGAAGAGATGTGAAAACGTTTGAGGAAATTATCCGTGGTGCAGTAGAGAATGGGCTTGCCGATGGCGTCTTTCCGCCCGCACGGCTCGATCATCTGCAATTCGAGCAGGGTCTTGACGGCGTAATCGGAATTGACCCGCCGCAGTTCTTCCAGCTCGCCCTTTGTGATGGGCTGTTTATAGGCGATGATGGCGGCGCTCTCCAGAATGGCGCGGGTAAACTCCTTTTCCTTGATGGAATTGAGCACGTCGGCGACCTGATCCTTATAATCGGGATTGGAGGCGAATTGCGCCTTGTTGTTGAAAGTCAAAAGATGAATGCCGCACTTGCCGGCATATTTTTCTTTCAGTTCGTCGACGCATTTTTTGACCTGTGCGACGGAGACGTTCAGTTTTTCGGCAATGAGCGCAAAGGATACGCCGTTGCCCGCGGCAAAAAGCACCGCTTCAATTATATTCGTCAATTTCTCCAAAGTCTTCTTCCTCGTTCCGTTCGGGATTCAGCATGATTAAAATGGGCGCAAACACCTCTTCCTGCGTGACACAGATGTATTGATGCTTCAACAGTTCCAAAAGTGCCTGAAATGTGGTGATGACTTCCGTCTTGTTGTACCGCCGAGACAACAGTTCTTCGAATTGCACGCTTTCGCGTTCGCTGAGAATTTCCCGCACGGCGGCGATCTTTTCGGCAACGGTGAAGGTGTCCTGCGGGATCTCCTTGATGTCCGTTTCGTCGTGCTTTTCCGCCTCGATGCGGAGCATCAGTTCGGTGAACGCGCGCACGAGCCCGTCCAGATTGAAGTCCTTATATACGATCTTGACCTGGCCGACGCTCTTGTCCGGTTCCTTATAAAAATACCCGACCGTCTCCATGGCCTTGAGTTTTTCGGTTTCTTCCTTGATGAGTTTATATTCCTCGAGGGCGCGGATGAGCTGTGTGCGTTCGTCCTCCTCGTCGTCCATGAAGTCCTCTTCCTCCTCGTCGGGTACCAGGCTTTTGGCTTTGATAGAGAGAATGGTCGACGCGATGACGAGATATTCGCTCGCCTTATCGGCATCCAGATACGGAAGTCCGCGCATATACGCCATGAATTGCTCCATGACCTGCGACACGAAAATATCCTTGATTTCGATTTCGTTGCAACGGATGAGGTATAAGAGAAGGTCGAGCGGGCCTTCGAAATTATTCAGAACGGTGGTATAGTCCACGTTCGATTCAAAATTTTCCGCAGTTACTTTCCCCATCAGAAAAACAGCCCCCAAAACATACCGAACAATTCATACAGTCCGTTGACGACAAATTTGAAATAATATCCGAGAATATTGAAATATTCAACGTACGGCACAAAGCCGCTCAGGAAATTGCAAAGATAACTTTCCAGAATGAGCCCGAGCAGGATGTAATACCCGTATTGCCGCACGAAACGGAAGGCCTTGCTCCTCTTTGTGTCCAGAGCGTCCCACACGCGGAACCCGTCGAGCGGATAGAGGGGCAGGAGGTTGAATACAAAAAAGTTGAGGTTATACACCACGAGCAGCATCAGAAAATTTTTCAGGAAAATGAAGAGATAGTTCGGCTCCGTCAGATACCTGTAAGCGAGCAACATGACGGGATACAATAAGAACGCGAGCAAAAGATTGACGGCGACGCCGGCAACGGCAGTCAGAAAAAGTCCGCTCTTGTAATGCCGGAAATTATTCGGATTGATCGGAACGGGTTTTGCCCAGCCGAATCCCACAAGAATGAACATCAGAAGCCCCGCGATGTCGAAGTGTTTCAACGGGTTCAGGGTCAGCCGCCCTTCCCATTTCGCCGTGGGGTCGCCGCATTTATATGCGGCAAAAGCATGCGCAAATTCATGGAGCGTCAGGATGATCACGACGGCGCAAGCACTCGCCAGCAGATATACGAATTGATCCATGCAATTATTATATTACATTTATGGGAAAAAAGCAAGAAGAAAAAAGGATAATTGCGTGAAAGAAAAAAGGCGGAATTTCCGCCTTTTCGTCAAAAAATAAACCTTAAAAAAAACTTCCGCAACATTCATCCGTTTTTTTATTGTCACGTCACGGCACGATAGCGCACTGCACTGTATCCTGTATGATTATGGATTGCGGCGCACCGTCGTCAGATCGCCCAATTTTCCGCCGCACGGCGGCAATAATCAAAATAATTGGCCTTTTCGGCGTCCTCACAGCTGACGATGGATACTTTGGCGTATTCCACGCCGTCTTTGTAAACGGTCATTTCCCCGACCTTATCCCCCTTTTTCAGCGGCGCCGAAACGGAGAAGAACTGCGCGTTGCGCGTGATGGTCGCATCCTCTGCGCCGATTTTGCAAAAGTAACGCACGGGCGCTTCCGGCATGACGGAAATCTCCTGTACTTTGCCGTTTTTGATGGTTAATTTTTCATCCAACGGCTCTGTGCCGTACACTTCGCGGTCGGCATAATTGGCAAACGTATAATCGAACATACGGCTGACCGCCGCAAAGCGGCTCTTGCTGTCGGGAGAACCGATGCAGACGGAAATGACGCGCGTATCCCCGCGTTTTGCCGTCGCCGCCAGACAGAAACCCGCCTCATTCGTGAACCCCGTCTTGCCGCCGTCGCAACCCTGGTATTGCCGTATCAGCTTATTGGTGTTGGTGATGAGCGTCGTTCTGCCTTCGGGGTGCTGAAATTCATCCGTCCATACCCCTGCAAATTGAAAATATTTCTCATTCTGAATGAGTTCGCGGAGCATCAGTGCGACATCGTGCGCACAGGAATATTGCGGATCCTTGGGCAATCCCGTGCAATTGGCAAACAGCGTGTCGCCGCAACCGAGCCCTTTGGCTCTTTCGTTCATTTTCTGCACGAACAGGTCGTCGCTGCCCGCAATGTATTCCGCCAAAGCAACACAGGCATCGTTTGCCGAACAGACCGTCACGCTCTCCATGAGTTGTTCGGCCGTATATTGTCCGCCTGCCTCCAGATAAACTTGAGAACCGCCCATGGACATGGCGTGTTCACTGACGGGAACGATGGTGTCATAATCGAGCTTTCCGCTCTTTACCGCGTCGAAAGACAGAATGAGCGTCATGATCTTGCACATACTGGCAATCGGCAATCTCTGCGTTTCATGGAAGGCATAGACGGGCGTTGCGCTCGTTGCGTCGATGCAGTACGCCGATTTACAGGACAAATTGAGCATTTCGCTTTCCGCTTTGGCCGTCAATGCCGTCTGCCCGACGAAAAGCGAAGAGAAACACATAAACAGGGCCAGACTCCCCGCAATCAAAAACTTTTTCATCATACTCACAGTTTTCTTCTTTTTACGTCGAAATATACAAATTTTTATCCGAAAACCATCTTTTTTATCCGTTTTTTATATAGTATGTCTGGCATAGTACAATACAAAGAAAAATACCAAAGTGCACCTTCGGTATTTTTTTTCTGATTTTTTATTTTTACGGGGATGGAAAAATTTAATTTCCCAGCATCTTGTCGATGCCGATGCCGTATCCCCTCGTGGGATCGTTCAGAAAAACGTGGGTTACGGCGCCGATGAGCTTTCCGTCCTGCACGATCGGACTGCCGGACATTCCCTGCACGATGCCGCCCGTACGTTCGATGAGCGCGGAATCGGTGATCTTAATTACAAAATTTTTGTTTTCTTTGTTGTATTCGTCCACTTTCACGATGGAAACGGAATATTGCACGGGCGCCAGTCCGTCCACAGTTGAATAGATATACGCTTCACCCATATGCGCTTCGTTGAGGGACGCCGTTTCTATTTTTCTGTATTTTGAATAATCCAGATCTTGCCGCAAAGAGCCGTACAATCCGCAAGTATTGATTTTATCCGACGTACCTACGCCGTTCTCCCCGACGAACAGGCCTTTGAGTTCGCCCGCTTTACCGCGTACACCTTTGGTAACGGATACGATGCTGCAATCGTACACCTTTCCGTTTGCGACCTCAAGCATATTGTTGTGCTCGTCGCATACGCCGTGCCCGAGCGCACCGAACCTTCCGCCGTCACGGTCCAGATATGTGATCGTACCGATCCCCGAAACGCTGTCGCGGATGAGCACGCCGATCTTATAATTTCCCGTCTGCGCATCCTTGACGGGCGAAAGGCTGACTTCCCGTTCGTCGCCGTCCCGTTCATAAGTAATTTCAATCTCTTTTCCGCGGGAGGCATTGAGCTTCTCGTTCAACTGCCCTACATCTCCGACTTCCAGTCCCGCCACTTCGGTGATCAGGTCTCCGCTCTGCAATCCCGCATCCCGCGCGGGAGAACACATTCCGTTTTCCGTCTTCACGTCGCCGACCGCGACGATCTGCACGCCGCCCATTCCGAGCAGAAATCCGGCGGTATTTCCGCCGAGATATACCGTCCTTCCCTGTGCCCCCGCCGTAATTCCGGCCGCACCGAAACCCGTTACCAAGAGGGACAGGATAAAAATACAATTCAGTAGAAAATAAGAAAGTTTGCGCATAATCACTCCTCAACATGAGTTAATTTGCGCAAACTTTTCAGAGCTATTCTCTTTTCAGACGTTTTGCGAAAGTATATTTTTGAGCTTTTTGGCAGAATCTATCATTTCTTTGGCGTGTTTCTCGGCAAATTCGCTCCCGGCGTCCCCGCCGAGAAGGCGCACCAGCTCGGCAACGCGCTCTTCGTCGGACAATCGGAGGACTTTTGTGCAGGTCTTGTCCGCACTTTCTTCTTTGCGGATGAGGAAATCCCTGTCCGCCATGCAGACGATCTGCGCAAGGTGCGAAACGGCAATGATCTGCGTATTCCGTGCGATCATGGCGAATTTTTCGGCGACCACCTTGGCCGTTTTTCCCGAGATGCCCGCATCGATCTCGTCAAAAATATAAGTCGATATACCGTTGACGCCCGAAAGCTGTGTCTTGACGGCGAGCATAAACCGGCTCATTTCGCCGCCGCTGATGATCTTTGACAGCGGTTTCAACGGTTCTCCTGCGTTGGCCGAAAAGAGAAATCGCACTTCGTCCAGACCGTTGGCGGTCGCTCTGTCGGCGTCCGTTGCCGTATACGGTGCAAATTCCGTTTCAAAGCGCGCGGAAGGTATGTTCAGCGTCTTTAATTCCGCGACCACGCGTGCCGTAAAATCCGCCGCTGTCTTTTTTCTGACGTCCGTCAGCCGCCCGCAGAGCGCATAGATCTCTTTGCGGCATTTCTCCATCGCGGACTTTATCCGTTCGGCCTCTTCCCCGCTGTGAGAAAGCATATCGTACTCTTCGCGGGCTTTATCCAAAAAGGCCAGGACATCTTTGATCTGCGGACCGTATTTGCGCTTAAGCCTTTTGATCTCATCCAGACGGTTTTCCGTCTCCGTCCGTTCGTTTTCGTCAAAATATACTTCTTCGCCGAGCGAAGAAAGCGTGTCGGCGAGGTCCTCGGCCTCCGCCTGCAGATTTTCCAACCGTTCGCACGCCTCGATATAGGCGGGATCGAGGGACGCGATGCCGCTCATTGCGCGGGCGGCCGTGCGGAGCGCGTCCGTACCCGCACCGTCGGCGGTCAGGGCTTCTTCCGCTTCCCGCAAGGCCGAGAGAATTTTTTCCACGGCGTTCATCTTTGCGCGGCGGGCGAGAAGTTCGTCCTCTTCCCCGTCCTTCAGCTCCGCCTTCTCGATCTCTTCGATCTGAAAGGAAAGAATATCCAGCCGACGGCTTCTCTCTCCGTCGTCCGCACCCAGACGGTCAAGGTGTTTTTTATCCTCGCGCAATGCCGCTGTCTTTGCGGCGAGTTGTTCCTTCAACGCAAGGAGTTCTTCCCCCGCCGCATCGTCGAGCACTTTCAGTTGGTTGGACTCCTTCAACAGGAAAAAATGTTCGCTCTGGCCGTGGACGTCGACGAGATGTGCCGTCAGACGTCGGAGCATCGCGCCGTTGGCGGGCACGCCGTTGATACGGATGGAAGAACGCCCTTCCTGCGTGAATTTGCGTTGGATGACGAGCAGATCGTCTACCGCCAGCTCCATTTCTTCCAGTGCCCGTTGCACGCCTTCGTTCGCCGTTATGTCAAACTCCGCCGATACGGAACATTCGTTCCGACCGTATCGGATCATGGACTTATCCGCCTTTGCGCCCAACACGAAATTGACGGAATCGAGAATCACAGATTTACCCGATCCCGTTTCGCCCGAAAGAACGTTGAGCCCCGCGCAAAACTCTATTTCCGCTTCATCGATCAAAGCGACGTTATGAATATTCAGCCTGTTCAGCATAAAACCATCTTTTTTCCGTGTATTTCTATTTTTGCTGTCTTTACTTCAGCATTCCGTTGAGTTTTTCCATGATCTTTTGCGCGGCGGCCTCATCTTTGCAGGCGGCGAACAGAGTATCGTCTCCCGCGACGGTGCCGACGACTTCCTCAAAGTCGAGTTCGTCGAGTACCAACCCCGCATTGGACGCATTGCCCGAAAGGGTCTTGATGACCACCAGATTACAGGCACAGCGCACGCTGATGACGCTTTCCTTGAACAAATTCCGGAATTTTCCCGGCAATATTTCCGCACCGCTTTCCTTCAGATAGGAATAGCGGTACTTCTTCTTTTCTCCGCTGATCTTGAAGAGGTGCAGGCTCTTTATGTCGCGGGAGACGGTCGCTTGCGTCACGGGATAATTTTCTTCATTAAGCGCACGGCAAAGTTCTTCCTGCGTTTCAATCTCCTGTTTTGCGATGATCTCGAGTATCTTGGCTTGTCTTTCTTCCCGCAACATAGTCTTCCCCCCTTTGCGCTGTTTCCATAATATAATATAGCATTCTTCAATATATCAGCCGAAAAGTTTCCGATTGACCGCCTGAAAGAGGCGGTTGACGTCTCTCGTGACGAATTCTGCCGTAAACGGCGCGCGACGAATGGTCAGGCGGGCGGTCTTGGTCACCGTCCCCACCGGCCGACCGTCGGCATATAATTTGAGATCCTCTTTTTCCTCCGATAAATCGAAGGAGAACTCACCCGAATCGGAGACGACCAACGGCCTGGTACGAAGTCCCATGGCACAGATCGGCGTGACGATGAACGCCCTGACGTCGGGCGCGAGAATGGACCCGCCGGCGGAGAGAGAGTATGCCGTCGAGCCCGTCGGCGTGGCGATCGCCAGCCCGTCCGCGACGTAATTTTGTATTTTTTCTCCGTTAAGGATCAGCCCGAAACGCGCCACCTGATGGCCGTAAGAACGGGTGTAGTCCCGTTGCAAAACCGTTTCGTTCAAGGCATAGACCGTCTTGTCGTCGAGGTTTATTTCCAAAATCGTCCGCGGCAAAACGGTGTGTTCGCCGCAGACCAGATCGACGACCTTATCCGTTTCGGCGGCTTCAAACTCGGAAAGAAAGCCGAGGTTGCCGTAATTGACGCCGACGACCTTGATGTCCTGTTTGCCCGCAATGACGGCGGCGTGCAAAAGCGCGCCGTCGCCGCCGAGGACGACGACGCAATCGACGCCGTGCAGTTCCGCACCCGTATGAATGACCTTCACGGCGCAACCGCGGGAACGGAATCGGGAGATCAGGCGCGGCACAACCTCTTTATCCCGGACTTTTTCTTTTTTATAGACAATTCCGATCTTCATTTTTCTCTGTTCTTTTGCTTTGAGTTTTTTCTTTTTTTAATCTCGTTTCTTCGGCTTACTTTATTATATAAGATTATATAAGGTGCTCCGATTTATCGCCTATGGTCTTCCTGTCGGCGCAAAGACCTTGCTCTTTGCCGAGCAGAATGACATATTCCACGTTTTTCTTTGGCCGTAAGGGTACATTGACGATGTCGACGGGATACAGGCCTGCCGCAATGCAGGCATCATAGATCTTTTCGACAATCTTGCGGCGCTTTTTTGCGTCTGTCACGATGCCGCTTTTGGAAAGCTCCCGTTTGTTGTTGCATTCAAATTGCGGCTTGATCAGGGCGAGCACGACGCCTTGCGGAGAAGTGATGTCGAAAAGTACGGGCAAAATGAGTTCCAGGGAAATAAAGCTCACGTCGATGACCACGCCGTCGAGCGGTTGGGGAAAATCCTCTTTTTTGAGAAAACGCGCGTTGACGTTTTCCATATTGACGATGCGTCCGTCTCCGCACAGCGACGGATCCAAAAGACTTTCGCCCACGTCCACGCAATATACCTTTTTCGCCCCGAATTGCAACAGACAGTCGGTAAAACCGCCCGTACTCGCGCCGATGTCCGCGAAAATCTTTCCGCCGACGTCGACTTTTTCCTTGAAAGCGCGCAATGCCCGGGACAGTTTATAGCCGCCGTTGGAAACATACCGTTCCTGCGGCGGAAGAAAGACCACGGTATCGTTGTCGCCGATTTCGCCCGAGGGGCGCACGGTTCTTCCGTTGACCTGCACCTCTCCGCGGTCAATGGCCTGCGCGGCCTTTGTGCGGGAGCCGTAATGCCCCGCGCAATATTTATCCGCTCTCATCGTTGTTTATCCGTTTTCATGGTTTTTCGTTCAGAATACAGGCAACCATTCGGGCACGGTCCCAGCCGTATTCTTCCTGCAATTGCGAAATGCCGCCCTGCGGGATGAACTTGTCAAAATAAGCAAAATTATCGATTCGTTTGCCGCTGTTGAGATAGAAACGGTCGATCTGATCTCCGAGACCGCCATGTAGCACGTTGTCCTCAATGGTCAGAATGCGGGGCGAGGAAATGTCTTTCAGAAGCTCCTCGTCGAGCGGTTTGACGAAACGCGCATTGACGATGTCAAACGGCACCCCCGTCTCTTTTCGGAGGTCAAACGCCAGGGAAATTGCCCGTTCGCCTGCGGCGAGGACGGTCAGGTCGGCGTCGCTTTTTTCCGTCAGGTATTCAAACGTACCGATCCCCACTTTTCTCCTGCGTCCGAAGGCCGCCCGCGCCGAGCGCGGATAGCGTATCGCCAGCGGGTGATCGTACGTCAGGGAAAATTCCAGCATGTCGGCCAACTCTTCCCCGTCCTTGGGGACGGCGACGGCTATATTGGGAATGAGCGAAAGATAGGACAGGTCAAAAACCCCTTGATGCGTTTCACCGTCCGCACCTGAAACGCCCCCGCGATCGATGCAGAAGGTTACGGGCAGGTCCTGCGCGCTGACGTCGTGGATGAGCTCGTCAAAGGCGCGCTGTAAAAAAGTGGAATAAATGGCATAGTAGGGTTTAAGGCCTCCCTGCGCCATGGCGGCACAGAGCACGGCGGCATTCTCTTCGCATATTCCGACGTCGAAAGAACGGTCGGGATATGTGTTGAAGAAGGGACGCAAGCCCAAGGCATCGGTCATTGCCGCCGTCACTGCGACGACGCGGCCGTCCTTTCCCGCCAATTCGAGCATTTTTTCGCCAAATATGGAAGAATATTCCCGTTCGGCGATCGCGCCGTCGGGTGCGACGCCGTGTGTTTTTACGGGGTTTTCCTCACAGAAATCATACCCCATCCCTTTTTTGGTCTTGATGTGCAGGAGTACGCTGGTTGTCTGTAAAAGCGCATCGGCTTCTTTCAAAGCCGCAGTGACTTCTCCGAGATCGTTGCCGTTGACCACGCCGATGTATTTTACGCCGTATTGCTCGATGAGCGCGATGTTCTTCTTTTTCAGTTCTTCGCTCTTCGCGCTCTGCACCAGCAGTTCATGCGTCCCGCCGACCGTCGGGGAAATGGACATATCGTTGTCGTTGAGAACAATGAGTATCTTTACGCCGAGAACGGACAATCCGTTCAGCGCTTCATAGATGAGTCCGTTGTTGAACGATCCGTCGCCGATGACGGCGATGACGCGGCGCGGTTCCCCTTTCAGGTCGAATGCCTTCGCCAGTCCCATGGCGGCGGAAACGGAATTGCCCGCATGGCCCGTGTCGTAACAGTCGTATGCGCTTTCCTTCCGCTTGGGAAATCCGGAGAGCCCGCCTTTTTGGCGCAACGTGGAAAAGGCGTCGTACCGTCCGGATAACAGCTTATAGGCATAACACTGGTGCCCGACGTCCCACACGACTTTGTCCCGCGGAAAATCGAACACGGAAAACATGCCGACGGTCAGTTCGACGACGCCGAGATTGGACGAAAGATGCCCGCCACAGGCGGTTACGGTTTCTATAATTTTACGGCGCAACTCCTCGCAGAGTTTTTCCTTCTCTGCCGCGGAGAGCGATTGGATGTTCAGATCTTTTTGTTCCAGCATTATCTTCAACGCCTACCCTTTGTTTTTCTCCCGACGGCGCGCCGTGCGATTCCATGGGGATCGCGCAGCGCGCCGCATTATTTTTTCGCCCGACCGATCCGCCGATACCGCACGAGACATGAAAAAATGTTACGCCGTCGGCGAATGTTATTTTTTTCTCTCCCGTACGAAATGCACGAGATCGCGCAGGAAGGAAGTATCGGTGTTCAACCTTTCGAGCACCAACAGGCAGGCGTCTGCCGCCAGATCTGCCTCGATGCGCGACTGTTCCAGTCCGTACAGTCGCACGCAGGTAAGTTTTCCCTCTTCCTTATCCTTTCCGACGGTCTTGCCGAGGTTTCCGAAATCCCCCGTCACATCGAGTATATCGTCCGTCAGCTGGAAGAGCCGACCGAGTTCGCGGCCGAACTCCTCGAGCTCCAGAAAACCGCGATCGTCCGCAAGGATGGACGCGATCGCGAGCGGCGCGACGAGCAGTTTACCCGTCTTGTACGCATAGATAAAGCGCAAATCTTCTTCGGTAAATTGTTCTTTTTCCGACCAGAGAATATCGGCGGACTGCCCGGCGATCATGCCGTTTTCCCCCGCCGCTTCGCTCAGGTATTTGGAAGCGCGCACATATTTTTCGCCCTTGAAACATTGCGCAAAACACAGATCATACGCCGCATTGAGGAGAGCGTCCCCCGCCAGAACGGCCATCGCTTCGCCGAATACTTTATGATTGGAAGGCTTGCCGCGGCGGTAGTCATCATTGTCCATTGCGGGCAGGTCGTCATGGATGAGCGAATAGGTATGAATCCATTCGAGCGCCACGGCGAACGGCATGACCTCTTCGGACGGCACGCCGAGCATATCGGCCGCCGCAAGCATGAGCACCGGGCGGATGCGTTTCCCGCCGAGCATGACGCTGTACACCATCGCCTGTTTGAGGGTCGGGATTTTTTCGGGCAGGCCTTCGCAATATTTTTTCAACGCCTCTTCGAATTTCGAAAGATATGCCGCGTAAGTTTTTTCAAAGTCGTACAAATTATTCCACGCTCCTCTTTGCCGCGATAAAGGCATTGTGCATCAGCATGGTGATCGTCATGGGCCCGACGCCGCCCGGAACGGGCGTGATGTATGCGGCCTTTTCCTTAACGTTTTCATAATCCACATCGCCGCAGAGTTTCCCGTTCTCGTCGCGGTTCATGCCCACGTCGATGACCGTCGCGCCCTCTTTGACCATATCGGCCGTGACGAACTTCGCCCGCCCGATCGCCGCGACCAGAATGTCGGCGCGCGCACAGATCTCCCGCAGGTTTTCCGTCTTGCTGTGGCAAAGCGTGACCGTTGCGTCGGCGTTGGTCAGGAGCATCGCCATGGGCTTGCCCACGATGTTGCTCCGCCCCAAAACGACGGCGTTCTTCCCTTTTAAGGGAATGCTCTCGCTTTCCAGCATCTTCATCACGCCGAACGGCGTGCAGGCGACCAACGTCTTGCGGTTCATGGCGAGATTGCCGATGTTCTCCGCCGAAAAACCGTCCACGTCCTTTTCATAGGGAATGAGTCCGAGGACGCGTTCGGCGTCCAGCCCCTTGGGCAACGGCAATTGCACCAGGATGCCGTGAATATCTTCATTCGCCGCCAGAGAGGCGACGAGCTCTTCGATTTGCGATTGCGTTACGTCGGCAGGCAGATAAAAGGCGTGCGAACGGATACCCGTTTCGCCGCAGGCCCTGATCTTGTTGCGGACATACACCTGTGACGCGGGATCGTTGCCCGCCAAAACGACCGCAAGACCCACTTCCTTTCCGGTTTCGGCGGTGAACGCCTCCACTTCCGCTTTGAGTTCGGCGCGCATCTTTGCCGCCAGTGCTTTTCCGTCGATGATTTTATACATTGGCTATTACCCCCGAAAGTACTCCGTTTACGAAATCCGCGCTCTTTTCCGTCGAATATTTCTGCGCCAGATCGGTCGCTTCGCTGACCGACACGACAGGCGGAATATCGTCAAAATACAATATCTCCGCGACGGCGATCATCAATACGGCGCGATCGACGGGAAAAAGCCTGTCCTTTTTGAAGTTGCGTATATTCTCGTCGATCATGCGCAGAATTTCCTCTTCATGCGCGTCGACGGCCTGCATCAGCCCGTCGGCAAAGCCGACCTCTTCCGCACTCAGTTTGCGGAAAAGGGATTTTTTCAATCCCTCCGAGCTCTCGGGGTTGATTTCGCGGGCGTATAAAACTTTCAGTACTGCCTCTCTTGCATCCTTTCTCATAGTCACATCCTGTGTTCATATTCAAGGCAAAAAATCCCTTTAAAAAATAAAGGGATTTCTATGCGCGTGGGATTTTATTTTTCCGCGTCGTCGGTCTGTTCTTCTTTGGCTCCGGCCGCATGCTCCGTCGGTTCGGGGAACACCACGTCCTGCACGTGAACGTCCACTTTGGCAATCTTATACTTCGTCATGGACTCCACGACCTGTTTGATGGATTGCTGAATGCGGAAAGCCAGTTCGGGGATACTGTTGCTGTATTCGACGATGACGGATATATCGACGTATACACCGTCCTTTTCAAAATACAGACGGATCCCTTTATTGGGCGTCAGGCTGTGCACGCCCTCCACTTCCTGCACGGCGATCGTGACAATGCTGTTGACGATGTCCGAATTATAAGTGATCGTACCGTTGCTGCCCGACGAGTAATTATATTTCATGTTTGCCATAATAGTCTCCCGAATAACTTATTCAAAGACATTATAACACATTCTTTCGGAGATTTCCACTATTTTCATCAACTTTCTGAATAAACGGGCATAATAATTATATTTCCCGCGACGATACCGGTCTCATTTTTAAGCATATTGTAAATTTGCAGGGCCGTATCGTAGTTGAGTTCGCTGGAATTGATAAATACGTTAACATTATCCGAAGCGGTGGAAACGGATACCACGCAGTCGGAGAAGCCGAGGGACTTGATCATCGTTTCGATGACGAGTTCCTGTTCCATGGCGGTGACGATCTCCATTTTCATATCCACGGCCTCATCGTATTCCGTCGTACCCGCTTCATAGAGCGCGATGACGGAATCGAGCTGTAAAAGTTCCTCGTTGCGCGTGGTGGTGCGTTCGGTGCGGTAAGTGGTGAAGTAATTGGATACGGTGACCGATCCGCCCGTCGACGCGGCGGGGTCGACGCTCGCCAGAACGAAATTGAACACCGCCGTCACTGCCAGAAGCAGCACCAGCCCGCTCATCACGATGATTTTCTTTTTGTTTGACATAACCATATAACACGTCCTCCTTAATTTTTTTGATGTTTTATGTGGTCATTTTATAAATCAGTACGTCGTTTTGCGATATTCCCAGCGCACCGGCCGCGGCGCGCATGACGTCCATGCGGACGGAAAGACTGTCGGCGCCTTCGAATACGATGATCGCGCTTTGGGGATTTCCCGTCTCGTCCTCGCTCACATAGACTTCCAGTTTTCCCACGCCCTCTATCCGGGACAGAACGGAGCAAAGACGGCTTTCCGTGAGCGTCATTTCATAAGTATTGCCGACAGTGTCGGTCTCCGCGGCGCGGTTTTCCGTAAAGACGAAATATGCCGCAATCAACAGGAGCAGTCCGATCGCTCCGATCAGGAGCACGTCGCGGAACCGTTTTTCTTTCAGAAATTTAAGCGGTTCCATCGTACACCTCCACATTGTCCGTTTCCAGAAGTTTTTTTGCCGTCTCGGCGATTTGAGTTATAATATTTATATGCTCTTCTTCGTCGTTCATTCCGAAATCTTCGATATAAATTCTTATCTTCGTTTCCCCGTTCGCCGATGCCGCATCCGACGCATCCGTTTCCGTCTTTTCCGAAATTTGCACTTCCGCGCGGACGGTTACGCCGAACTGCCCTTCGATCTCGCGTTCCACGGCCAGGGCGTAACTGTTATTTATATACGCGCCGTCCACGGCCGAAATGCCCGTGTCGGACAAAAAAAATGTCGTATCCTGTCGCATGAATCCCAAAATCGGCGCAACGAGCGTGAGGATCATGCACAATTTCAGAATCCCCTCTATGGTCTTGGCAAACTTTTTGCGCGGCATGACGACGGATATGATCGCCGTCAGCATCGCCATCCCCGCCACGGCAAGCACATAGCTTTTCATTATTTCCTGCCTCGCCTCCTCTCTTTTTTTGTTTTATGCGGCAAATATAAACGTTGCACCGCTGTATGATACGGTTATATGATCACGCCCGCCGAACAGATGAGAAGCAACACGGTTAAAAAATAGAGAAACGCCATACACAGCAGACAGGCGACGAGGAATCCCATGCTTTCGCTCAGCCCCGTTAAAAATCCGGAAATACGCTCGTCGCCGATCGGTTCGCATACCGCCGCGGTCAGCCGCAATCCGAGCGAAAAGCCCGCCACGGTGACAAGCGGCTGTACGACGCCGGACAAGAGTACGAAAATACCGATCATGCCCACCGAATTTTTTATGAGCGTACTGCCCGCCAGCACGAGATCGAATCCGCCCGAAATAAACCCGCCCACAATGGGCACGGAATTGGAAATGGCATATTTCACCGCCCGAAGGGATATGCCGTCGTACGTCGCCGACGTCAGACCCTGTACGGACAGAAAAATGCCGAATACCGCGACGCTCAACCCGATCAGCCATTTGTTGGCGCTCTTGAACAGGGAGATGAAGCCTTTTAATTTTACGTTGGAATTGAGCCGCTCCACCATGTTCAGAACGACGATGACCACGGTAAACGGCATGACGATCCCCGTCAGAATTTCCGATACGCCGCCCGAGAGAAAGGCAACGGCGGGCTGATATACGGTTGCCGAAACGGTCCCGCCCCCTGCCGCCATCAAAGTGAGGAGAATCGGGAAAATGATCTCCATTTGCGTACGCATATCTTTCATCGCGTTAAAACAGAGCGTAAAGACCGCCACCGTCTGGGAAAGCAATACCACCAATACGGCGGCATAACAGACAAAAAAGATGATTTCCGCCGTGGAATCCTGTAAAAAACCCGTCTTTACGGTATTGAGAATGCCGCAAAGCAACGCAATGGCAAGAATCAGGCCGAATGCGGGCAACATATCCGTCAGCGAATCGGTCAGCAGGGAGAACAGCGCGGCGAACACGCTCTCATAATCGAGCGTCCCCCCGTCGATCAGTTCCATGATCTTGTCCGCAACGTCCCAAGAGGAAAACTCCTCCAAAGAATCGAGATAGGCCTGTAATTCTTCCAGGTCGAGATCCTCTATCAGGGACTCTATGTTTTCCGTCAGTTCTTCCTGCACTTCCTGTGCGCTTTCCGCTTCATCCGCTTCGGATTGCGTCAGCGTCGATGCACCGCCCTGCCCGACCGTCGGCGGCAATCCCCCCGCAAAATTACAAAGTCCCCACGCCGCGACGAGAAAGACCAGGAACAAAAAGAGCGGGAAGAGCGGAGAAAAAATACGTCGCGAACGGCGCGAAAAGCGTTTTCCGCGCACAGAAAAAAGAGAAGAATCGGACGGATAGAGCGGCGCAGATAAGGTTGAAGACGACGGCAAAAATAAAGGTGCATGCCCCGTCGCGTTTCCCCGCGAGGAATGAAAAAGAGATTTTCCCGCCGAAAGAGAATTGCCCGCGCGCCTGCTCGGCCTTCCGCACAGGGATAACGGTGCGGAGGCTCTCGCGGAAAGAGATAACGGCGGCGGGAGCGCAGAAAAACCGCCCTGCCCTTTTCCTCTATTGTTTCCGCTCTTGCACGCTTTTTTATTGCTTTCTTTTTTCACGGGTACGTCCGCTTTTCTTTTACGCGCCGCCTCTTCCCGTTTTACAGGAGAGAGAGAAAGTCCGTGATGAGTGCAAGCAGGGACCGCAGAATGGGCAAAGAAAGAGCCAGAATGGTGATTTTTCCGCATAATTCCACCTTGGAAGCGAGAGACGCGCTCCCGAAATCGTTCAGAAGATCGGCCGAAAATTCGGTCAGATAACCCACGCCGATAATTTTCAACAATATTTTAACCACGGCATTGTCTATGCCCGTCAGCGCGACCAGTTCGTCAAAGACCGAAAACGTTTCCTTCATCATGTCGAGCGCGGCGACAAGCAGGACGATGACGCCCGCCAACATCGCCGCAAAGGCCAGCTCGGGCTTGACGTTTTTCAGAATGATGACCGTTAATGCCGTGACGATGGCTATTCCGATGATTCTGAAAAGTTCCATTTTTTTCCTCTTTTTCCTCGCTCCGTGCCCCGTACGATCCGCACATCCCCGCGCCTTCACGGGCAGGATGCGTGCGCCGTTATGATTGGTCGTTATGATTATGCCGCCCGTCTTTTTTTCCGAAGGACTTCAACAAGATATGTTTCCGACTGCGTTTTACGTTTTTTAAAATAGTTTTTGTTTGTGCTTGTTTGGGCCTGTTTGTGCTTACCGCGATTTTTTTGCTCTCTACGGCGGAAATAAAAGCAAAAGACTTGTCCGTTCCGTGCCGCCCGACAAACGACCGGGAGGCACAGAGTGGCGACAATTCGTAAAAAGCTCCGACGGTCAATAGAACTGCTAATAGAGCTCAAAAATGCGTCTGATTTCCTCAAAAAGATCGCCGACCATGCCGATGACGACGGTCAGAACGATGACCAGCCCGACCAAGCTGACCAGCGTGGCAATGTCGTCGCGGTCGGATTTTTTCAGTACCTGACAGACAACCGTGATGATAATGCCGACCGCGGCAATTTTGAAAATAACGGAAATATCCATAACCCATCCACCCGAACGTATACCGCATACCAAATCCGAAAGTATAGCGCATACCAAAAAATAATTTTGGCTTTTTACGGTCCTTATTTGTTCCGCTCCTTTACCGTAAAAAAGGAGCGGCAAAAGATGATCGGGCTCGTGCCCGCATGACAAAAGCAAAATGTGCGCAAAACAATATCTCTTTCGAAAACTGTCTGTTTGTCAGACTGACGTTCCACACGATAACCGTTAGCCACCTTGAAAATTGTTTGTTCCTCAAGATGACGCCCGCACGATAAGCGTTCGGAAACCTACCTATCTCTCGAAGCAACGCCCCGTTTTCGAGAACATTTTTTAAGCGTTTTCAGCGTTTTTCCGGTTCGCGGAGGACGTACCGTCGCGCCCGTCCGTTTTTCCGAACGTCGGTTTATCCGCTCATCCGTATGCCTATGCCACTGCACCACCTGTGCGAAGAATGTTATTTTTACGGAAAACGACCGTTCAAAGCAAAAGAATGACCGCAATCAAACCGAGCAAAAAGCCGAGTTTGACATACAGATCGGTATAGCGCACCGCATCTTTTTCCGCACGTTCTCGCGCGGAAACAAGTTTTTTGTTTACGCCGTCGAAATACTCTTTTTGCGCCTTGAAATCCGTTCGACCCAGGAAAGAAAAATATTCCCGCAAAAAATCATTGTCTTCTTTCCCGAAAAAATCAATTTTTCCCTCCCAGACATGGCGTTTGCCGTATTCCGTCAAAAAGGTGCCGAACGCACCGCGGTCCTTGAATGACTCGATGACCTCACCCAAAGGACGGCGCGCATAACCCGCTTCGGTCAAAAATTTCTGGTGAAATTGCTCCCAGTCTACATAAAATTTTTTCGCGGCGCGATACTTTCCCGACAAAAAATACCCTATATACGTCAGAAATAGTACTATGCAAATATATAAAATATACGAAATCATAACAAATTCTGAAAGTTTTCGTCGTATATGGCCGTCGCTTGTCCGATTTTCTCTCGGCTGAAACAGACGTACCGTTCAAAGACGGGATGCGCAAAACGGTCGATTCCCCGACCGAAATGCGCGCTGGCAATGACCGTCATGCCCGCGTCCATCGCCTTCTGTACGGCGGGAAAATCCTCCTCCTGCAATTCGTCCGTCACGATGATGTCGGGCCGCAGGGCGCGAAGCCCGAAAGAAAAAGTCTCTTTTTTCCCCCCGAACAGCAAAACATCGGCATCTCCCGTATCGAACGCGGAAATCTCCCCGCGCTCATCGGCAATCAGAATGTTTTTGGTCGGATAATGCACGCCCAGTAAGCGGACAAGCTCTCTCAAAACGGTCGTTTTTCCGTAACCGGGCGCAGAGAGAAGAATACAGTTGCGCAGCCGATCGGCTTCACAGAGCGCAAAGACCTTGTCCGCGCAGTGCTCCACGGGGTGCGGAATGCGGATGCAAAGCGAACGCACGTCCCGCAGGGCAATGACTTTTCCGTTTTCACGCACCAAAGTGCCTGCAAGGCCGAGCCGTTCCCCCGTTTTTGCCGTCAGAAAACACTCTTTCATCTGTTCCGAACAGGAATAGACGGAAAAATCACTGGCGGCAAAAACGCAATCGGAAATTTCCTTTGCGCTGACGACGATCGCGCCTTCCCGCCTTGCCGTCACGCCGTTTTCGCCGAGAAAGACATATTCTCCGCGATAATTGACTTTCACCGGCCTGTCGGAACGCAGACGCAATTCATACAACAGATTGGCGTTTAAATTTTTCAGCGCGCTTTTGACGCAAGGCGGCAGAAAATCATACATCTGTATATCGTATGCGGACAAGTCCCCGATTATAACTTTTTTATTCCGTTTGTTCTTTAAGCTTTTTTATAAGGACTTATTGAAATTATTTCGTTTCATAAAAATTATCATTGGCGGTGTACGCAAAAATTTTTTGCGTACACCGCCAATGATAAAAAATCGAACAAAGAAAAGAGAAAAATCCCCCGACGGCTTTGCCGTCGGGGGACAGAATCAATTTTCATATTCAGCTTTGGTTACGAGATTTGGATCTGTGCGCGAGTGAAAAACTCTTAGATCCCTTAAAAACCATCCTTCCATGGTTAAAAAATGCAGATCGCCCGATCAGTCCTTTTTGCCGTATACTTGCAGAAGTTTGAGGTTATTGGCCGTAAACGCCTTCATTTCCTCGGGCGTGAGTTTACGGTAGGACAAGAGCGCGAGATAGTAGATCTGTTCGGCGACAAACTTCTGTTCTTCTTCGCCCAGATCCTTGACGCTCTGCACCGCCGCATTCGCGGCATTGACGACCAGCGTCAGCTGCTGCGGCATCTCTCCCATGCCGTAGAAACGGTTCATCTCGCCCATACGGCGCATAAACTCATCGACATTGACGACGGCAGGAACGTCGGCGTTTTTCAAAGAGTTTACTTTCACCGTTATATTCTTGTCTTTGAGCGCGTCGGTGAAGGCCTTTTCAATGGCCTTGTTGTCCTTTTCGGCATCTTCTCCCGTTTCCGCGGCGCGCAAAGCCTCGTCCACGTCGGCATCTATGCGCAGGAAACGTACTTTTTTCGGCTCCTTATACTCCACAAAGCTGATGAAGTGCGGATCCAGATAATTGTCGCAATGGATGGCATCCAGTCCCGCGTCCTTAAACATCTGCACGTACTGTGCCTGCAGGTTCTCGTCAGAGACATAATAGACGGCTTTGGCCTGTTTGCCCTCTTTCGCCTCTTCTTCGGTGAGCTCGGTGCCGAATACAGACGTCAGCGGAACATACTTACCTTCAAGATTCTTATAGACGATGACGTCCTTGATCTTCTGATAGAAATCGTCATCCTTCAGGCAACCGAATTTGACGAACATGGACGTATCTTCCCAACATTTTTCATATTTCTCCCGATCTTTATTGAAGAGATCGATGAGCGCATCCGCCACTTTTTTGGCGACGTATTTGGAAATTTTCTGCACCTGACGGTCGTTTTGCAGGAAACTGCGGGAAACGTTCAGCGGAATATCGGGGCAATCGATGACGCCATTCAAAAGCATGAGATATTCGGGAATGACTTCCTTGATGTTCTCGGCGATAAACACCTGATTACAGAACAATTTGACCTTGCCGCGCTCCAATTCGACTTTATTGCGCACTTTCGGGAAATACAGGATACCTTTCAGCCGATACGGATACTCCATGTTCAGGTGCACCCAGAACAGCGGATCAGTATAATCTGAGAAAGCTTCCCGATAGAAAGTCTTATATTCTTCTTCCGTACAGTCGGAAGGATTTTTCAGATAGAGCGGATTGGTATTGTTGACGGGTTTATCGTCCTTTCCCTTATAATTGACGTAAATATCATAGGGCATGAACTGGCAGTATTTGCGCACGAGCGCACGGATCGTGCTCTCTTCGAGAAATTCCTCTTCGCCTTCGGCGATGTGCATGACGACCTTTGTTCCGCGATCGGTCTTGTCGAATTCTTCAATGGAATAGGTGGAATTTCCGTCCGATTCCCAATGCACCGCCGGAGCGTCCTGATAAGATTTTGTGAAAATCTCGATATTCTCGGACACCATATAGGCGGAATAGAACCCGAGCCCGAAATGACCGATAATGCCGTCTCCGCCCGCCTTTTCATATTTGGACAGAAAATCCGCCGCGCCCGAAAAGGCGATCTGGGTGATATATTTCTCCACTTCCTCTTCGGTCATACCGATGCCGTTGTCTTCCACGGTCAGGGTCTTTGCATCCTTATCAACGGAAATTTTGACGCAATACCCTCCTTCTTCCGCCGCAGGAGCGCCGGCACTGCCGAGCTCCACGAGTTTCTTATATTTTGTGATGGCGTCCGTGGCGTTCGCAACAATCTCACGCAGAAAAATATCCTTATCCGAATAGAGCCATTTCTTGATGATGGGCATCATGTTTTCACTGGATATGCGGATATTGCCTTCTCTTTTTGTACTCATTTTTCTATGCCTCCCGACAAAAACGTAAAATTATTTTTTACAATAGTATATATAAACGAAAGCCCCGTGCGTTAAACGCACGGGGCTTGGTTTTTTAAGATTTTATGCGGTCGCTTTTTCAGGATCAGTCCTCATGCTGTCCGAGCAGATCGGCAATGGACGCGCCGCCGACGGAATCTTCTCTCCAGGAGGTCATCTCGTCGGAATACTCTCTGGGTTCTCTTCTGCCGCGCTTGTTACCTCTGGGCGCTTCACCCTCTTCCGAACGCTCACGGCGAGCGGGCTGTTCGGGTCTGGGCTGCAAGGCCTTGATGGACAAGGACATTTTTTTCGCCGCGGGATCCAACGCGAGGATCTTCGCGGTAACTTCCTGACCGATCGTCAGAGCGGAAGTCGGGTTCTCCAACCATTCATAGGAGATCTGAGAAACGTGAACGAGACCGTCCACACCCTTTTCGACTTCGACAAACGCGCCGAACGGCGTGATACGCACGACTTTGCCTTCCACGACGTCGCCTTCGGCATATTTACCCTCGACGAGATCCCAAGGCTGCGGCTGCAACTGTTTGTAACCGATGGAAACCTTCTTCTTTTCTTCGTCGACTTTCAGCACTTTGAACTGATAGACCTGACCGATTTCGAGAACGTCCGTGACGCTCTTCGCGCCCGTCCAGCTGAGATCGGAGATGTGCGCCAGGCAGTCAAATCCGTTGACAGATACGAACGCGCCGAAATTCGTCACGCGCTCCACTTTGCCTTCCACGACGTCGCCGACGTGAATGTTGGCAAAAAATTCGGCTTCCTGCGCCTGTTTCTCGGCTTCGCGTGCCTGCTTCTCCGCCTCGATGATGACGCGCTGGGAGGCGATGATTTCCTTTCTTCTCTCGTTCTTGATTTCGAGCATCTTCAAACGGAGTTTCTTGCCGACATACTTATCGAGCTCTTTGACATAACCGCTGCGGATCTCGCGGGCGGGAACAAAGACGGAATAGGTGCCGAGCGCGGAGGTCAGACCGCCCTTATTGAATCCGGTGCAAACGACGCTGAATTCCTCTCCGGCTTGGATGGAAGAAAGCATGGCCTCTTCTTCTTTGGCCTGCTTGATCATCTTCTGGGAAAGTTTAACGGGATTGAGGGCGACAACCATCAATTCGATGCTTTCGCCGATCTTGGCCATATAGGCGTCCTTGGAATACTCTTCGCAATCCACTTCGGCCTTATCGAGCAGAATCTCTTTCTTCGTGCCGGGCAAAAGCACCTGCAAACCGTCATCGGTCGCATCGGAGATGGTCGCGTTCACGATATCCCCCTTTTTGAATTTCGTCTGTGCATTGTCCATGCCCGCAACGACATCTTCCATTGTCGTCACATTCTCTTCTGTTTCGATGTCTACCATTTTTGTGAGAACCTCCTGAGTCTGCTCGTCGGGTGTGCTTGCACCCGTAACGATACCCAACCTTTTAAAATTTTTAATGATTTCTTGATCGAACGCCTGAGCGTTTTCCAATCGGAATACATGCGGGCAGTGTTCTTTGCAGACCTCATAGAGCTTATTGGTATTGCTCGAATTGAGTCCGCCGATCACGAGCATCGCGTCGCATTGTTTCGATAACCTTTCGGCTTCCGCTTGTCGTTCTATAGTAGTATAACAAATTGTTTTAAAAACTGCAACCTTTTTTTTACATACTTTTTCAATAATTTTAATAATTTTGTCAAATTTTTTCGCGGAAAAGGTTGTCTGGACGACCACGCTCACCTCTTTATCCGCCAAAACGGAAAAATCTTCCCCTTCGTCGCTGAAAACATACGCGGAATTATCGCACCAACCGTTGATGCCGATGACTTCGGGATGGGTTTTGCCGCCGATGATGACCACCGTTCTTCCCGCCGCATATTCCCGCTCAACGATCTTCTGCGTCCGCCGTACAAAACCGCAGGTACAGTCGATGACTTCGATCCCCCGCCGTTCAAAATACCGATAGACGTCTTTCCCCACGCCGTGGGAACGGATGATGACCGAACAGCGTTCGGGCAGTTCCTCCGGATTTTCAACGGTACGGATGCCGCGTTTTTCAATGTTCGCAACGACGTCCTGATTATGAATGATCTCTCCGTAAATATACGTATTTTCCGGCGTTACGGTCATCGCCGTCTGCACGGCGTTGCGCACGCCGCGGCAAAAACCGCCGCTTTTTGCAATGTAAATCTGCATAGAGCCCTCCGATACCCCTTCCGATGAAAAAATCGTTGCGTCCTTTGTGCCACACCCCGCGCTCTGCGGCGGGAACTTTTTGCGCCGCGGGAAGAACGGTTTGTTTTATTTTTTCTTTCTCTTTTTCCGCCACGCCGCGCGTTTTACACGGCACGGTGTGCCTGCTTCCCTTTTCCAAGTCTGTGTCTTATCGCTCGCTTGCACCTTATGCGCAACCGTATGCGGTTTCGTTCCGCATTCAAATTCAGCCCGCCGCTTTGCGGCGGGCTGAGTTTACTTTCGCTTCTTAAGATTTCTTTGCCGCAAGCATACGGGTATGCTCCTCGCGCATTTCAATCATGTGATTGCGTAATTTTTCATCCGCTTCCGCAAGCAATTCCTGCGTCAGTTTTTGCCCGTAATATTCCTTCAATTCAAACGGTTCCCCGATCAATATATGATTGAGACGGAACGGTTTCGTCTTTTTATAACAGACGATCGGCACGATGGGCGTTCTCGTCTTGATGGCCAGCATCGCCGCGCCGCTGTGAAATTCCAGCATTTCCCCGTCTTCCGATTTGTTGCGTTTTCCTTCGGGATAAATGGCCACTTTTTCACCGTTTTTCAAACAGCGCAAAGCATCCATAACGCCCCGCATGTCCTCTCCGTTGCGTTCGAGAAAGATAACCTTTGCGCCCCGACAGGCCGCGCCCACGACGGGAACGTTGCGCAATTCGCTCTTGGCGAGATAGTGTATGCCCTCCGTCGTCGTGCAGGCGGGATAAGCCACGTCCCAGAGCCGATAGTGATTGCCGATATATATATAAGGTCCGTCGGGAATTCTCCTGTTGCCGTAAAAACGGAACGGAAAGAGAAGCCAGACGACGGGAAGAAGTACGAAACGCAAGAAAAAGAGCAGTTTATTCACGTGCCGTCCCTTTTTATTCGCAGGTTCGAGTATGTCGTGTTTTTTTCCCTTACCTTTCCCTTTCTCTTTCTTTTGTTCTTTTGCCGAAGCGGAATCTTTGCATTCGACAGACGGACGCGTCTGTATATTTTCCCTCTCGTCGGAATAATTTTTTCTTTCGTCCATGACTTAAATTTTCTCCTGAATCTTTTCTCGGATCAAAGCGACCGTCTGTTCTATATTCAGTCGGGAGGTATCCACGACCACGGCGTCCGCCGCGCAACGCAAAGGCGAAATTTCTCTGTTTTTATCCTGTTCGTCCCGCGCCTCGATCTCGCGCGTCAAAGTTTCAAGATCGATGCCCGTCTGTCCCCGTTCCTCCAATTCTTTCAGCCTGCGTTGTGCGCGTACGCGCGCATCCGCCGTGATGAAGAATTTGAAAGGCGCGTCGGGCAATACGGTCGTGCCGATATCCCGCCCGTCCAGGACGCAAGGCTGACTTTTGGCGATTTTCCGCTGTGCCGCGACCATCTTTTCCCGCACGGCACCGATCTTCGCCACCGTGGAAGCCATCATGGAAATTTCGTTTTTGCGTATCTCCTCGGATACATCCTCTCCGTCGAGCAGTGTACGTTGCGCCCCGTTTTCGTAGCGTACGCCGATGTCTGCCGCCGCAACGGCACGCGCCGCCGCAAAGGCGTCGTCGGGAGAAATATTCTGCCGTTTCAGACAGAGCGCGCAAGCGCGGTACATCGCGCCCGTATCCAGATAGAGAATATCGTACGCCGCGGCGAGCGCCTTGGCAATCGTACTCTTTCCGCTGCCCGCGGGTCCGTCCAGCGCAATGGTCAGACCGACGGAAATATCCTTGCGCAAAGCGGCCGCTTTGCGCAGATAGACGTGCTTCTCCCGCTGTAATACTCCTTCCGCAAAGATCATAACGCGGATGCAGAGGGGCAACGCCCCTTCGATCAGCGGCTCTGCCGCCGAAAACAGTGCCGCCTTTTCAAAGCCGCATTCCCGCGCGGCTTTGGCCGGATAGGCAGAATAGATGTCCTGTGTCGTGGAAAAAATGATGGCGCGAACGCTGTCGCCGTCAAGATTGTTTTCCCGTGCGATCGCACGGAGCAGTTCCTCCGTTGCGGCGCGTATTTCTTCGGGCGTATCTTCTGTGATTGTGGTTGCTCCGCGTATAAAATTCATAAAAATCCGCTCCTTCCTCTCCCGCGCAAATTTTATCCGCATTCAAGCGGAAGTTGCCCCTTCCGGCCTTCAAAGACAGTTTACAACCCTATTGGCAACAATAACGCTCTTTATCTCGAACAAAGAGAGTATACTTAATTTAAAGTATATTGTTATATGTTTTTCATTTTTTGAAAAAATTTTCATCATCCTCATCGGATTGTGAAATCATTATACCCCATTCTTCCCGTAAAGTCAAACGGCAATTAAATGTTTTATAAAAAGAACACAAACGATTCGATTTATAAAATAAGTAAACAGCGTTTTCTTCCCGATTTTATCCGATGGAATTTCCCGCCGCAAACCCCGTGGAAAAGGCGATCTGCAGGTTAAACCCGCCGGTAAAAGCGTCCACATCCAGCGTTTCGCCGCAAAAATACAGTCCTTTTACCAATTTGCTCTCCATGGTGGCGGGATTGATCTGTGAAACGTCCACGCCGCCGCAGGTGACGACGGCCTCTTCAAAACCGCGCAGGGAGACGGACTGCAAAGGATAATTCTTGACCGTCCGCACCAGCGCGCGGCGATCCTCACGGGTAACGGCGTTGACCTGTTTCAAGGGCGAAACGCCCGCTTTTTCGAGCACGAAATCAACGGCCTTTGCGGGCAGAAGCGCGCCCAGCGCGTTGCGCAACGCCTTGTTCTTCATGGCGGAAAAATCCCGCAACAGCCGCGCATCGAGCACCTCCTCGCTCAATGCCGGTTTGAAATCGAGCGAAAGCGAAACTTCCTTCAACGGCTCGCGCGCCGCGACGGCGGAAAACGTGAGAACGATCGGTCCCGAAATGCCGTAATGCGTGAACAGAAGTTCCCCGAACCCTTCATACAGTCGCTTGCCGCCTTTGCGCGCCGTCAGCGATACGTTTTTCAAGGACAGTCCTTGCATGCCGACGTGATCCCGTCCCTTGAGATTGACGCCCGTCAGCGAGGGCGTCGGCTCCTCAATGCGGTGCCCCGCTTTGCGCGCAAAACGATACCCGTCGCCCGTCGAACCCGTCGACGGATAGGAAAGCCCGCCCGTGCAAACGAGCAAAGCATCGCATTCATAGCGCGCTTTATCCGTTATTATGCCAGACATAGTACTATCTATAATGTCAAAATCAAGCATTTTTTCGTTCAGATGAACTTCTACGCCGACATCCTCACAGGCGCGGGCGAGCGCTTTGGTGATGTCGCTGGCATGATCGGATACGGGAAAAACCCGATTCCCCCGTTCTGTTTTTAAGCGCACGCCCTTGGATTCGATCAGATCTTTCACGGATTGCGGCGGACAGGCATACACGGCGCGCGTCAAAAACCTGGAATTGCGCACCACGTGCGTTAAAAATTCCTGCGGCGGAACATCGTTGGTGACGTTGCAACGTCCCTTTCCCGTAATATAGATCTTTTTTCCGAGTTTTTCGTTTCGCTCGATGAGGAGCACGGCATTGCCTTTCGCTGCAGCGGCATATGCCGCCATCAGACCGGACGCACCGCCCCCGACCACTATGACTTTTTTCATATTTATTTTTTCCGACGGAATAAATCAGATCCGTCGCCATTCCTTTTCAGCCGTTCCATTCTTTTTCCCGCATCCGCTCTTTACACATCGGCGAAACGGATTCGTCCCGTCGTTTCAACGGAACCTCAAAGCAATTTGTCCTTTCTTATGGGAATTCCAAGAATTTTTCTTATTTTAACATATTCCGACTTTTTCGTCAATTCTTTTTGAAAACCCCGAAGTCAAGCAAACGAGCAATGCCTGCGTCATTGTCGAAACGAATAAGCGAAAGCTCCGCTCCTTCTACGCACGGAAAAGCCCCGAGCCGAAAAAAGGCATACGGCGCGCGTTAAAAATTTGGAATTTCGCAACGTTCCCGTCTTGGGGCCACACGTCGAGTCTCAAAGGTTATCTTTCGCGAACGCAAATCCAGTCTGCAATGACGGCACGCAAAACAAAAACATTCAAGAAAACGAACCCGCCCGTCGGATACCGACGGGCGGGTTCGTTTTACAAGGAGTGTTCAATGTATCACACGATAGACAATTTTAAAAATACGTTTCTCAACGTTCCAAAATGAGATGCCGCGGCAACCCGTCGACCCACAAGGGTGCGATTTCCGCTTGTATCAACGGACGAATATAATGTACCAGCTGTTCTTTGACATATGTACCGTCCTCGCTGATCCATTCGTCGGGCACTTTCTTTTCCACGTTGGCGATAAAATGCACATCGGCGGGTTCGGTGACGCACATATACGGATCGTCGGAAATACGCTTCAGGGTAATCACCTTACCGCTCATACCCTCAAACGCCGCTTTTACGGCCGCACCGCCGGCATTGAACGCTTCCGTGACGTCGATGCGCGAGGTGATATGCGACGCGCAACGCTGTAAGGACGAAAGTTCGATTGCCCTTGTCTTGACGCCGTATTTTTCCGCTACTTTTCCGGCAAGGAAGCGCGCCGTCCCGGCGAGCTGTTTATGCCCGAAGGCATCCACGTAATCCACGTGGTCGGACAGTTCGCAAACATATCTGCCGTCGGCAATTTTAATGCCTTCAGACACCGCAATGACGACAGAACCTTTCTTTTGGCAGACTTCACCGACTTTTTCCAAAAAAGCGTCGAGATCAAACGTGCGCTCGGGCAAATAAATGAGATCCACGCCCTCGCAATCCTCGCTTCGGGCAAGCGCGGCCGCTGCCGTGAGCCAACCCGCATTCCGCCCCATGATTTCGATGACCGATACCACGGGATAATCGTACACCAGCCCGTCGCGGATAATTTCTTTTGTGGTGGATGCTATGTATTTCGCCGCACTGCCGTATCCCGGAGTATGGTCGGTGATGGCGAGGTCGTTATCGATGGTCTTAGGCACGCCGATAAATCGGATCGGACTGCCGACGGACTCCCCGTAATCGGACAATTTCTTGATCGTATCCATGGAGTCGTTGCCGCCGATATAGAAAAACGCATAGATTTCAAGCTCATTCAGCAGTTTGAAAATCTCTTCATACGTTCCTTCGTTCCCCTCGATGTCCGGCAATTTATAGCGGCAGGAACCGAGAAAAGAAGAAGGCGTACGTTTCAAAAGATCCATATCCAGATCGTTCTTGATCTGTTTGGAGAGATCGACGACCTTTCCGTCCAGCAGTCCCTTGATGCCGTGTACCATGCCGTATACAATATCCGCCCCGCGATCGCGCGCCGTCTTGAATACGCCCAGCAAACTGGAATTGATGACTGCCGTCGGCCCTCCCGACTGCCCTACGATTACGTTCTTCATTTTGTTCCCCCTTTTCCCCAAAAAAACAACCTCATGCGGTATTTTCTTTACCACTGAGGTTATTATATCACATATTTTTATAAAATGCAACACTATTTTTAATATTTTTACAAAGATTTTTTATTATATTGCAAAAAGTGTATATTTTCATTTCGTTTCTTCTACACTTGGCTGTATTTGGCTTTTTTAAGACAAAAATTTCAGGAAGCGGAAGATTTCGCGCCCTTATTTTTTGTTCTTCTGCGGTGCAACCAGCGCTGCAAACGATCCTGATTTTTACGGAAAAGCAGAAAAAGCGCAAATTCCGTAACCCATACACCGACCCAGGCGAGGATTCCCCACCAAGTGGTGAACGGCAACGCGCCGGCCAAAAAACAGGTGCCCGCGACGGCTATGCCGCGCGCAACGAGCGTCATGCCGACGAAATAAAGCAAGGTCATGGAAGACAAGCCCGCGACGAAACAGAGCACATCGTCGGGAAAAAGCGGCAAAATAAACATGGCGGTCAGCAGAAGATTATCTTTGCCGCGCATTTTGTTCATCCATTTTTCGAGCGTATCTTCCCCCACCATCCATTTGACGGCGCGGACGCCGAGAAAACGACCGATGAGAAAAGCGACGACCGATCCCGCTACAATGGAAAAATAGCTGTAAAGAAAGCACTTTACCGCACCGAATAACGCAGTACCGGCGAGCAAAGTCACGAAACTCGGCAAGGGCAAGACGACGACCTGCAAAAATTGCAATACGATGAAGAGCACATCCATCCACGCGCCCGCCGACAGAAGGTACGCTCTGAACGATTCCGGGTCATTCGCCGCCTCCAGAAAGCCCGTTGCCGAAAGCAAGCAAAAAATTGCCAGCGAAAAATCGAGCAGAAAGATCGCCGACAGGCTCATGCGGTATCCCGTCTTATTCCCCGCAAAAAAGAGAGAATACGCCAAAGTAACCCCCGTAAGGAGCGCGGCGGCCACTGCGACCGTGATGTAAACACGGTAACGCATGAAAAAACTGCCCGTAAAAAAAGACGGGAGGAACGCCGTAAGGATAAACCCGCAGGCGCCCAGGAGCGTGATCGCCGTCAAAACGGCAATCCGCTCTCTCCCGTCCATTTGCTTTTTTCTGTTCTTTTCCCGTTTGTCTTGTTTTCTTGCACGCATATCCACACCCATTTCCGATCGTATATGTAGTATATGCCGCAAAAATGATTTTTATAAATCCCACTCTTCCGCCCTTCCCTGCGAAGGATCGCAAGCCGCGGGATGAACCTTTTTATATTCCTTGATCGCCGACGTGGCGAGGTGGTCGCAACGGTCCTTGAATTCGTTGTCGGCGTGCCCTTTGACTTTATGAAACCGCACACGATGCCTGCCGAGCAGGTCGGAAAGCTCCTGCCAAAGATCGACGTTTTGCACCGCTTTTCCGTCCGCCTTTTTCCACCCCGATCTTTCCCAGTCCTTAAGCCAGCCCTTTTCGATGGCATTGACCGTATAGGCGGAGTCGCTGTACAGATCAACTTCACAGGGATATTTCAGAAGGGACAGCGCCTGAATGACGGCAAACACCTCCATGCGGTTGTTGGTCGTATCCGCCTCGGCGCCGCTGATTTCCTTGCGGTAATCGCCGTACTGCAACAGAGCGCCCCAACCGCCGACGCCCGGATTGCCCGAACAGGCTCCGTCCGTGTATATCGTTACTTTTTTCACTCCGCCAGTTCCTTTGAACGCTGTACGCAGGCCTCCACGGCGCGTTCCACGATCTCGATGAATTTATCCTTTTCGAAAGACAGCATGGCACGCTCGGTCGTACCGCCCTTGGAGCAAACGCGCTTGATGAGCGTATCGATGTCCGTATTTTCTTTTTCATGGATATACATATCCGCGCCGCCCGCGACCGTCTGCGCCGCCAGAACGCAGGCCTCGTCCTCGGTCAGTCCCTGTTTCTTTCCCGCCTCGATGAGCGCCTTGATGAACAGGAACACATAGGCGGGACCGCTGCCGGAAATGCCCGTTACGGCGTGCATCTTGGACTCGTCCACGGAACGATAGGCGCCCAACGCATCAAACAGCCCCGCAAAGAACTGCAGATCGTCCTGTTCGGTATAATCGGACGCGTCGGCGGCGACCATTCCCGAACCGATGGAACAAGGCAGGTTGGGCATGACGCGGCAAACCCGCTTGACGTTCGGCAACGCGGCACGGATCTTTTTCTTTTCGATCCCCGCCATGATGGAAACGACGTTTTCAAAGTCCGCCCCCTTGATCTCCTCGCTTACGGCGGGGAAGTTCTGCGGTTTGACCGCAAAGAGAAGGTAATCGCAATTTTCTGCGACTTTGCGGTTGTCCGTTACGGTAAAACAGCCGTAATCCTTGAATTTTTGCAAGCTGTCCGCGTTGCAATCGCTGACAATGATCTTGTTGGCGCGGATAAAATCGCTTTCGATTGCGCCCTTGACGATGGCATACGCCATGAAGCCTCCGCCGATGACACCGAGTTTAAATTGTTTTTTCATTTTTATGCCTCTTTTTATCATTAAAAATAATTGACGAAAAAAAAATAATATTGTATAATATACTTCGTGCTTAGGGGAGTGGCTCAACGGTAGAGCAACGGTCTCCAAAACCGTCGGTTGCGTGTTCGAATCGCGTCTCCCCTGCCAAAACACCAAAACCACAATATGTTGTGGCTTTGGTGTTTTTTATGCTATATATAGGATAAAAACACACCATAAACCACGATAAACGTTAACAAACCGCTTAAAATGTTAGTAAAAAGTGTTAGAAAACTTCTCTTTGTTTCCGAAGGCAATATAATTTTAACAGTTACAGACAAATAAGTCAAACAAAAATCTTTTGCCGAAAAAGACTTTTGTTCCTTGAACGTATTATTTTTATCTTTCGATGGTTTTATAAAATAAAACGGTCAAATTTATATATGCTTCGCCTCCTGTATTTGCGGTGCAAATACATTCGCCCTCCCCACTCACTTTATAAGGCGGACGGTCCTTTATTTTTTCCATCTTGACAAGAACGTCTTTTTTTGATACAATGAAAAAAAAGTGAAAGGTGCGGTGCGGGCAATGAAAAATACTTTGCAGCAGATGCAATTCAAAGACAGGCTTTGCCGAACGCTGCTTCGCGTCAATTGGGTGATCGCGATTGCAACAATTTTGCCTGTTCTTTCCAGAATATTCATAGGGGTCGCATTTATCGGTACGGCGCTTTATTTACTCGTTCTGATCGCCATCACGATTATGAGTTTTTTCCTTTTGTTGCTGAATGAGTCCTTCCGAGCGCTGTACAGTGTCGATCTGAACGGGTTACAGGAATTATCGGATCAACTGATTACGGTATATCAGACTGCAATGCCCGTTCTTATAGGGGCATGCACGATCATATCCGCAGTTCTCCTATTCTTAATCCTCCGCAATCGGGACCCGGCGCACAAAGCGGGAAGAATCGTGTCCGTATCCTTGGCCGTCCTTCTTCTCCTGATCGCCGCCCTCCTGTATTATATTAAATTGGTTTAAGGAGGAGACCATGAAAATTTTTGTCATCAACAGAGCGGATGTTTTGTTTTTTTCCAACGGAAAAAAGTTAAACGTTCAAAAAGAAAACGGAAGAGAGTTTATTGACGCTCCCCTTTCACCGGACGGAACCGTTGTTTTGCGGGCAATCCGGCGTCCCGAACTTTCTCATCGGAACTGGTGGCTGTATGCCGCATTTTTCTGGATCATCGGAATATTGGGGTTGTTCACGCCCGGATATTCCCGCTTTGATTATGCTTTGGATTGCAGCATCACGTTGGGCGGCAGACAAATGCAAGAGGTTTGGATTCGGTTTAATCATTTCGTAAACAAAAAGACCGGCATCCCCGTCCCGGCGGTTACGGTATCGGAATGGACGATCGCGCGGATAGACAATGCCGCATACATTCTTGACAAGATTTCACGCAGACGGAGAAGAATTTATAAACTTGTTTCCTGGCTCATACGAATTGCCGTCATTGTTGCTGTTTGTCTTATAGTCTTATAATATTTTAAACAAGGGGGTAAGGAAAATGTTTAATTTATTGGCGGCAAATGTCGACGGATTGGAAGTTGCCTACATTGCGGTGGGCATTTTGCTCGGAATCGCAATCATTGCGGCACTGATCGCTCAAATCGCCGTTGCGGTCGGATATTGGCGCGGAAACCGCACAAACAATTCCCTGGGTCTTTCCGGCGCGGAATACGCGCGCAGGCTTCTCGATCTGAACGGAATGCCCGATGTACAGGTTAAAAAATGCGGGATTATTCGAACCGTTTTGTTCGGAAACCATTACAGCATTTCCAAAAAAACGGTCTATCTGCGTATGCGCACCATCAATAAACCCAGCCTTACGGCCGTGGCGATGGCGGCGCAAAAAGTTGCGCTTGCGGAACAGCACAAAAACAAAAACGCAAAAATGATCGTGCGGAGCCGTTTGCAGGGCCTAGGCGTGTTCGGGCCGTATCTGTTCATCCCCTTGGTCGTCATAGGCTTTCTGATCGATGTATTCGTCGCGCAAACGCTTCTGTTTTCCCTCATCGCAACGGTTCTCGGATTGATTTTTATCCTGTTCGGATTTATCGTAACGCTTTTGAATATTCCCGTGGAAAAGAAAGCGATGAAGCGCGCGCTGGTTTTCTTGAAAGCCGATCTGACAAGAGAAGAGATCGTCATCGTCAAAAAAATCTATCGGAGCTATATGGTGGAATATGCGTTGCAATTCATCATTGCCGTCTTGCGCATCATTCAGCTCATCCTGAAAATTTTGCTCGGCGCCAGAAAAAATTAACCGAAAAAATGAAGCGACACACAAAAAAAGTATTCTTGTTTAACAATATTATAATGTTGTGATTTATTTTTTAATCAACAAATAAGGACTGCAGAACATGACACCCGAACAAACAGAAGAAATCATCTCCCGCGCGGACACCCGTGGCATCGTACAGGCGTTGCGAGCTTTAGGATACAGGGAGACCGCGAAGGATAAGCGGTATTCCTCCTTCTCCGTCGTCACCATCGTTCGCGGTCACGGGTATAAAACCGAATGGAAGGAAGACAAAAGAGGAAAATTTGAGTACCGGGGATCGGTTTATTCCGATACGGAAGGCGCAGAAGAGGCTGAATTCGTTTTCGTTTCCATCAATCGGATTGACCGCCGACGGGAAATAAGTTTGCCCTATAAAATCCTGATTTTCGTAAAAGAACGGAACGGAAACGAACACTGAACGGAATTGGAATGATCGGACTCGCCGAAAAAGCGCGGGCGCTTGGACGGTATGCTTTGATGAGACAAAAAAATCCGCAAGAGAAGGACAACCTTTCCGACGGGCAACGTCGGACGCCGCTCAAAATGTACGGCACAACACAACAAGAAAAAGCAACGGACGGCCGCGGTTTGCTGACGCAAACCGCGGTTGTCCGTCCGTTGCCGTTATCGCATTACGCCTTTTCCGCGCGTTCCCTTTCCCTCGTCTCAACGCGCCACGGTATCCGCGGCGTCCTTTTTTAGACGTATTTTTATGTGTCAGTCAGTCCCCCTTTCCCGCGCGGAAAACCGTCAGATCCGATCGGATTTTGCCGAATACAACCGCTATATCAAAAAAGATCGGAGCGGAAATTTTTCCGCTCCGTAGTTGTTCCATAGAATTTATTTCAACAACATATGCAACATTTTATCCGAACTGCCCCTTTTGTACGGCTGATAGCGTACGGGCATATCCACCCAGGTTTTCTTGTCCACGATGCTCTTGGTGTGAGAGAATGCATCAAAACCAGCTTTGCCGTGGTATGCGCCCATGCCGCTCTCCCCGACGCCGCCGAAACCCATTTCACTGGTGGCAAGATGAATGATCGTATCGTTGATACAGCCGCCTCCGAAAGAACAACGTTCCGTGACCGCACGGATATTTTCCCGATTTTCCGAGAACATATAGAGCGCGAGCGGCTTTTGTTTGTCTGCAAGGAGCGAAAAAATATCCTCCGTCTTTTCGAAAGTCAATACCGGCATTATGGGGCCGAATATTTCCTCCTGCATGACTGCGTCCTCCCAGGTGACGTTGTCCAAAACGGTGGGTTCGATCTTCAGGCGCGCCCTATCCGATTTACCGCCCCAAGCGACCTTTTGCGCATCGATCAGAGAACATACCCGATCGAAATGTTTTTCGTTGACGATCTTGCCGTAATCGGGATTTTCCAAAGGATTTTCGCCGAATTGCGCCCTGATCTGCAAAATAATTTCCCGCAACAGTTCGTCTTTGACGGAACTCTGACAAAGAACGTAATCGGGCGCGACGCACGTCTGTCCGCAATTGAGGAATTTTCCGAATACAATGCGTTTGGCGGCAAGTTTTATTTTCGCCGTATCATCGACGATGCAGGGACTTTTTCCGCCGAGTTCCAGAACGGCAGGCGTCAGGTGTTCCGCGGCGTGGCGGAGCACTTCTTTGCCGACGTTCTGACTGCCCGTAAAAAAGATCAGATCGAATTTCTGATCGAGCAACGCGGCGTTTTCCTTTCTGCCGCCCGTGACGACGGCTATATATTCGGGCGGGAAGATCTCCCCCAACATCTTTTCGAGGAGCGCGCTTGTCGCGGGCGAATAGGCACTCGGCTTGACGATGACCGTATTCCCCGCCGCAATGGCGTCGGCGATGGGATCGATCGTGAGAAGAATCGGGTAATTCCACGGGCTCATGATGAGTACGTTGCCGTAAGGCGACGGTTTGAGATAGCTCCTTGCGGCAAATTGAGACATCGGCGTGCGGACGGTCTTCTCTTTGGAAAACCTGCGGACGTTTCTGATCATGTACCCGATTTCCGAAAGAGCCTGTCCCGTTTCGCACATAAAACTTTCGAAATCGCTCTTGCCGAGGTCGGCATTGAGTGCCGATGCGATTTCTTGTTCATACAATTTTAAGGCGTTTTTCAATTTTTTCAGCATCTGAATGCGAAAATCCACCGAAAGCGTCACACCGCTCTGAAAAAATTTTTTCTGTTGTTCCAGAATATTATTTATATCCTTCATAGAAACCAATTTCCTCTGAATTCCTGTTCTTTGAATTTATATTTTCACCTGTTTTCAATACCGAAAAAATTTTCTTATATTTTTATTTTTTCCGCTTTACGGTAAAATCATTCCTCTTTCGCACGGCAAAAGACAACTTTGTTTGTTTTTATGCGATAACGCCATACATCCCGTCGGCATTCAATCCGACGGGATCTGTAAGGTTTAACTTTTACGGTAATTTGTAAAACCAATCAGAAACTTGCCTTGAAAATATCGCGGATTTCCTCTTTGTTCAGCACTTTATACCCGCCGTCCATGATCAAAGTCGCATTGACGAGATCGTCGAGCATATCCTCTTTGGCGCCGAGATCGGTTATATTCATGACCAGTCCAAGCTCTTTCATCCATTTTTCCATGGCCCGTAAGCCCTCTTCGGCAACCGCTTCGTCGGTTTTGCCTGTCGGATCCACGTTCCATACGTTGACGGCGAACCGCTTGAAATTGGAAAGTCCGTACGGGAGGATATGACGGTAATACGGCATAGATACCGCCGCGAGCGTCATGCCGTGCGTGGCGTCGGTCACCGCGCCGACCGCCTGTCCGAGCATATGCACTTCCCAATCGGTGGTCTTTCCCTTCGCCACGAGAGTATTGAGCGCCCAGGTCGCCGTCCACATGATATTGCTGCGCGCTTCATAGTCTTTCGGATTTTTCAGCGCGATCAGAGAGCTGTGTATGAGCGAACGCATTAACCCCTCCATGAGATAATCGGAAGTATTGTCGTCCTCGCCCGAAAAATACTGTTCCAGAATGTGCGACATGATGTCGTAAAAACCGGCAACCATCTGATACTTGGGAAGCGTGTAGGTAATCTCGGGATTCAATACGGAAAATTTCGGAAAAACTTCTTCGCCGAAAACGTGCCCGATTTTGAGTTTCTGCTCATGATTGGTGATGACCGATCCCCCGTTCATTTCACTGCCCGTGCCGACCATTGTCAGAACACATCCGACAGGCACGATCTTGCAGGAAGGTTCCTCAAAACGGAGATAATATTTTTCCCAGGGATCCTCGTCGCAGAACACGGAAACGGAGACGGCCTTGGCATAGTCGCACACCGATCCCCCGCCGACGGCGAGAATGAGATCGGCCTTTGCCTTGCGGGCGCGCTCCACACCCTCGTAAAGTTTTTTCACCGTCGGATTGGGCATAACGCCCGCATCCTCAAAAATTTCCTTGCCGTTGGCTTTCAGAATTTTTATAACCTGATCGTAAAGACCGCTCTTTTTGATCGAGCCGCCCCCGTAAACGAGCAAAACATTCTTTCCGTATTTGGGCAGTTCTTCGTCCAGCCCCTTCATGGCGTCCGTTCCGAAATACAGCTTTGTGGGGTTGCAAAAAGTAAAGTTCCCTAACATCGCAAAATTCTCCTTTATCTATATTTTATTTTTTGCCGAAAGGTTTTCCGTCGAAGGCGTTTCCCGTATGCGTGATGCACTTTTGTTATCGAAAAAAATCCCCGACGAAAGACAAGTTTTATTTTGCATTTTCTATCATTTTAATGATCTTTGCAGGTATGCCGCCGACAACGGCATTTTTCGGCACGTCTTTGGTGACGAGCGCGCCCGCGGCAATCACGGCGTTGTCCCCGACGGTAACACCCGACAAAAGCGTGGCGTGCGCGCCGATCCACACGTTTTTACCTATCTTTATGGGGGCGGGCAGCATACTGCCGCGGCTTTCGGGCGTCAGATCGTGATTGAGCGTCGCCAATACCACTTGATGCCCGATCAGACAGCCATCGCCGATCTCAATGCCGCCCTGATCCTGAAAACAACAACCCGAATTGATAAAAACGCTCTTGCCCAACGTTATGTTTTTTCCGAAATCGGTATAAAACGGCGGAAACAACACGAAATTTTCATCCACTTCTTGCCCGATCAGGCGCGAAAACAAGACGCGCAATTCTTCGGGCGTATGATAGCCGCCGTTGATTTCCGCCATAATTTTTTGCGCTTCATGCGCCGCCTGCGTCATCAGCTCATGCGCTTCCGAGCCCGCCGCAATATATTCCCGCCGCGCCGTTCTTTGCTTGTATTCTTCTAAATTCATGCTTTTTCTCTCCGAAAAGTTACCGTACAATAAAAAGATATACCTGTATTATAAACCCGACGAGGCATTATGTCAAATACTTATATTGCATGAATTATAATAACTTTTTCCTATGATTGCTCAATCTTTCCCGCAAAATATACAATTTTATGCGACGCATAGTACTTTATATTTTTAGAAAATCACGCAAAATCTCTAACTCTTCGGTGTAAATACAGTGTTTGAAACCGTTGTTTTTTACTTTTTGGAAACAATCCTCAAACTGCACCCATCTGACTTCTTCCGTTTCGTCGGCATCCAGAGAAAACTCCCTTTCCTCTTTTTCGCAACGCAAAAGATAGACGCCGCTCACCTGATTGTCAATGAACGGACGACCGTCTTTGCCCTTGCCGCGAAAGCAAAAAATGCGTTTTCCGCAACGGCGCAGATCTTTTTCATCGGCCGTTATGCCGAGCTCCTCTTCCAGCTCCCGCAAAGCACACGACAAAGAACTTTCTCCCGCGCGCAGATGTCCCGCCGCGGAAATATCGTAACATCCCGCATAATCCTTATGCTCGGAGCGTTTTTGCAAAAGGAGCTGTACGGATCCGTTTTTTTCACGATACAGCCAGACGTGTGCGGTGCGGTGACGGATTCCTTTTTCGTGCGCTTCTTCCCGTCCGACAAGATCGCCCGTCGGCTCGCCGTTTTCGTCCACAACATCCAGCATTTCCTCGCCGTTGAATGCACGCAACAGATCGTCTATACCCCTTTCATCGAGCTCTTCCCGCATGGAGGCAAGTTTTCCGTATGCCATTTTGTCGTGATGTATGGTCATTTTTTTAACTCCTTCGAAAAGTTTACCTTTTTGCCCCTTGTGCGAATACTTTATGCGTTTAGCTTGCTCCTTTTGCGCAGGACAAAAAGCGGCAAAATTCATACGCCCTTGGTTTTTCCGATTGCAATCAATAAAACCTCCGAAAAAATTTTACTGTATTTTTCAGAGGTTTTATTCTGTTTTTTTCACATAGCGAAAAAGACGTATTCAGAAAAGATCAACCGTTATACCTTTACATCCCTTCGGGCAAATCGGCTTTGGGAACAATGAGTTCCATATCCGAATCCGGATAGGAACAGCAGGGATGGATATACCCGAATTTCCCGTCGGCAAGACGGCGTTTGTCCGCACCCGCAAGACTGAATTTTCCCGATAAAAGTTTGCTGTGGCAGAACCCGCAACCGCCCGCGCGGCATTTGGAAGGCGCTTTCAGTCCCGCTCGCTCCATGGCGACCAGAACGGTTTCGCGGGCATCGGCGGGAACGGTGAACGTTTCAAAGCCGATGTGCACGGTCAGTTGCCATGTCTTCGGCTCGACGTCGCGCGCGCCGACACAGTTTGCCTCTTTTTTGATGCGACGCAGAGGTAGAGCAAAAGCGGTCAATTCCCGATCGGCAAACGCGTACATTGCCGCAGGGCCGCACATCATGACGGTGAAATCGCCCGAAACGTACTTTTTCAGCAAGTCCGCGCCGATGAATCCGTGTTCATACCCCTCTTTTTCCTCGTCGCTGAGGACATAGATCACTTTGATCTTATCCGAAACCAGGGCATCCAGTTCCTTTTTAAAGATGATCTCCTGTTCGGTCTTTGCACCGTAAAAAACGGTCAGCCTGAAATCGTTCGTTCCGTCGGCAATCGCCTGCGCCATGCTGTAAAAAGGCGTGATGCCGCTGCCGCCCGCAAGGGCGACGATGTGCGGCACGTCTTTGACGGGTTCATAACAAAACTCGCCCGATGGATCGCCCAGCACGAACATATCCCCGACTTTGGCTTCGTCAAAGAGATAACCGCTGAAATAGCCGCATTTCTTGACCGTAACCGCCACTTTCTTTTCCAGCGCGGCTTTGGGCGCGGAAGAAACGGCATACGGACGGGCGACCTCGCTCTCTCCGATTTTACATCCCACGGTGATATACTGTCCCGCACGGAAATAAAACGGTTTTTCCGTTTCAAAGGTATATGTCTTGGTATCCGCGGTATTCTGTTCGACGGAGACGAGTTTTGCGCTCTGATAGCCGGGATGCAGGATTTTCGCTGTTTCGTTGACGGCGTATGTCTTCGGCAGAGGTGCGTCCGAGCCTTCGGCGAGCTTTTCCCGACGTTTGGGCACCAGTTTCTTAAACCGCAGAAGATCCATAAATCCGAATATCTGTTTTTTGAATACGAAAGCCATGTCTCAACCCTCCTTTCTGATGTCGCCGACCGTCTGACGCCCGGAAATATCGCCCGAAAAATACGCGCTCGAATATCCCGACAGACGCATCGCATAACCGCCTGCAAAGCGCAGACCGCGTATCGTGTGATCCTCGCCCATCATCAACAAACGAGGCATCAGCCCGTCCCAGTACTGGGATTCATAGCCGTAAATGACCCCTTGCGGGTGTCCGCAATAACGGGCATAGGTCATGGGCGTCGCCACGGAGATCTCTTCGATGTGCCCGCGCAATTTCGCGCCAGTATCCTGTTCGAAACGATCGATCATCTTGTTTGCGACATAATCTTTGGTCTTGTAGTAGTCTTCCGCTTTGACGTTTGCCCAGTCGTCGGACATATAGAGCGTCGTGAAGTACATCATGCAGGTACCCTTGGGCGAGCATTCGGGATAGGCCCGATTGAGACAGACGGTCGCCTGCACTTCGTTATCCTTGATGGTCTTCATGTTGTTATACTGCGCAACAGTGTCCATCGTATCATACAGAAAATAGTTATGATTTTCGATGCCGAGTTCGTCGGCGTCCGCATCCAATCCGAGGAACATGGTCATTCCTCTGCCCGCAAACTTTCTGGCATTGGTAGCCTTGACTTCCGCCTGCGGCACCTTGTCCATCATGCGCCCGAACACGACATGCGGCGCACAGTTGGCGACGACATGACGGGTTTGGATCTGCGTGCCGTCGGCAAGCACGACGCCGTTCACCCCGCCGTCTTTCTCGTCGGTCAGGATCTTCACGGCTTCGGTATTGAACAGAACGTCCCCGCCCAGCTCGCGGATGCGTTCCACCAATGCAAGAGAAATTTCATGCGAACGCATCTTGGGCATACTCGCGCCGCGGCGAATGTAGCGATTGACCATGCTTGCATAGTGCACAAAGCTCAGATCGTCGCAATGCGCGCCCAGATAACACCAGTATGCGTTGAGAATATCCTTCGCCTTTTTTGGCATTTTGAGAGCGTCAAGCACTTCGTTGACCGAATAAGACCCCGAGCGGACAAAATTGCCGTATTGCCCCACCATGATTTTGGAATCGGTCTTGCCGTTGACGGAAGAACTGTACGCCTGCGCCAGACGAATCTCTTCCGCGAGATCGAAAAATTTCGTCATCGACGGGCGGCTGCCGGGGACATAGCTCTCCATCTTATCGATAAATTCTTTGACGCCGAAAGGCATCGTGGCGTCCAGCTTTTCCGCGCGTGAAATAACACGGTACGCTTCGGGAATCTGCATCCATTCGATTTTATCGGTAACGCCGAGAGCGTCGAACAGATCGCGCACATCCCCCGCATTGTCGGCAGTGCCGAAATCGTTGAGCTCGTGCAACGAAGCCTCGAACTCGAATCTTCCGCGACGGAAACTCGTCGCAAATCCGCCGGGCAAATTGTGCTTTTCCACGAGCAGCGTCTTTGCGCCGCCCTGCAAAAGCCGCACGGCCGCGACCAGGCCGCCGTTCCCGGCGCCGATCACCACAGCATCATACTTCTTCATGGTTCACTCCTCTTTGTTTTTATTTTTTTTTGCTTTCCAGATTTTTGACCAGCCCGCGATAGACGTCGCCGAGCATGGTTCTTACTTCTTCGTCCGAAAAATTGGCCGTCCCCGTCGCCGTCATAGCGGCGATCCCGTGCGAAAAGAGCCACATATCCCGATAGACGGTCTGCGCGTCTTCCCCGCGAATGTCGCCGCTCTCTTCGATGACGCTGAGGATATACTCCATCTCCACACGCGCGCCGAACAGATCGGTCTGTCCGAAATCGCTCATAAACAGCATACAAAAAAGCTCTTTCTCTTCCGCGGCAAAACGAATGTAATTCAAGCCGACGGACATATACGGGGAAACGTCGGGCGTTTTCCGCCGTAAATATTCTCCGAATACGGCAAGCGCCTCCCGAAAAACGTCCTTTTTCAGAACTTCCATATTTCCGTAATGCCAAAATATCGGTTGCGTCGAACAGGACAGCGTCGCCGCCAGTGCTTTTGCCGTCAATGCGCCGCTCCCCTTTTTTCGCACCAATGCCATCGCGGCCTGCAATATCCGCTCTTTGCTGACTTTTGCTTTCGGCGGCATACCATCCTCTCCTGTTTCTATTGTTATATATTGTACGTTATATATTATATATTATGTAGAGCTGTTTGTCAATACCCGATTTTTTATTTTCACCGAGAAAACACAACACAGCCTTTCTCTTTCCGCGTAAAAAATAAAAGAAAGAAAAAGGAACGACCGGACAAACGATAAAAAGCAGAAATGACGCCCGCGGCGAAAATTCGCCGCGGGCGGCAAGCCGAAAAACATATAAACAAAAAAATATTTTGCAAAAAACGTGCAGATCAAGCACAAAAAAGTCGTCGCCTTCCGCCACTGCGGAAGGCGACGAGCGTATAAACAATTACAGTGATTTATATCTGCACTTTTTCAGTCGGCTTTTTACCCTCTCTTGTATTCCGTTATTGCCCGTTCTTCTTTTTACGATAAAGCCGCATAAAGATCTTGGAAATTTCCACGGCGACAAGCGGGAAGAGCGCGAGCGCGATACAGATCAGCCATTCATCCCATTCAATGGACTGCAGACTGAAAAGCATCTGCAGAGGCGGAACAAACACGACGAGCGCGATGATCGCCGCCGATACCAGAAGCGCCCACCAGAGCGTCTTGTTGTGTCCCTGTCCGGGCTTGAAGATGGAATCGTAATTGGAACGCTGATTGAGCGCGTGCGAAAGCTGAGACACGGACAGCACGATGAACGTCATCGTCATGGCATGATCATGATTGTCATAAATATTCATACCGATGAAATAAGCCGCCAAAGCCGCCGCGGAAATGAACAGTCCGTGCAGAATGATCCGATAGATCATTCCCCGTTCAAAGAGCGTGCCCGAACGCACGGGTTTCTGTTTCATGATGTTCGAATCGGCGGGATCGACGCCCAGCGCCACGGCGGGCAGAGAGTCCGTCGCCAGATTGATGAGGAGAATGTGCACCGCCAGAATGGGCATCTCCCAGCCGAAACATACGGCAAGCAGAAGAATGAGAATCTCCGCGACGTTGCCGGCAACGAGGAACTGAATGACTTTCTGAATATTGCGGTATACCCTCCGTCCCTCACGCACGGCATATTCGATGGTCGTGAAGTTATCGTCGAGCAAGATCATGTCGGCGGCATCCTTGGCGACGTCCGTGCCCGTAATGCCCATGGCGACGCCGATATCGGCCTCTTTGAGCGCGGGCGAGTCGTTGACGCCGTCGCCCGTCATCGCGGCGATCTCGCCGCAACGTCTGAGCGAACGGATGATGCGCAGTTTGTCGGAGGGCGAAACGCGGGCAAACACGACGCAGGTTTTCACTGCTTCGTCCAGCTCTTCATCCGTCATTTCTTCGAGCTCTTGTCCGGAAATGCAGGTGTTCCCCTCGCGGAAAATGTGAAGCTGTTTCGCGATCGCCATGGCGGTTACCTTGTGATCGCCCGTGATCATGACGACGCGTATTCCCGCCTCGTGGCAGGTATCCACCGCCTGAATGACCTCTTTGCGGGGCGGATCGATCATACCCGTAACGCCGATGAAGGTCATATCGTTTTCGATGTCGGCCTCTTCGTCTTCGGGCACGGCCGCATGAACGCGTTTGGCAAAACCGAGCACGCGCAGGGCGTCGCCGCTCATGCGGTTACACAGATCCAAAACCTGTTTTCTGTCGGCATCCGTCATCGGACGCACGCCGTGTTCGGTCTGATACATCGTACACAGCGGCAACAATTCGTCGACGGCGCCCTTTGTATAGGCAACGTACCCTTCTTCCATTTTGTTGAGAACGGTCATGCGTTTACGATCGGAATCGAACGGCTGTTCAAAGAGACGCGGGTGCGCGTCTTCATATATTTCCGCATCGATGCCGAATTTTTCGGCAAACAGAACGAGCGCGCCTTCGGTCGGATCGCCGAGAATATTGCCCGGATGATCGGGGTCCTTTTTGGCGTTCACGCACAGAGCGCAAGCGGACAGCAGGTCGCCGTATACGGACTTACCGTAACGGGAAGAAAGCTCTTCCGCCGACGTCGTGCGTCCCGCTTCGAAATCCCCATTGACCGCGACGTAAGTGACGGTCATTTTATTGAGCGTAAGCGTACCCGTCTTATCGCAACAGATGACGGACGCACCGCCCAGCGTTTCCACGGCGGGCAGGCTCTTGACGAGCGCATTCTTTTGCGCCATGCGCTGCACGCCGAGCGCCATGACGATGGTCGACGTGGCGGGCAAACCTTCGGGAATGATGGAAATCGCCAACGAAATGGCGATGAAAATGTAATTGACCCAGGCATCCCAACCGTCACGGATCATGCCGATGGCAAAGATCAGAACGCATACGATGAGTCCGACGACGCTGAGCGTCTTGCCGACGGCATTGAGCTTGCGCTTCATGGGCGTATCGAAATCGTCCTGTTCGTCCAGAAGCCCCGCAATCTTACCGACTTCGCTGTTCATACCCGTACCGACAACAATGCCCGTGGCATTGCCGTACATGACGATGGACGAGCTGTAAGCCATATTGACGCGATCCCCCAGAGGCGCGTTTTCGGGCAGAACGGTCTGCCCGTCCTTTTCGGCGGGCACACTCTCGCCCGTCAGGGCGGCTTCCTGAATTTTTATATTCGCGTCGCGGATGATGCGGATGTCGGCAGGCACGATGCACCCGTCTTCAAGATACACGATGTCTCCCGGCACCAGTTCCGAGGCGGGCACCACGCTCTCCTCGCCGTTACGCATGACGCGCGCGTTGGGTGCGGTCATACTCTTAAGCGCTTCCAGTGCGTTGGCGGCTTTCTTTTCCTGGATAACGCCGATGGTCGCGTTCAGGGCGATGACGACGAGAATGACGATGCCTTCCGCAACCCCTTCATCACCGAAAAAGCTCATCACGAACGAAAATATCGCCGCTATCAAAAGAATGATGACCATAACGTCGGTAAGCTGTTCAAAGATCATCCTGCCGATGCTCTTGGCCTTTTTCTCGCGCAGATTGTTTTTACCGTACTTGCGCAATCGCTCGGCCGCTTCTTCGTCACTGAGGCCCTCTTCTGTCGTCTGCAGAATCTTTTCGGTTTCCTCTGCCGTTAAAGCGTGCCATGGGTGTTGTTGCTGACTTTCCATAAAATGCGGAAAAATCCTCCTTTATTTTGTAAATATTTTTTATAACGCAAAAAGACATAGCCGATATCGGTTATGCCTCATCGTTTCTTATTTTATACTTCGGTTGCCGTCGCTTGGATCGCAGCCGTCCGCGTTCATTTTTCCGCTCCTTTATCCAAACCGCGTCTTTTTTCGGTTTTTTATATCATAACATATTTCCCGTGTGCTGTCAACGGTTTTAGAGCATATTTTCCCCCGGCAAAAAAATATTCAGATACCCCGCCGGAAAAATCGGAAAAAATGCCCTTTCTTCACGCAAAAGCCCTTACTTTCTCTATATATTATGTTACGCATAGTACATGATATATGTTGATTCAAGCTTTGATTTTTTTGATTGCAGAAATATCGCCGCTGCAAAGCGTTTCCATGTTTTCAAATATCTTTTCCGCATCCCAATCCCACCATTTCAAACGCAGCAGAAAGGCGATCGTTTCGTCGTCAAAACGCTTGCGGATGACCCGCGCGGGATTTCCGCCGACGATGTGATAGGCGGGAACGTCTTTGGAAACGACCGAACAGGCGCCGACGATCGCGCCGTCGCCGATATGCACGCCGGGCAAAACGGTCACGTTCTGCCCGATCCAGACGTCGTTGCCGACGACCGTATCCCCTTTCAAGGGCAAATCGGCGAGGGAAGGCGTCGCCTTCTCCCAGCCGCCGCCCATGATGTTGAACGGGTATGCGGTGGCAGAGCGCATGCGGTGGTTGGCGCCGTTCATGACGAACTCCACCCCTCGGGCGATGGCGCAAAATTTCCCGATGATCAGTTTATCGCCGAGAAAGGGATAGTGATGCGTCACATGTTTTTCAAAGTTTTCCGCGCCCTTCGGGTCGTCGTAATAGGTGTACTCCCCCACCTCGATATTGGGACGAGTGATAACGTTTTTAATAAAACAGACGCTCGGGACGGCGGGATTGGGAATGACTGCATCCGGGTCGGGACCGCAACGTTGCATATCAAGCTCCTTATATTTTTTTCTGCAAAGGGAAACCGCAGGGATCTGCTCTTTTTCACGGTCTGCACGGCGATCGCTGCCCTTTTCCCCTCAAGGCATGGACGCACGTCATAATTTCAGGAACAGCCCGCTGATGAGGATCGCCGCCATGCAGAGCGGCGCGACGTACCGCACCATGATGCGAAAATATTTTCGCATCCCCTTCTTTTTGAACCCGATTTCATCCATAAGAAATTTTTCTTCGACGAAATATCCGGCAATGATGCAGGTGCCGATGGCCACAATGGGCATCAAAATGCTGTTGGAAACGTAATCGAATATATCGAGCAGATTCTTATCCCCGATCTTTACCCAGTCCAACACGCCGAAGCCCAACGACGCGAATGTGCCGACCACGACCGCAAACCCGAGCACGATCAGACAGGCTGCCCAGCGTTTCAGATGCAAGTTCTGCCGCAGTACCGCCACGATGGTCTCGACCAACGATATGGAAGAGGTCAACGCGGCAAAAAATACGAGCACGAAGAACAGAAGCCCGATCCACCGTCCGCCGGGCAGGTTATTGAACACGGCAGGCAATTGCACGAACATAAGCGACGGGCCGGATGCGGAGATCGCCTCCGAAGGATTGGGAGAAAAAGCATAAATAGACGGGATAATGATCGTCGCCGCCATGATGGCAAAGGTACTGTCGCATACCGCAATCTGTAACCCCGCCTTCGGAATGCTCGCATCCTTTTTCATATAGGATCCGTATGTGATCATGATGGCCATGGCCAGCGACAGGGAGTAGAAGAGCTGACCGAGCGCCGCGAGAAGCGTTTCAAACTTAAATTCGGAAAAGTCGGGGATAAACAGATCCGCCACGCCCTGTCCCGCTCCATCCTGACAAACAACGTAAATCATCAGGAATACGGCCAACACTGCCAGAATGGGCATGAGAATTTTACTGATACGCTCAATCCCCTTTTGCACGCCGCCCATAACGACGGCTATCGTCGCGACGATAAAGATGAAGAAAAAGAGGAGCGGTTGCCAAGGATCCGCCGTAAAATTGACGAAGAACTCCTGAGAGGTTGCCACCGTCGCGTTTTCGCCCAGAAGCATTCCGTCTCCCGTTACGAATGCCGTGACATATTTGACGACCCAACCGCCGATCACGCAGTAATACGGCACAATGATGACAGGTACGGCAATGCACAGAAAGCCGAACCACTTGAATTTCTTATTGAGGGAAGCGAAGGCGCCGATGGCGTCCTTGCCCGTCTTTCTGCCGATGGCGATTTCGAGGAGCAACAGACAGAACCCGAACGTTGCGGCAAGCAAAACATAGCAAAGCAAAAATATGCCCCCGCCGTATTTCGCCGCCAAATACGGGAAACGCCAAAGATTGCCCAGTCCGACCGCGGACCCCGCCGCGGCGAGCACAAAGCCCAATTTGGAAGAAAATCCCTTGTGATGCTTCTCGGTCTGCTTTTCTCCTTGCGAAACGGCCACCGCGCCTGCATCGGAACTTCCGCTTTCAGCCTGTCCCTGTGCGCTTACGGTTTCCGCCGCTGTTTCCCCGCCGTGTAACGGCGTCATTTTTTCATCCATAATGGTCCTCTCTCTGTATGTTTGCGATTTGCATCACATTTTATACCATTTTAACAGAAAAACCATTTTCTGTCAAGACCTTCGGAAGAAGAACGCAAAAACCTAAAAGATAAAAAATTACTCTTTTTTCAGATGAAAAAGCCGACAGACGTCCTGTAAAGTCAGGGCGAAAGCTTAATTTCCGTAAATTTTATATCCGCGTCGTTCCTTTTTCCGCATAAAATACCGCGGAAAGCTCTTTATTCCTCAAAACGCCAAAAAAACATGAAATTGAAGGTCAAAAAACACGAAAAAAGCGGGTTTTTAAGCCGTTTTAGACCTAAAAAGCCCGCAATTTCCGTTGCAAGGAATGGCGGCTTGCCGATTGCGCAACAAAGAAAGATCAAAGATTTTTCCGAACCCTGCCCGTTCTTTTTGATTCCTTCGCGTCAAAACAAAAGTAACCCTCCCGCCAAGCGGGAGGTTCTTCATTTTCGGGCATAGCCCTAGTTTACTAGACCGAGTGTAAAGCACTCATGGGACGACCTGCCAGTCGCTGCGCTTTTTACTTGCTACCCGTAAACGGGTCCTCAGGGTAGTCTAT
>CALWCO010000003.1 GCA_944376455.1 uncultured Clostridia bacterium
AACTCTATTTTACCACAGATTTGTATGAACTCCTTTTTTTTCTCTCCACTGTTGCACTTAATAGTATAATTCACCAACAAAAGAAAACGGAACTCTCCCTTTTTCGGAAGAGTTCCGTTTGTTTTTGATTGCCGCGTTACTGCCTTTTTATGCCGCTCCGCCGACAACCGGCAAAACGACTGACGTCGTGCCGATTTTTGTGATCTCGCATTGCGTTGTAACGTCCAGGTATTGATCCAACCCCGATTGCGCCTGCACTTTGGCGGAGACGTTCAGATGAATGTTTCCGTTCTCTTCAAAAGAAATTTCAACGGTTTCATAGATCTGTTCGAGTCCCACATTGACGGTGATCGCTTCCTTGTTGACATAACATTCCTTTTCCGCGTCGTATTCGAAATCCTCATAGGCAAACAATTCCGCGAACGCATTGAAAGTCATGGAATCGGGATCGATGGTTGTAACCGTCCAACCGTCCGGACTCCGGTTGTAACACGCGCCTGTCTCCATATCATAATACGATTCTCCGACCATACCCTGAATGTCAAATTTCTGATAGACTTTATTGCCGTCCATAGCGGTCAATATTTTCTGCTCCGAGCCCTCCGCCACATTCGTCTGCTGCTCCATCGTGAAGTTGTCGACGCCGCTCTGCAGCCAGCTCTGATTCCACTCGACTTCGGTTACCTGCCCGTTTGCCGTAACGTCTCCGCCGGAAGAGGCGGACCCCGAAGAACTTGTGCCTGAACCCGAAGAACTTGTGCCCGAACCCGACGAGCTTGCGCCCGAACCGCCGCCGTTACCGCTGCATGCGACGGCGAAAATCATGCATGCGCCGAGGGTCAATGCCGCAAAAACAGACAATAAAATTCTTTTTTTCATATTTTTCTCCTCCAAAAAATTTTTTCTTCATTTCTTCCATCGCAAGAAATAACCGCCGACGGCGATCCTTACGATTCTCTATATTCTATCATCTTTTTTGATAAAAGTCAATAAAATTACCTTATTTTTGTTGAAAATAAGCCATATATTTTGTCCCGCAAAGAGCCATGGAATCAGAAACCGCAACGTATGGCAAGAGCGAAAACGGCAAAAATTTTTTATATCGGGAAAAAGGGTTTTTTTCTTCTTTTTATCGAATAAACTTGACTTTTCAGGGCTTTTTACGATACAATAAAAGAAGATTCTGACGCGGAAAAAGGAGGAACGGTCCGTGCTGAAAGTATTGCTGACAAAACTGAAAGAATCGCTGACGTCCGTTCTGCCCGTAACGCTCATCGTCATTCTTCTGAACTTTACGCCGCTCATCGATCTGACCGCGACCGAGGTGGGCGTTTTTGCCGTATGCTCGTTATTCCTCATTCTGGGCATCGGGCTCTTTAACCTCGGCGCCGACCTCGCCATGACGCCCATGGGGGAACAGGCAGGCACGGGGCTGACGCGGTCGGGGAGTTTGCAACTGCTCCTGTCCGTCTGCTTTGCCATGGGACTTTTGATCACGGTGGCGGAACCCGATCTGTCCGTCCTCGCTTCGCAGGTGGCGGGGTTCATCAACGGAACGGCGCTCATCGTCACGGTGGGCGTGGGCGTGGGCATCTTCCTCGTCCTCTCCATTCTGCGCATGGTGTTCAAGAAGAGCCTCTCCTCCCTTCTGATGTTCTTCTATATGTTCCTATTCATGCTGGCAGCGCTGGCGGTCATCGCCGACAAATCGGACTTCCTCGCCCTCGGTTTCGATTCGGGCGGCGTAACCACGGGCCCCATCACCGTGCCCTTCATCATGGCGCTCGGTGTGGGCGTGGCGGGGTCTCTGGGCGGCAAGGACGCAAGCGAAAACAGTTTCGGACTGGTCGCCATGTGCTCCATCGGTCCCATCCTCGCGGTCATGCTGCTTGGTATTTTCTCCACAGGAGAGATGTCTTATCAGGTACCCGACTATTCTTTGGCCGGACTTTCCGAGTTGCCCGCAACCATTCTGGACGTCATGGGAGAAGTAGGATTGGCACTCGGACTCATCGTGCTCTTCTTCGCCCTCATTCAGATTTTTATTCTCAAACTTCCCAAACGCAAGCTCCTGCAAATCGGCGTGGGCATTTTGTACACGTTCGCGGGACTGGTCGTCTTTTTAACGGCGGTGTCCGTCGGATTTATGCCCATCGGCTATAAAATGGGCGTGGAACTGGCGGAAAATCACCCCGCACTGCTCATTGCGTCCGGATTCATTCTGGGACTGGTGGTCGTTCTGGCGGAACCCGCGGTACACGTTCTCAACAAACAGGTGGAAAGCGTGACGGACGGCACGGTCAGCCGACGTTCCATGCTGATCGCCCTCTCCGTGGGCGTGGGAATCTCCATCGGCCTTTCCATGCTCCGCATCGTGTTCGATTTCAATATTCTCTATTATCTCGTCCCGGGATATTTCCTTTCTTTGGGATTGTCCTTCTTCGTGCCCAAGCTGTACACGGCGATCGCCTTCGATTCGGGCGGCGTGGCGAGCGGGCCTCTGACCTCCACCTTCATTCTCCCCTTTGCCATCGGCGCGTGCGTAACCCTGCAAGGCGCGGAAAGCGTGATGGCGGATGCCTTCGGCATTGTGGCGATGGTTGCCATGACCCCGCTCATCACCATTCAGGTGCTCGGTTTTCATGCCGTCGTAACAAAGCGCATGCGCGAGAAGATCGCCATGAAACGCATTCTGGACGCCGACGACGAACAGATCATCGACTTTATGTAAGGAGGAAGCCATGTCCGAAAACAAAGACAGAACGAAGCCCGAAAAGCACATTGAAAAACCGGCGCGCATGCCCGTCCGCGGCAGGCTGAAACAACGCTTTGAAAAGAAAAAAGAAAGCATCGAAAAGAAACTGACGCCCAAAAAGCTGAAACTACTGGTTACCGTCGTCAATAAGAACAAAGCTGAATTTTATGCCGATTTTTTGCAGTCCTTTGAAATCAATATGCAGCTTTTGACGCGCGGAGAAGGCACGGCAAATTCGGAAACCAGGCATATGCTCGGACTGGAAGATTCCGAACGGGCAGTCATTTTCAGTCTGGTGCGGGAGGAAAGAGCGGACGCGGCAATGGACGCGCTGGAAGAAAAATTCCGCACCGTACGGGGCGGCAAGGGCATTGCCTACACCGTGCCCCTGTCGAGCGTGGTGGGCGTGGCGATTTACAGTTTTTTGAGCAATAACCGCATGAAGCGGGAGGAGAAAAAATAAGATGGAATTCGGCTATGAAATGATTTGTTGCATCGTCAACACAGGTTATTCGGAAGCGGTGATGGACGCCGCCAAAGAGTTCGGCGCGCGCGGCGGCACGGTGGTGCACGCCCGCGGCACCGCCAACCCCGAGGCGGAGACCTTTTTCCATATCACCGTCCAGCCCGAAAAGGAGATGGTGATGATCCTCGTCCCCGCCAAGCTGAAAGACGACATCCTGCACGCCCTCTACAAGGCGGTCGGGCTGAACACGCCGGGGCAGGGCATCGCCTTTTCGCTGCCCGTCGACCGGGCGGTCGGCCTTTCCGCGGCGGAAAAACAAGCGGAAAAACAGACGGCGGGCGGAGACGCCGCCGTCGAAGCCAAAGCGCAACCCGCCGTCGAAGAAACTGCACACGCGGAGAGCAACGCGGCGGAGAAAGACTGATACCCTCTGCCTTTGCCCGTTTCCGCCGAAAAAAGATCAAAAACGACGCGAAAAACCGACCCCGCCGAAGCAGGGTCGGTTTTCTCTTTTTTCGCATCGTCAGCGAATATATTCCGTTATCGGTTCCGTATCCAACACCGCTTCCCACGAGACGGGGGCATATTCCGCCGCCTGCCAACCGATTTGCTCGATCTCTAAATAAACGGATTCGACGGGAATTTCCGACATGGGAATGCCGAGATACGAACACAGGTGGTAGCCGAAACCGCCGATAAAGGGAAAACTGTCTATGATTTGCGGAAGGACGGAGGACCCGAAAACTCCCCTTACGTCCACCCACAAATCAAAGCGCTCTCCCCGCCATGTAAATTCCGCCGGGAAAAGCATGCCGGTAACACCGCCAGCACCGCTTACGGACATCACTCCCGTCCAAAGCACGTCATCGCCGTCCGACAAAGAAATCGTCATATTGCCGTCTGCCAGGGAAATACCGACGCCGAGCGCCGCGCCGACGGGCGCCCCCGTTTCAAGCGTATGCCCGCTCAGTTCTATCTCTCCTTCATATACCCCGTCTTTCAGCTTTTCGCCTGCGTGGCAGCGATACCCCGCCAGATCGAACAGCGCGGGCAGTTCATAGAGGAAGTCCAGACGGTAAGACACATTCAATACCGTCTCGGGCATATCGGACGCCTCTCTTGCGTCAAAATCAATGCAAAGATCGACCCCCGCCAATCTTTTTGCGGCATCGAAGCGGAAAACTAAAACGGCTTCCCTGCCGTATTTTTCCCAATACACGCTCAACCCTTCATAGAGGGACGCAAAGTTGGCTTCCAGACTGTACCCCAAATCACCGCCCAGGTGCGGGAGCACGAAAGATACGGCTTTATAAGGCGTAACGGAATCTATCTGATCTCCGACGAATCCGATTTCATTTTCAAATTTGCCCGCGATCTCTTTCACGATTTCGGGAAGCCTTGCCAGGCAGGCGCGCAGATACCCCGCCCCCGACTGCGTTTTGCCGGGTGCGGGCAGGATCGCACCGAGATCCGCCGCTTCGATCGCGTCCGCGGAAACGTTGTACGTCCATGTCAGAAACGCCTTGACCGCGACGCGCAGAAAGACGTGCATATCCTCGGCGGACGCATCGGCGAAGAGGCGGTCGCTCAATGCGATGATCTGCGAAAGTTCGGCAAATTCCGTCCAGGTCATGTCCGGGTCATCGTCCATCTTCCGCAGGAAGTCCTTGAGCACACCTTCGTATAACTCTTCCGCACAGTCCCGCAGATTATAGGTGAGCGTATAGCCCCCGTCCGCCGCAGCCGCTTCGCCGTCGAAGAGCGCGAACATCTGCCCGAAAGCGTCCGCGATCACGCCGCAGGCGGCGAGAAAATCCTGCCGCGTTTCCCCCGCGAGCCGCTCAAACCGTCTCGTCGCGCTTTCCCGCCGGAACAGCACATCCTCTCCGTCCGCTATGTATTCCTGCAACGCGGCAATGTTTTCCTGCATCAGATCCGTTTCGGCGGATCCCGTCTCCGACAGTGTATAGACCTCGCCCAAGTCGCCGTCGTAAAAATCGATGTCGCGGAAAAAAGCGGCGGAGATATATGGCGGGCCGCCCCATTCCACGGCGTCCGATCCCGGTTCTCCGGTTCCCCTTCTTTCCGTCCGATAGAGATCGGCGCCGAAAACGCCGTCTTCGTCCCGCGCCGCCGTCGTTTCGGAATAGAATTCGGAGTAATCTCGCGACTGCCATCGCTTTTCGTGCCGCGTTGCCCGCAAACCGCAAATTTTATCCGGCGTCAGCGACTGCAAAAGGGACTTTTCCAATTCTTCCTCGGTCATCTCCGCCCCGCCCGACGGGGCGCCGCCCGAGGAATTGTCCGCCGCCTGCGGCTGACAGGCGGACAGCACGAACGCCGACAGAGCGAAGACCAACGCCGCCAAACATGCTATCAATTTTTCCCGTACTTCATCATGCTAAACATCCTTATGCTTTATTTTGAGAATATCCTCTTTCCCAAAAAGGATATAATTCCTATTTTATTATACCCCCCCCCCGTAAAAATTTGTCAAGTGTTTTGCGACAGTGTTTGAAAAAAAATGGGGCGCGGGATATCCCGCGCCCCTTGGCCGTTTTTGCCTCGCACAAAGACGTTCACCGCCCCGTGCAAAACTCCGCCGCGTTTTGACGCGCCGAAGCGTTTTTTCTCTTTGCGCCCTTAGGCGATCGTTTCATAAATCCGCTCGGTTTCAAACGGCGCCGAATTCCAAACTGCATTCAACCAGCCCGATTCATCCTCGGAATAGATAGAAACACTCACCCCTTCTATCTGAACGCCGTCGATAAATATGTCTGCGTTGCATGAGAAATTTGCAATGCAATTCATCCCGTCCACCGTAATCTGCGTCTGATCGTTGAGATGATCGGCAAAAAGTTCGCCCGTAGCGAGAACGCCCGTATCGTCCGACAGGGTAACGACGACGCGGCCGCCGTTCTCTCTTACCGAAATCGTCGCGCCCAATAAGCCGGATATATCGGTTCCCGACTCGACGTCAAACCCGTCCCACGATATGACGTCTTGGAGCTCGGCGTCAGGCATTCTCTCGCCTGCATAGTATTTATACCCCGTAAGGTCAAAAAGTTCGGGTGCCTCATAACAAAAATCCAGATGTCCGTCCAAGAGGAAAGTGAATCCCATATCATCGCCGACCGTTTCTTTCTCTGCGGAAATATAAATATCCAAGCCGACGGGCACTCTGTCGTTGTTGAAAATCAGAGTGAACGATGCTTCTTCGCCATATGCAGCCCAATCGGCTTTCACGTCTTGATACCATTTTGTGAAGGCATCGAGAAGTTTTCCGTCATCCGGAACTTCGATCTTGCCGACGGCATAGAGAAGCTGTTCCATCCACATTCTCGGCGTCAGACCGTCCACCACGGAAGTGTCCGTTTCTCCCAGCTCATGCATGACGCTCCTGACGATATTTTGGAAGTCCGCGACGCAGGCGCGCAGATATTCGCCCGCCGTCTGCCCGTCCGTAATTGCGGGGAAAATGGCGTTGAAATCAATTTTAGAAACAACATCTGCAGGGACGCCGCCCATGCCCGTCACCATCAGTTCCTTTACGGCGACGCGCAACAACCCCTGCATATCCTCCGCCGCGTAATCGGCAAACAACATATCGCTCAGCAATACGATTTCATCCAGCCCGGCAAATTCTTCGCAGGTCATTTCAGGATTTTCATCGACGGCCTCCAATACCCCTTTCAGAATATAATTGCAGAAAAGATCGATGCAAGCCTCCATTGAATACGTCAACGTATACCCTGTTTCCGTTATTTCAAGTCCTCCGCCGAAAAAGGCGGGAACCTGTTCCATGGCACCCAACAACACGCCCAATGCTTCAAAATATGCCTGTCGCGTTTCGCCGACGTTGCCCGCCGTGTCGCAGATCATGGATAACCAGTCAATAGAATGACTCTCTGCAATAATTTCATCCTGATTATCGACTATGTATTTGCGTATGGCAGAAACACTATCCTCCAAAGACGCCGAATCGTCAACGGCATCGGACGCCAAAATCGTATAGCACTCGTACCCTCCGTCAAAAAAGTCAACGTTGCGGGCAAAGCCTCCGTAGGCATACAATCCGTTGCCATTCAAACTTTTATCTCTTTGAATATAATAAGCATCCGCCGAAAGGACTCCGTCATCGTCCCATGCCGCCGTGGCTTCGGTATAAAGCTCCTGTCTCGCGTCGGCACCATATTCGCCATTTGCGATCATAGAGCCGCTGCCAACCGATTTTAAGGTCGCATTCAACCCGCGGATATCATCCAGTTCAAAGGCTTCATACAGAGATTGCTTGATCTCATCCTCGGTCTCCTCGCCCGATTCGTCCTCTCCGGGAACACCGCCGCCGGAGCTGCCGCCCGAGCCGACGGAATCGGATGCCGTGGAATCCGAACCCGCAGAATCCGAACTTGTCGAATCTGAACCCGTGGAGCCGGAAGGACCGATGACGACGAACTGGCATCCCGCCAACGCAAGCATCATCACGATGAACATCAACGCCGTCAGACAGGCGACGAATTTTTTCCAATAACGCATATTTTTTCCTCCTCGGTCAGAATTTTGTACCCTTACTATACCACAATTTATAAAATTTGTCAATACCTGAAAAAATTTTTCATTTTTTTAAATGATTCAAAGAAAAATGCAGGTCTTTCGCCTGCGTCTTATCAATTACAATATTGTTTTTCCGATGACGGTTTTATGCTGTTTTTCCGATTACAGCTTTACGCCGTTTTTCTGAAGAAGTACCCGCGCACTCTCCACGCTGTCCGTGCCCGTTGCGTTCTTGACGGGCGCAAACTCCTTCTCCCGCTCCACTTCGTAGGGCAGGCAGGTGTCCATCAGACGCACCATGTCCAGGATGAGCGTCTCGAATTTATAGGCGTTCGGCGCGGACGGGTTAACCTTCTCTCCGTTCTCGTCCACATAAGGCACCTTCTTCTCGACGACATGCACGGGGATTTTCCGATCAAGCACGGACAGTGCCTTGGGAACGTTGAAGAGATAGTTGAGAATGACGCCGTAAAGGTAAGCAAGATCCCCTTTTTCATCCCTTTGGCACGCCATTTCCTCGGTCATTTCGTAATATTCGATGATATTGGGCTTGCCGTCCTGCAGACAAAGCACGCCGACGCGCTCGTGCGGGTCAGCTTTGCAGACGACTTTCGAGCCGCAATTGCAACCGCTTAAAATGGTCGCGCCCACAAACGCGGGGTCGGCGATGCGTTGCAATACGTTGTCGACGGCATAGGCGTTGAGCCACTCGACGCCGCGGCGGGAAACGTCATCCAAAAGGCCGCATTTCTGCATCGACGACAGCCAGCCGCCGTTCCCGTTGGGCGAAAGCGCGATCGAGTCCTTCTCTGCAAGGAGCACCTTCCCGTCCCGATCTACCGCGGGCGCCATTTCCTGCACGAAAAAGCGGACATAGTCCGCAGGATAGGAAAAGTAATCATGCTCCCGCCAGAACTTTACCGTCGCGTCGTGATTGAGATCGCTGGTCATGATGTACAGCGGGACATAGGCGCCGCATTCGCGCACGACCTCCAAAAGGTTCTTTATCTGTTGCTCAAAGATATACAGCGGTGCGGTGATGCCGATGTTAAAAGCACCCTTGGGTCCGTCGAAACCCAGACGGGTACCCTGTCCGCCCGCAAGAAGCACCGCACCGACTTTTCCCGCACGGATTGCCGCTTTGCCGACGGCAACAAATTCCTCGCGCCGTTTTTCGATGTCCGCAAGGCGGAGGCCCTGAATGGGTTCCGTGCGACCCGCTCCGTCCAGTTTTTCATGATGGTAAAAATTATCGATCACCGAAAAATCGGTGCTCTCTATCTGTTTCAGGAGATTTTTGCGCTCCTCTTCGTTTAATTCATCCCAAAAGCGCAAAATCTGCGTCTGCGAAAGCTCTTTCAGATATCTCTCCGCCTCGGCATAAGTCATTTATTTTTTCTCCTTTTTGGTTTGGGCGTTCTTGACGGGGTTATTATAACTTTTTAGGCGCGGAATGTCAAGAAAAAAGGCGCGGATTTCTTCCGCGCCCTTACACCGATTCTGTTCGTTGCGTCAATTGAAGCGCGCACAGGCCGCGTCCAACTCTTCGACGATTTCTCCCAGCACATATACGCAAATTTCCCCCGCGTCCTTGCCGCGGACGGGAATTTCCGTCTCCGCATCCATACTGCCGTCCTTTTGATTGACCATATATCTCAACCAAAGGGCATCCGTATTGAGTTCGTTGCAGATGCGGCAGGCCTGATCGTATTTCGCCGTGTCAAAAGTAACGACATCCAAAGCAAATACCGTTACGCTCTTGCCGTCCTTGTTGAAAAAGAAACTGAACGTGAAGGACTTTAAGTTGTTGCCCGAAAAGGAAACGTCCACGTTGCACTTTTTCCTGTCCGTCTCAAAACGGAGTCCGACCTTGCGCAAGGCGGCTTCAAACATCTCCATGTTTCTGACTTCCTGACTCTTGAATACATCGAACATAATTTTTCTTCCCCTTTTTGTTTTTATTGTTTTTTACGCTTTGCGTTTTACGCTCAATCCAGGCTGTCGTAATCGTATCCGTTCTCTTCCATATCGTCCTGCAACTTTTCCTCGATGCGGAAAATCTTTTTCATCAAACTTCCGACGATCGCCGCCAAAAGACCGAAAATGATTGCCACGAAAGGCGCCATGACGACATACGCGCCGATCGTGCCGAGCGTCGACGGATCCATGCCGAAAAAGGCGAGAATGAACAAGACGACCACTGCCGGGATGAAAAGAAGCCCCACTATGCGGCGCAGGAAACAGATCAGATTGGAAATCATCTCCGCCAGATTGAAAAGAATGTTGCCCGTGTACGGCGAAAAGCGCTTGAATACATAATAATGCGTCGTCGTTTCGGTATGATTCCAGTTTGAATCTATGCCGTGCTCGGTTTCGCTGTACCCCTCCGAAAACTCCCAGCCGAAAGCCTTTTTCTGCAATTTCGTCAGCCAGCCCTCCCAGAACTGTCTTGGCACATTCACCGTCTCCACGGAGTACCTCTTATGCCTGCTCATCTTTTTTCATTTCTCCTTAATCTTTTGAAAAATAAGTACAAGATACTTGTACTTTCAAGTATATGATACAAGAATTTTGTACATTTGTCAAGTATATGAAAACCAAAATAGCGGAAAACATAAAATTTTACCGCAATCAAATGAACCTGACACAGAGCGAACTGGCGGCCCTGCTGTGCGGAAAAAAGAGCCTGATTTCCAATTATGAAAACGGATACAGCACGCCCGACATTTACACGCTCTGCAAACTGGCGGATATTTTCGGCATCACGTTGGACGGGCTGGTGGAGTGGGAGAAAGAATAATTTCCCGCGGTACGTTGTTTGCCCCGCCGCGATCGATTTCCGTGCAAAAAAATGCGCGCCGAATTCTTTTCGGCGCGCATTTTTTCAATGGCTTTTTTCTATTATTTGGACAGTTTTTCCAACGCATCCACGACGTCCTGCACCGTCTTGATGTTATCGAAGGACTCTTCGGGCAGTTTTACGCCGTATTCATCCTCGAGGTTCATCAGCATTTCCACGACGTCGATGGAATCGGCGTGCAGGTCCTCGGTGATATTGTCGGTGGGTTTGATGGAATCGGCGGGAATGTTGAGCTGATCCGCCAGAAGTGCGCATACTTTTTCGAACATAGAAAGATTTCTCCCTTGTTTGGATTTAATGTATTCATTGTAATACATCCGTCCGCGAATGTCAACGAAATTGCAGGCCTTTGGCAGGTTTTACCTTCTCTTTAACCCCGACAATTGCTCTTTCTGTGCCGCGGTAAGGCGAAAACTTTCCCGCGCCTTCTGTATGGCCTTGTTATGCGTGCGGACGTCCAGAAGGTTCTTTTGCAAAAAAGTTTTTCCCTCTTCGTAAAACTTTACCAGCACTTCGGCGAGCAGCCACGCGGCGCCCATATACGTATAATAAAACGCGGTGTCGCACCTTTGCAAGGCGTCGAATATGACGGGGAGATACTCCTCTTTCATATAGAAAGACAGCAGGGTAACCAGAGAAAAACGCTGGGAAAACTCTCCGCCGAGAAGATATTTCTCTATGTACGGCAGAAAATCGTCGGTATGTCTTTCCAGACAACGCGGCTTGAACGCATCGCAAAGCGCCCAATTTTCAATGGAGTGCACGCATGCGTCCAGTCGGGACAAAAATTCCGTATACGGCAACAACGCCGCGACATTCAGACGGAGAAACACCGTTTCGTAATATTCGTCGGGAAAAGAAAAGAGCGCGTCCGTCTCCCGGCGGTACTTTTTCACGAGTTTCCGAAGTGCGGGCGTTCGCACGCCGATGATCTTCAACGCGCGCGGACGGATGATTTTTTCCTGAAAAACGGCAAATTCCTCCTCCCGCAGGGCGTACAATTCATGCACGAATGCCGAATATTCCATCGAGTGCCTCCTTCCATGCTTCATAGCGGTAACGGGGATTGGCTGGCGAGGTGGACGGCATGACAAGATAAGGTATGCCGCAATCTTTATACCCCTCTTCAAACACCGCCGCGGCGCGCCTGCCGTTCAGCAGAATGCGCTCTATCCTTGCCCCCTCGAACACCTCTTCGAGGGGCGCGGGCGTGTAATTGACGATGCTGTCGTCCTTGGATCCGATCACGTCGCAGGACATGACCACGTCCCACAGCGCCACGCCGTGTGCAAGCACCAAATTACGCTTTTCCTCGTTTGTTACGGGCATGGGTTGCAAAAAATAAGTACTCAACATCTTCCAGAAACGGTTCTGCGGATGTCCGTAATAAAAATCGGTCAGACGGCTCTTCACGGAGGGAAAACTGCCCAGAATGAGCACGCGGCTGCTTTGGTCGAACACGGGCGCAAACCCCTCCGCATGGGTATAGCCCGCACTTGCGGCCTTCCCCTTCTTCCCGCGCAAAGGGCGCGACGACTTTTTTGCTCCGTCCGCGGGATGAATTACGGATCTGCTCATAAGGGAAGCGCTTTGTCCACGTCGCCCACGACGGCGACGCCGCGTTTCTCCCCGCCGAACGTCTCCGAAAGCGCCTGCATGACGTCGTCAAGGGTTACGGCGTCATAGCGCGCCTGTTGCGCCTCAAAGCTGTCGATGCGGTTATCGTGCAGGAGATTCCTGCCGTACCAGAGCATCTGCGAGGAAGTGCTCTCCTGCGAAAAGATGCCGCTCGAACGGATCTGTTCGCGTGCGCGGGAGAACTCCGCCTGCGTGATCCCCTCTTTGAGCGCGTGCGCGATGACGTCGCCGATGGCGGCGTATGCCTTTTTGGCATTCTTGGGATTGACGCCCGCATACACCGTCAGATGCCCGCATTCGCGGTAAAAGGAGGGATAGGAGTACACCGAATAGGCAAGGCCGAGTTTTTCCCGCACTTCCTGAAAGAGGCGGGAACTCATGCCGCTGCCGATGACGGTGTTCATGATCTGCAACGCCTCCACGCGCTTGTCCGTGCGACTGATGCCGGGATAAGCGACGGCAAGATGCACCTGCTCGATCTTCTTGTTTTTGAAAAGGCTCTGCCGCAGAGAGAGAACGGACTTGTCCCGCGGACGGAACTTTCCGCCTTCCATGCCGCCAAAATATTTTTCGGTCAATTCTTTCGCCTTATCGAACGTGATGGCGCCCGCAAAGCTGATGACGATATTTTTGGGGCGGTAGAGTTGGGATTTATATTCGTCCACGGCGGCTTTGGTAAAGCCCCGCACGTTTTCCGCGGGACCGAGGATGTTGCGTCCATAGCCCTCTTCACCGTATACGGCATGGGACAGAACGTCGAGACAGAGGTCTTCGGGCGTATCCTCGTTCATGGAAATTTCTTCGCAGATGACTTCTTTTTCCCTGACCGCTTCCTCTTCGGGAAAAGTGGAATGCAGGAAAAGATCGCTTAAAAGCGCAAACGCCTCCTCGGCGTGGGAAGTGGTGGCTTTGGAATAGTAACAAGTCATGTCTTTGCCGGTAAAAGCGTTGACCTGCGCGCCGATGTTGTCGAAAGCGTCCGAAATTTCCCGCGCGTTGCGCGTGGCGGTACCCTTGAACTGCATGTGTTCGATGTAATGGGAAATGCCGTCCTCCTGCGCCGATTCATAGGCCGCGCCCGCGCCGACCAGAATGCCCATGGAAACGGACAGCAGTCCGTCCATCCGCCGCACGACCAGTTTCAGTCCGTTGTGAAAAGTATGATGTCTGACCATAAGAAAATAGATATTATCCTCCGTATGTAAGGTTCTCCGTTACCGTTACGGCACGAAGACCGTTCTCCCGATAGTATTGCAGAATGCGCGGCAATGCCTGTGCCGTCGCGGGCATGGGGTGCATGAGTATGAAGTCTCCGCCGCTCACCCCTTCCGTCGCGCGCTGATAACAGAGCGACTCGTCTTTATCCCGCCAGTCGACGGTATCCTTGCTCCACAAAATGACTTTCATCCCGAGATCGTTGCAGACCTTTACGGTCGTTTCGTTATATGCGCCCGAAGGCGGGGCAAACAGATCGACTTCCACCCCCGCCGCAAGCAACAGAAAACGGCGCGAAAGATTGATTTCCTCCGCCGTCTGCTCCTCAGTCAAGGTTGTGCAATCCTTGTGAAAATAACCGTGGCTTCCGATTTCGTGTCCGCGGGCAACGATCTCTTTGAGACAATCCACGTTGTCGTCCGCCCACACGCCGCCGATGAAAAAGGTGGCTTTGGCGCCGTATTCGTCCAGCGTATCCAGCATCCGATACACTTCGTCCGTACCCCAATAGACGTTGATCAGAAGGGATACGCAATCGCTGTCTTCCGTACCGCGGCGATAGACCCCGTCCCCCGCGCTCGTCGCCACGGACACGGGATAAAGGCAGACGACGCCGATAAACAGAGCAATGACCAAAAGCGCAAGATTGGAGCCGATGAAAAACTTTCTTTTTTCCGATTTTTTCTTTCTTTCCGACAAGGTTAGTTTACCTCAAAACAAGAATACATATTATTTGTATTCCCCGCAATCGGTAAACTTTCCCGAAATTCTCCGATTTCAGACAAACGCCCCCGAAGGACAGACGTCCCTGCGTTTTTACGGTGCGAAAGATTGATTCTGTCACACGGCACAGCCGTTTATTTCAATCGCACGATCGTAACGCCGCCCTCCCCTTCACCGTATGCGCCGGCGCGGAAACTTTCCACGCCGCGATGGGTGCGGAGGTATTCGTGAATGCCCTTTTTCAGCCTGCCCATGCCAAAGCCGTGAATGATTTTCACCTCTTCCATGCCCGACACCGCGGCGGCGTCGAGAAAGGGATCGATCTCGGCGATCGCTTCGGCGACGGTCAGACCGATGACGTTGATTTCCCGTCTGGGTGCAAGATTGGATTTCAGATTCCTGATCACCTGTACATTGTCGGCCGCACTGCCTCCCGACGAGGGATTTTTCCGCCCTTTTCCTTTTGCGTTCCCGCCCCCGACGGTTCCGCCGCTTACCGCACCGCCGCCCGCGGAAATAACGTCGATCCCCAACAAATCGGAAAACTTCAGCCGAAGACGGATGCCGTTGACCTCGACTTCCGCTTCTTTCTTCTCGGCCCGCACCGAACGCACCGTCCCTTCCGCCGACATGGCGGGGACGTAAACGCGCTCTCCCGCCTTCATCTCTCTTTGCAGGGGGATATATTGCGGACGAACGGGCTCCGCTTCGCCGCCGTCGAACGCCTTGTCTGCGAGACGGTTTTTGAGCGTACGCGCGCGAATCAGGTCGCTTTCGGAAATTTCTTCCTTTTCAAAAATACCCTCAATTTCGGAGAGAAGTTCCTCGGCCTCGGCGGTGCGCTCGTTGACGATGCGGCGTGCCTCCATGCGCGCCTTTGCCGAAAAGTTCTCCCGTTCCTTGCGCAGTTTTTCCCGTTCGGCATCCAAAAGGGAAAGCTTTTCCTCCCATTCGCGGCGGACGGACTCCGCCGCGGCACGCTCCCGTTCGGCGGCAAGACGGCTGTCCTCGGCGGAACGCAGGATATTTTCAAAACTCCGCGCCCCTTCCGAAAGATTGCGCATCGCCGCGCTTAAAATCTCTTCGTCCAGCCCCAGACGGCGGGAAATGAGCAGGGCATTACTCGAACCGGGCATGCCGATTTTGATCTGATACAACGGCTGCAAAGTGTGCGCGTCGAACTCCATGGAGGCGTTTTCTATCCCTTTGACGGCATAGGCATATTCCTTCAAACCCGTATAATGGGTGGTAATGATGCCTTTGCACCCCTTTTTCAAAAGATATTCGGTAACCGCACGGGCGAGCGCCTGTCCCTCCTCGGGGTCGGTGCCGCCGCCCAGCTCGTCGATGAGCACCAGACTGTTTTTCCCCGCGCGGCGGGTGATTTCAATGATGTTTTTGATATGAGAAGAGAACGTGGAAAGACTCTCCTCGATGCTCTGCGCATCGCCCACATCGCAAAAGACCGAATCGAAAACCGCAATCTCCGTCCCGTCGGCGGCGGGCACGAACAGTCCGCAAGCCGCCATCAGGCAAAAGAGCCCCGTCATTTTCAGCGTAACCGTCTTGCCGCCCGTATTCGGGCCGCTGATGAGCAGAAAATCGTAATTTTCGCCCAACGAGAGCGAAACGGGAATGGCCGTCTTGGGATCGATGAGCGGATGCCGCCCTTTGACAATGCGGATTTTCCCCCTCCCGTTGACGGCAGGACGGACGGATTTCGTCCTGTATCCGTACTCGGCGCGGGCAAAGAACCCGTCCAGTTCCGAGAGAGCATCCATGTCCGCGCGCAAGCCCTCCGCCATGCCGCCGATGCGATGGGAAAACTCGCTTAAGATCCGTTCCGCTTCTTCCTTTTCGTCAATCATCAGAGAGCGCAGTTCGTTGTTCATCTCCAGCACCGCTTCCGGTTCGATGAACACCGTCGCGCCCGATTGGGATTTGTCGTGCACAAACCCCTTCACGCTCCGTTTGTATTCCGTGCGCACGGGCAGGACATACCGGTCCCCGCGCATGGTGACGATGTTTTCCTGTAAATATTTTGCCGTATCCCCCGTGAGATATTCGCCCAGCCGCGCGCGAATGCGCTCGTTCAGAAGCCGGATTTCCTGCCGCAGGGAATACAGGCGGGAACTTGCCGTGTCGGCGAGCTGCGTATCGCTGACGATCGCGCTTTGAATTTCTTCTTCCAGACGGCGGTCAAAGACCAACCGCGACGTCAGACGCTCGACGTGCGGCACGGGAAAATCGACCGCGGCGGCGGTGCATTTCGCGGCGATACGCGCCGAACGAAGGAGCGCCGCCGCGCCGAGAAGCTCGCCGCAGGAAAGGGAGGAGCCCTTTTCCGCCCGTCCGATCTCCTCTTGAAGGGGCGGAAAATATTCCACCTTTCCCGCCCCGAAACGGTATAAAAGCACGGAACACTCCTGCGTGGTCGCAAGCAATTCTTCGGCTTCCTTCACCTCGCGCACGGGCGCAAGCGAAAGCAGGGCGGCTTTGGCGCCGTCCAGCACGGCGCAATCGGCGCACAGGGCGAGGATCTTATTCAATTCCAGTCTGTTTTCCGTTTGATTCATATGATTTCATCCGTCGGTTTGCACGACCGTTCCTTCATCCTTTTCCGCACAAACCGCTCTTTTTCATTCTTTTTCCCTGTTTGTCCGTTCTTAAAGTACGCCGCCGCGGCTGTGTCCCGCCGTGCTTTTGGGCAGAATTTCCTTGAGCGCGTCCCGTTCAAAGCAATGTCCGACAACCCCTTTCGCCGCGGACACGGGCAAGGCGGAAATATCGATCAGCGCATTCGCAAAGTCCTGACAGGCGTTCAGCGGCGCACAGTTGAAGAGCTCGAAACGGCAATTGCCCGACGCGCGGTACCGCCGCACGGGGAACTTTCGCCCCTCTTCGTCGGTCAACGTATACCTGTCTCTCTTTTCACAGGCCGAGCATTTCTTCCCGAAAGGACAGTAAATGAGATCCATGACCTTGACGTCGCCCGCCGAGAGAACAAAGGCGTTTCCCCCTGCAAGCGGCTTCTGCTCCGCAAAATTCAGTTCCTTGGAAAGGGCGTAATATCCCCCTTCCGCCATGACGGCGGCGACGGCGCAGGCGTTCGTCAGGTTGAACCCCGTCCCCGCAAAGAGCTTTTTGCCACATTCCCGCGCGCACAAAATGCCGTATGTCCCTTCGGCATAAATGCCGTCGAATTTACCGATATGCTTTGCAGCGCTCTGCAAATCCTCATCGGACAGGAATGCGGGCAGATATAAAAATTTTTCTCCCGCCTCCGCATCGAATTCATAGGCTCCGTCGTCGGCATAATCAGAGGGTTTACAGATGTAAATATCCGCTTCAATCCCCTTGAAGTCCGTGCCGATAACCGCCCGTTTTTTATTCGTTTCCGCGGACATGGGTACAGGAAAATCAAAAGAAACGGGACTATACTCGTAACGGGTGTTCCCGTTGGCCGTCAGGCTTTGCCATAGGGCGGCGAAAAAGTCGCGACGGAAGGCATTGAGCCGCGATTTCGGGACGAAACAGTTTCCCGAAAGGCAGACGTTGACGCTTACGTCGAACGGCAGTCCGTCCGTTTTGAGAAAACATTCCCGCAGCTCCTCCTCGCGCAAGGGACTGTTTTTTGCCGATTCCGCAATAAAATCCGAGCACAGGCGCACCGCGCCGCAACGGGCGCAAAGAGGCGCGTTCTCCGCGGCGGAAAGTTCAATCTCCAAAGGTTTTTTGCGATGCTCCGACAGGAGCCGTTTGCCGAGCGCGGTGTCCGTGGTGAGGAACACGCCGTCGCCGTTTTTCAGCCGCGCGCGGGAGGAGAGATAAAAGCCCTGCCGATCGGCGGACAAAAAGCTCCCGCCGCCGACCTCGACGCCTTGGCGCAATATCTTGAACCCGTCCCCTTCCGCGGGACGGAAGGAACTTGCGACATAATATTTCCCCCCGACGACTTTCAGTACGCCGACTTTTTCGCCGATATGCCCCTGCACAGACGGAGACAAAAGGCGCTTGTCCTGCCCGAAAGCGAGCCCCTTGGTGTAGTTGCCGCGGTTATACGTCCGTTTCAGATCGGACAATTCCCGATCGGCATTCTGCCCTGCAAGGATCTTCTTATAGTATCGCACCGCCGCGGCGACATATTCGGGGCGGCGCATGCGCCCCTCGATTTTGAAGGAATATACCCCCGCCGCGGCGAGTTCGTCCAGACTTTCCCCCACCGACAGATCGGAAAGGGAGAGCGCATAACAAAGTTTCTGTTCGCCCGTGTCGTAAAAATATTTCTTGCGGCAGGGCTGTTTGCAACGCCCGCGGTTGCCCGAATTGCCCCCCGCGAACGAGGAGAGATAGCACTGACCCGAAAAGCAGGTGCACAGAGCCCCCTGCACGAACACTTCCGTTTCGATGACCGACGAAACGGCTTTGATCTCCCGCAAGGACGTTTCGCGCGCCAGCACGACGCGGGAAAAACCGTATTCTTTGGCAAGCCGCGCGCCGTATACGTTATTCACCCCCGCCTGTGTGGAGAGGTGCAGCACGATGTCGGGATAACGCGCATGAATGAATTTACCCAGAAAAATATCCTGTAACAAAATCGCGTCCGCACCGAGGTTATGCACTTTGACGAGGGCGGAGAGAAAATCTTCCAGTTCGTTGTCCTTGACGAGGGTATTCATCGCCACGTATATTTTCACCCCGAAAAGGTGGGCATACGCAATGATCTCACCGAGCGCGGTCAGATCGAAGTTTTCCGCGCCCGCCCGCGCGGAAAAAGCGGCATAGCCCAAATATATGGCGTCCGCGCCGCTGTCGATGGCGGCGAGAGCGCATTCTCTGTTCCCCGCGGGGGCTAAAATTTCATACATACGCTTATTCTATCATCTTTACCCGCTTTTGGCAAGAGAAAACGGGAAAACTATCCCGTTTTTCCCGCTATGCAAGTACGAATTTTTCAATATAATCGCCCACGGCGTCCTCGTCGCAGGTCTTTCCGCCGACTTCGTCGGCAACGGACTTCAAGGAGGGATCGGCATTTGCCACGGCGACCCCGTGTCCCGCCGCCGTCAGAAGGGGCGCGTCGTTCTGATTGTCGCCGAAGGCGAGTACTTCCTCTTTCCGCACGCCGTAATGCGACATGAGAAATGCCGCTGCCGCGCCCTTGGTATCGCCGACCGCCGTGACCTCCACGAGCGTGGACGCACTGCAACTGACATAAAATTCCCCTTCGCCGAGCCGTTCGCGCAGAGCGTCGCGCACGGCGTTGCGCTCTTCCTTTTTCACCATGGCGAGCAGTTTGAAAAAACGGTTGGGCGATTCTTCTATCAAACGGTATACGTCGGGTACGCGCACCGAACGGATGGCGCAGACGTCTTCGTACAAGAGAAGATCCTTGTCCTCGTAATTGACGAAACAGTCATCCCGATCGTAAGCGTGGATGCGCAGTCCCATATCCCGCATCGCCGCGCAGATGCGCAATGCCTGTTCCTTGGTGAAGCCGCTCTCGTGCAGGACCTTTCCGCTTTTCACTTCGGCGACGATCGAACCCTGATAGGCGACGTATACCCCGTCCAGTCCGAGCCTTAAAAGTACGGGACGGATGGAAGAGGGCATTCTGCCCGTGCAGATGACGAACTTCCCGCCGCGGCGGACATATTCTTTGACGGCGGAAAGGGTCTTTTCTCCCACGGTATTGTCGCGATGGCGGAAAGTGCCGTCGTAATCGGAAATGATGAGTTTGTATTGCATCCCTGTTTCTCCTCTGTTCTTTTTCTGTTTTTTGTCCTTCGTTTTTTCCCGAAAACAATCAGCCCCGTAAATTTTCTTCCAAATATTTAAGGATCCGCGCGGCAAGCTCTTCCCCGATCCCATCGGTTGCGGCAAGCTCCTGCACGGACGCCGAAAGAATGCGGTCGAGCGTGGAGAACTTTTCCATGAGTGCCTTCTGTTTCTTGGGGCCCACGCCCTCGATCTCACGCAGAACGGAAGCGAGGTTGCGCTTGGAGTGGAGGTTTCGGAAATAACTGATGGCAAAGCGGTGCGCCTCGTCGCGCAGACGTTGGAGCATTTTCAAGGCATAGTCCCGATGCGGGATCTTCACGCTTTCGGAAGAACGGAGCGTGAACACCTCCTCTTCCCGCTTGGCGAGGGACACGAGATCGATTCCCGTTACGCCCAGTTCTTCAAATATCCCCTGCACGGCGGAGAGCTGGCCCTTGCCGCCGTCGATGACGATGAGATCGGGCCGTGGGAACTTCTCCTCCTCCGCCGTGCCCAATTTGGAGAGCCGCCGCAGCAGCGTTTCGCGGAGGGATGCAAAATCGTCCGCGCCCTCGACGGTGCGGATGCGGAAACGGCGATAGCTCATCCTGTCCGCTTCGCCGTCGATGAATACGACCATGGACGCGACTTTGTCCACGCCCGAAATGTTGGAGATATCGTAACACTCCATTCTCCGCGGATAACGCGACAGACCGAGCAGGGTTTTGAGCCGTTCGCAGGCGCTTTTCGTCATGTCGTCTTTGTGCCTGATTTTTTCGATGTTCTTGGCGAGATACTCTTCGGCGTTCCTGCCCGCCATTTTCAACAGCTCGCTCTTCGCGCCGTAACGGGGAAGCACGATATCCACTTTCTTACCCGCACGGGAAGAAAAATATTCTTCCAGCAATTCCTTCTCGCAATAGTCTTCGGTGATGATCTGTTCGGGGATCTCGTGGCGGGAGTAATACTGAATCAGAAAGGCGGTGAGGGCGTCCTTACCTTCCAAAGAGGCGTCCTCCAACGCGAAATTGGTGCCGCCCTGCATCATGCCCTTGCGGGTGATGAGCACGCTCACGGCGGCATACAGCCCGTCGCTGCGCAGCGCCACTATGTCGGCGTTGATGCAACGGTTGATGGCGGTAACCCGTTTGAGTTTCAAGCGGGAGAGCATGCCCAGCTTTTCCTTATATGACATGGCGATTTCGAACTCTTCTTTTTCGGCAAAAAGCAACATCTTCTGCCGCAGGATCTCTTCCGCCTCCTCATATTCCCCGTCCAAAAAACGCAACGCCTTTGCCACCTGTCGCACATATTCCTCTTTCTCGCAGAGGTGCGCGCAGGGCGCGCCGCAACGGTGCAGGTGATATTCGAGGCAGGGACGCTTGGGCTTGTCGGTGATTGCCACCTGACAGGTCCGCACGTTATAGACCATGGATACGATTTCGAGGATATCTTTGCACCGTACCCCCGCCATAAACGGGCCGAAATATTTCCCGTCTTTTGCAATACGACGAGTAACGGAAACGTGCGGAAATGCCTCCTTGGTATGCACCTTAACGTAAGGGTAGGTCTTGTCGTCTTTTAAGAGAATGTTATATTTGGGTTTATGCTTTTTGATGAGCGTATTTTCAAGGGACAGCGCGTCGGATTCGGACGAACAGACGATGTAATTGAAATCGGCGATATTGGCGACCATGGCGGCGACTTTTTCGGGCTTTTCGTCATTGTGAAAATACTGCCGCACGCGGTTTTTGAGCACGCGCGCCTTGCCGACATAGATGACGACGCCGTCCTTGTCGAGCATGATGTATACGCCCGGCGAATCGGGCAGCAGTTTTAATTTTTCCTGTAATGCGCTCATGTGCATATTATACAACTTTCCGCGCCGTTTGGCAAGAGAAACGGCGCGGAAGAATTTCCGTCAGTAACCAAGGAATTCCACGCCCTTCAAAAGCACGTCGTTCACCGTGTCGTTGACCAGGCTGTAAAAGATGATCTTACCCTGTCTTTTGGCCTGTACGATGCCGATGTTCCGCAGAAAACGAAGCTGATGAGAAACGGTGGTCTGATTGAGTTCGAGAATCTTGGAAAGATCGGTGACGCACATCTCGGAGATGGCGAGCGCCGAGAGCATTCTGACCCTGGTGGGGTCGGAAAAGACCGAAAAAAAGCACACGATGCCGTCGAGGACTTCCCCGTCGGGGACATAGTCCTCCACAAGACCCTGCGTGCGCTTATCGAGCAGCAACATCTGTCTGTCCTGCATATCTTTCACCTCCTGTATTCCCGCAAAGACAAAAACGCCTTGATCGCGTGCACCGCGCCCCCGTCAGATGCGGGCATGGATGCCGCGGTTTTTGCGTTCGTTTTATAGGGGTGAGAGCTGCGGGAACGGACTTCGTTCCCGCTTTTCCCCTCCCTTGCGGTATGCTTATATGGTAAAGTATACAAGTGAAAGTATTTTTTATTTTTTTATATTTTCCTGTCTTTTTCAGTCGATTTTGGAAACGGTATAGCCCGCTTCGGCAACGGCGGCGGACAGCGCGGCAACGTCCGTACCTTCCGCTGCTTCGACGACGGCGGTCTTGTCCTTGAGAATGACCTCCGCCTTTTCGACCCCCGCCACGCTCTCAAGCGCCTTTGTAACGTGCGCCACGCAGTGCTCGCACATCATGCCTTCCACGTGCAATGTTATTTTCATGGTTTTCTTCTCCTTTTGATCGGTATTTTTATTTTCCGACGGTTCCGTCCGGTTTTTATCCTTTTTCTCTTTGCGGAAAACGGTGATGCGCAAGGCGTTGCATACGACGAAGAGCGAGCTTAAACTCATGCAAGCCGCCGCAATCATGGGGTTGAGCGAAAATCCCGCCCATGCAAACGCGCCCGCCGCCACGGGAATGGCGATACAATTGTAAAAGAACGCCCAGAAAAGGTTTTCCTTGATGGTGCGCACCGCCTTGCGGCTGAGGGCAAACATATTGTCGAGCGCGGACAGATCGCCCGACGCCAGAACGACGTCCGCGGAATCGATGGCAACATCCGTGCCGGTACCCACGGCAATGCCGACGTCCGCCTGTTTGAGCGCGGGGGAATCGTTGATGCCGTCCCCCACCATGGCGACCGTGCCGCCCATTTGCTGCGCCTTTTCGACGTAACTCAACTTATCTTCGGGCAGCACTTCGGCATAGTATTCCCCTATGCCCGCTTTTTGCGCAACGGCTTTGGCGACATATTCGTTGTCCCCCGTGAGCATGGCGACCCGGATGCCCCTTTCTTTCAGACATGCCACCGCCGAAACGCTGCTTTCTTTCAATACGTCGGCGACCGCGAACATCGCAAGCAAACGGTCCTCCTCGGTGAAATAGACGACCGTTTTGCCTTCCCGCAAGAACTCGTCGCCGCGCTCCGTCCCCTTGACGTTGCCGCAAAGCTTTTTGTTGCCGATGCGATAGGTTTTTCCGCCGCATACGGCGACCGCACCCTGTCCCATGACATAGCGATACGTCTCCACCTTACAGGTCTTGCCGCAAAATTCACGCACGCAGGATGCCAGAGGGTGATTGGACAAACTCTCGATGCCGCCCGCGATCGAACGCACTTCCTCTTCATCGCCCAGGCAGACAAAATCGGTTACCTGCGGTTTGCCTTCGGTCAGCGTCGCCGTCTTGTCGAGCAGGACGCAATTGACCTCCTGCGCCTTCTGCAACGCCTCGGCATCCTTATAGAGAATACCCATGCCCGCGCCGCGACCCGTTGCCGCCATGACCGCGACGGGCGTCGCGAGTCCCAAGGAACAGGGGCAGGAAATGACGAGGACGGAGACGGCATAGTTCATTGCCTGCGCAATGTCGTTGCCGATCACCAACCAAATAATGAAAGTGAGAAGCGCGATGGCGGTAACCGCGGGAACAAACACGCCCGCCACCTGATCGGCAACCTTCTGCAAAGGCGCCTTGCTCGCGCCCGCCTCCCGCACCATTTTGATGATGCGCGAAAGCGTGGTCTGTTCCCCCACTTCGGCGGCGCGCACCTGCACGGCGCCGCTTCTGACGATATTGGCGGAAGTCACCCTGTCCCCCGGTTGCACCTCGACGGGCAAACTTTCACCCGTAACCGCCGATTTATCCACAAAGGCGTGCCCGCCGACGACTTCGCCGTCCACGGGGATGTAATCCCCCTGCCGCGCCAGCACGACGTCGCCCACCTGCAATTCGGAAACGGGAACCACGGATTGGGAGCCGTCCGCAAAGACGAGCGTCGCCGACGAAGGCGCCAGACGGATGAGTTTTTCGATCTCACTGCCCGTGCGTTTTTTGGAAAGAGCTTCCAGCCATTTGCCGAGCGTAACGAGCGTCAAAATCATGCCCGCCGATTCGAAATAGAGCATGGGTTGTTCCCCTTCGGGCGAAAGGAACCAAAGAATGACGAGCACCGCACTGTATACATAGGACACCGCCGAACCGAGACTGACGAGCGTATCCATGTTGGGCACGCGCTTGACGAGCGCGCGGGTCCCGACCGTGAAGAAACGGAAATTCACCGCGACGATCGCCGTGGACAACACCCACTGCACGATCGCACCAACGGCATAGGGCGGCTGCGGCAGACCGATCATATGTCCCATGGAGAAGTACATCAATATGAGCAATATGACGGCAGAAACAATGAAACGGATCAAAAGCGTCCTGTCCTCCCGCTTTTCCGCCTTCACGGGGGCGGCGCCCTCTTCATAGATACCGTACCCCAACGCGCGCACGGCGGAAAAAATCTCCTTTCGGGAAATGAGCGATTCATCATATTCGATCTGCATGCTCTCCCCCATCAGGGAGACGCTGACCGACGAAACGCCCTGCATTTTTCGGAGCGTATGCTCGATACCGCCCGCGCACGCCGCACAGGTCATGCCGCTGACGGTAAATTTCTCGTTTTTCATTGCAAAATCCTCCTCGCGAGCCATACCCTTACGGCACGGACGCAACAGCCGCGCACAAACCGTGCACGACACGCCCGCCCCGCATGCCCGCTTGTCGCATCAAAATATTACTGAAACCTGCGAAAAAGATCGACGATTTCATCCACAGCCGCCGTATTGCCTCTTTGTATTTCCTCGATCATACAGGTATGCATATGCGTATCGAGAATGGCATTGGCAAGCCCTTTGATCGCCTTATCGACCGCCGAAAGCTGAATCAAAATATCGTCGCAATAACGGTCCTCTTCCACCATTCTCCCGATGCCGTTCATCTGCCCGACAATGCGGTTGATGCGATTGGAAAGCTGCTTTTTCTCCTCTGCGCTCCGTGCTTGCTTTTTGTAGCGGCACTCGCAAGCCGACGGCGCACCGCCTTGCATTTCTTTTACTTCTTCCATTACACATTCTCCTTTTATACCCTTATGGGGTATTTATGTTTATTATATACCCCTTGAGGCATATTGTCAAGCGTTTGAAGACAAAAAAAACAAAAACGATCTCCCGCGACAGAAAGAGACCGTTTTTTTCTACCCTATTTTTTCTGATTTTTCTACAGCGAGCCCGACAGCGACAGAACCGGACCGCGTGTATATGGTTATATTATACTGATTTTTTTCATAAAAATCCATACCAAAATTGTCGTATTTTAAAATTTTTACCCATCAATTTTGTCGGATTTTCAACTTTTTACCGCCCTCTTTTTCCCGCATGTTTCCTCACTGAACAACTTTTTTGCTTTTCACTCGAGAACAAAACCCCTCTTGCGTACACCGCTCTTATTCCGCTCCGCAATGTTGCACGCAAAACGGATCCCAATTGCAATGGTTTAGCAATGGTTTAGCAATTTTCAATCAAAAGAGTAGCACCATGCCCGAGTTAAAGCCCATATACAAAAAGATACCCGACAAAACAGTCGGGTATACGCTTATTCAGGAAAGGACCGTCCCGTTTGCCGAGATATGAAAAGTGTCCGTTTCTTTATAATTGAGCGAACCGTTGTCGGCCTGATACATGAGTTGCGCCCGCCAATACCGTTCCCGCCCGCCGATGGAAGCGGTTGCCGAAATGGATTTTCCCGTATCCAGATCTCCGATCGAATTCTGCGCTTCAAGCGTCATCTGGGAAATGTTTTCGGTGTATGTCGCCGAGGAATAAAGCCGCACGACCGTATATACCGTTGACAACGGAAAAGTAAAATCGTTTTTGGCTTCCGCGCGGACGGATGTAGAGTCGGCATAGAGATTCAGGGACATGTTGACGATCCAAGCGCGGGGAGACGTTTCGTCGGACTGCTCAACAACCGAAGTCATTCCCGTGCTCGCTCCGTCATCCGCCGTCGCGTTCACCGAAACGGCGTTCGATGCGCACATGGGTACCGCGAACAATGCGAATGCCGCCATTGCCGAAAGGCAAATTTTCTTCAGATTTTTCATTTTTTCTTTTTCCTCCTGTATTTTAATATATTACGAACAAGCACCGCGGCAACGACTACAATCAACACAATGAGCAAAATGCCGCCGATGAATTCGGGCCAATTGACATAAGTAGACGATACGCTTTGCACAAGCGTTTCGTCGGCGGGGAACCAAACATTATGAAACATCAGGAACAAGAGCCCGACAAGGGCGCCCAACGTTACAACGCCGAGCGATATGCACAACGCCAAATACTTGCCGGACAAAGGGCTTCGAATGCCTTCCGCCGAACGCGATGCGGAGGAAGAAGTTTCCGGACGCTGCAAGCAATCGAAAGACACACCCGCCTCGTCGCAAGCAAACGGGCAATCCGTTTCCCCTTCCGTCAAACAGGCGGAGGGCGCAATTTCGTCTCGATCGAGCGTTTCGGCATCGGCACCCGCGAGAGTTTCAAACTCCTCCTGCGTCACAAAAAACTGGACGGGCACTTCGACGACCTTGCACAATTGGGAAAACTGTGCCACGTCGGGCAAGCCTTTGTCACGCTCCCAACGTGACAGAGTCTGTACCGACACGTTCAGTTTATCCGAAAGCTCTTCCTGCGTTAATTTTTTCCTTTTTCTGATTTTCGTCAGTTTTTCTCCGAACGTCATAGTTATCTCCGCGAAAGTTTTCCCGATTATTATAACACAGCGCACAGAAAAAAGCAAGTTTCAACGAAACAAAAAAGAAAATTTACCCATCTTTTCATCTTTTTGCACTCTTTCGCAAGCAACGACGATTACGTTTTGCAAATTTTCCCTCCCCGCCTGCTTTACATTCAAAAAATTCGGGCGCGAAACATTCAGCCCTTCATGTGAGCCCTGCCCTTCGTCTCGTCCCGTCTGCGCTGCAAAAAACGCCACATTTCAATGCCCGTTTATTCTGCCGCAAAACACAAAAGCATAAAAGCCGCAAGCGCCCGCACTGCCATGCAAAAAATAATGGAGGAAAAACTTTCAATACGGTCAAGAAATGCAAAAAGGAACGCCTCTCTCCATAAATGGTTTTACAAAAAACTGTTTTATCTTGCCCGTTCGTTTTCCGTCACACCTTCCCCGGAAAGCATCCCCCCTTTTTGCGCACATTGCTTTACTCCCCTCGTCTCCGCGTCCTTTCTCCTGTCCTATCTTGCAATGAGCATATGCAGAGCCTATATTTTTCACAATTGCATAAAAGCAATATATTCCATAATATATGCGACTTATGACATATGCGTCCGCGTGCAGTTCGGCGCATTTTAATCGGGTTGCGCCTTCGCCTGCACGAAAACACATATGTTTTGAGAAAAATACGAGATAAACAGACCAAAAACGGATGCTTCTTTCATACTTTTAGAAGGCATTATATTGCATATACACCTCTCAAAAAAACGAAAAAAGAGAAAATAAGGTTCACCTGAAACGGACAGAACGCGAAAAAAGACAGAACGCGGAATGCGCCCTGCCTTTCAAACGTCCGATGGAAAGAAACGGATCTTTTTCAGGCCTTTTTCTTTTCGTCCTGGCTTACGACCTCTTTGCCGTCATAGTAGCCGCAATTGGCGCACACGGCGTGCGCGACTTTCAGCTCGTGGCAATGCGGGCACTCCACCAGTGTGGGAGCCGTTGCCTTGAAGTTGGCAAATCTGGTATTGGTTCTCTGTTTGGATTGTTTTCTCTTGGGAACTGCCATTTTCTATACACCTCTTTCTCTTTGAAATAAATTCCGCGTTTTTTTATTCCGTCCGTTCGTTCGTTGCCGCATACTCGATCCCCGCACAATTTTCATCGCACAAGAGGACGTACGGCATACTGAGCATCACGGCGTCCTTCACGCTCTGATCGAGCGAGATGACGTCCCGTTCATAGGAATATTCCTCGTCCTGCGGCTCGTCTTTGACGAAGCAGGGGTTCCATTCCCCCTCCATCCGTTTTTCAACGGTTTTCAGGCAACGGGAACAGGCACCGCGCAAAAGATAACGCACTTTGCCCGTGATTTCCAGCGCATCGTCCTCCATCAGACGATAGGTCCCGTCGACACGGATTTCCGACGCCGCCTCCGTCAAAGGCAAGGTCACCGCATCGTTGTCGGGCGGCAGGGTAAAGTGCAATTCACCCTCATATCTGCGCTCTGCTTTCAGTTTGCGAATGTCGATTATCATAAACTAACGGCGATATTATAATATATCTTTTTTGCCTTGTCAACTCATTTTGGCGCGTTGCGGCGGATTTTTATGCCTTTCAGGGCGAAAAAGCCGACGCGCGCCGCAAAAACTTCTTTCCGCACAACGGCACGATCACGCAACGACCCACCCACGCAACGGCGCGGGAAACGACGTCAGTGTACCAACGCCAGCGTTTCGCGGGCGATGACCAGTTCTTCGTTGGTGGGAATGACAAGCACTTTGACTTTGGAATCGGGAGCAGAGATCTCGCGGATCGAGCCGTCGTTCTTGCCCGCGTTCTTCGCCGCGTCGAGTTTCACGCCCAAAAATTCCAGGCCTTCGCATACGCCCGCACGCACGAAAGGCGTGTTTTCGCCCACGCCGGCGGTGAAGACGATGCAGTCGACGCCGCCCATCGCGGCGGCATAGGAACCGACGAATTTCTTGCACTGGTAGTTGAACATATCGAGCGCGAGTTTGCAACGCTCGTTGCCTGCTTCCGCGCCCGCGCTCAGATCCCTGAAGTCGCTCGAAACGCCGGAAATCCCCGCCACGCCACATTTTTTATTGAGATATGTAATGATCTCCGCATGGCTCAGTCCCTTCTTGCGGGCGAGGAATTCGACTGCCGACGCATCCACGTCGCCCGAACGGGTACCCATCATCACGCCCGCAAGCGGCGTGAAGCCCATGGAAGTATCCACGCACTTGCCGCCCTTGACCGCCGAAATCGACGAGCCGTTGCCGAGGTGGCAAGTCACGACTTTGAAATTTGCCTCCCCTTCTTTGCCGCAATATTTCGCCGCCTCCTGGGACACGAATTTATGCGACGTGCCGTGCGCACCGTACTTTCTCACGCCATAGGCCTTATAATCCTCATAGGCGATGCCGTAAAGATAGGCTTCGGGCGGCATGGTCTGATGGAAGGAGGTGTCGAAGACGAGCACCATCGGAGTCTTCGGCATTACCTGCATGCAGGCGCGCAGTCCCGTCGCCGCCGCGGGATTGTGCAGGGGGGCCAGTTCGAAAGTCTTTTCTTCCAGCGTCTTCAACACCTCGTCGTCCACCAGGACGGAGTGTTTGAAGAACTCGCCGCTCGCCACGATGCGGTGCCCGACGGCAGAAATCTCGTCCATATGCGCGATGACGCCGATCTCATCGTCCTGCAATGCGTGCAGAACCAGTTCGATGGCCACTTTATGATCGGGAATATCCTGTTCGTATACCTTTTCTTTTCCGTTGCCCTTGGCCTTCAGCAAGGAACCCGCGATGCCGATGCGCTCGCAACCGCCCTTGGCGACCACGCTCTCCGTATCCATGTCGATGAGCTGATATTTCAAAGACGAACTGCCGGCATTTACGACTAAAATTTTCATGTTCCGTTTCTCCCCTTTCGGATAATCTATAATTTTTTCTTTCTTTATTGAACAATCGGAATCTGTCCGACGATCATTTCGCCTGCAAAGCGGTGATCGCCACCGTGGCGACGATGTCCTCGGTGCAGCAGCCGCGCGACAGATCGTTGAGCGGTTTGGCAAAGCCCTGGCAGATGGGACCGAACGCCATGAATCCGCCGAGACGCTCGGCGATCTTATAACCGATGTTGCCCGCATTGATGTCGGGGAAGACGAGCACGTTGGCATGCCCCGCCACCGTAGAGGAAGGCGCCTTCACCGCCGCGACTTTGGGTACGATGGCCGAATCGAACTGCAATTCGCCGTCGACCTTCAGTCCCGGTTCGCGCTCCTTGACGATCTCCACCGCCTGTTGCATCTTGGTTACGGTATCCTGATATTTCTTATCGTTGCCACTGCCGTGCGACGAGAAGGAAAGCATGGCGACGGCGGGATCGAGCTCGGCGATCTCCCGCGCGGTTTCCGCCGACGACATGGCGATTTCGGCGATTTCTTCCGCCGAAGGGCAGATGTTCAGAGCGCAGTCCCCGAACACGAGCGCGCCGTCGGGCGCGAACTCGTTGCCGCCGTCGGGCGCAACCAGAACGAAACAACTCGACACCAGCTTGGTGCCGGGCGCGGTCTTGATGACCTGCAAGCCGGGACGGAGCGTGTTCGCCGTGGAGTGGCAGGCGCCCGAAACATAGCCGTCCACATCCCCGTTCTTGAGCATCAGCGCGCCGAACATCGTGCGATCGTGCGCCTGGCGCAAGGCTTCTTCTTCGGTCATTCCTTTGGCTTTTCTCAGCTCATACAATATCTTGGCATATTCCGCCGTCTTTTCGGACGTATCGGGATCGATGAGCGTCACGCCCGTCAAATCGACCCCGGGCGCGACCTTCTCGCATTCCGCTTTGTTCCCCACGAGCACGATTTTCGCGATGCCCTCTTTGGTGACCTGCGCGGCCGCTTCCACGACGCGCTTGTCCTCGCCTTCGCAAAGGACGATGGTCTTCTGCGCCGCTCTGGCGCGTTCCTTGATCTTCGTCAATAAATCTGCCATTTTCTCTGTTTCCTCCTGTCGGATTCTTAAACCGAATGTTTTTCTCTTTACTTACACAGAAAAGTATGTTATACTTTTCGCAAAGAATATTTAGGAATATTTCTATTATACTACCCTTTTTATCAATTGTAAAGTAATTTTATGAAAAAACACGACTCCGAAAAACGAAATACCGTCTGCGCCGTCATATGCGAATACAACCCTTTCCACAACGGGCATAAAAAGCAACTGGAAGAGATGCGCGAAAAGTCCGGATGCGACCTCTTGCTTTGTCTGATGAGCGGCAATTTCGTACAGCGCGGGGAAGCGGCGATCCTCGACAAACACACACGCGCGATACACGCCGTCCGCGGCGGCGCGGACGGCGTTTTGGAGTTGCCGTTGCCCTTTTCGGTCGGCAACGCCGAAACGTTTGCCACGGGCGCGGTGAAACTGCTTTCCGCCATTCCTGCCGTCAAAAAACTCGCGTTCGGCTGCGAATGCGCCGCATCGATCGGCGACGCGGAAAGAGGCTGTACGGCAACAGAGAACATTCTCGCCGCGGCAAGGATATCCCTGGAAGAACCCCCTGCGTTTAAAAAAATTCTGCATGCGGGACTGGACGAAGGCCTGTCCTTTGCCAAAGCGCGCTTTCTTGCACTGAAATCGGTCATGCCCCAAGCCGATGAAGGGTTGTTTTCTTCGCCGAACAATATGCTTGCCGTCGAATATGCCAAGGCCGTCCTGCGCCTCGGCGCGCCCATCGAACTCTTGCCGCTGAAAAGGACGGGTGCCGACGACGGCGACGAGAGACTGCACGAAAACTTTTCCTCCGCCTCGGCCATCCGAAAGGCCGTTTTACAGGGGGGCATGCCCGAAAAAACAGAGGCAAACGTTCCCCATTTCGTATGGAGGGATCTGCGCGGGCAAGCGGACGGCGGGAGCGCGGCACGGCTGGACAGCATGGAATATTACGCCCTCGCATCGTCCTCTGCCGAGAGACTTGCCGCCTGTCCCGACTGTACGGAAGGATTGGAAAACCGCCTGCTTTCCCTTGCAGAGGAACACGTCGCCGCCGCGGACATCGTGCAGGCGGCGACGTCCAGGCGATACACCTCGGCGCGCATCCGACGCATCCTGCTCGCCCGCACGCTCGGCTTTTCCACACAAGACGTAAAGGAATTCTTGCAGGCTCCGCTTTATCTCAACGTGTTGGCCGTCGACGAAGAAAAATCGGACGCCTTTTTGCGCACGGTCGCCGAAAGCGGCCTTCCCCTTCTCACCCGCCGCAAGGACGCCGAAGATCTAACGGACGCGGCACGCGCGTGTTTTGCGCTCAACGAACGCGCCGACAGGATCTACCGCGCCGTCAGCCGAAAACAACCCGATCTTTACGGCACGCGCTTCGTAAAAAAATAAATCGGAAACAACCGTCAAAATACCCTTCCCGAATATTTCCGCCCGACGCGAACGTTCGCCGTAAACCGTAAAAAAGAACCAGCTCCTGCCCGCCGCTCGAAGAACGGCGGGCAGGAGCTTTTAGCAAATTCATGAAATTATATTTGCACAAAAAAGACCATATACAGACCGATACATAATCCCCGCGCAAACGGGAAATACTGCAAGGGATATGAAAGACGGCGAAAACGGACAAAACAAAGGGGAAACAACGGTAAAGAAACAACCTCTTTTCTTGAAACGGTTTTTCGGGCGCATAAAGGCGCATAAGGCTACCTTCATCGTCTGGCTCTGCCTGCAAGCGGCGGTGCTTGCGGCACTTCTCTTTTCCCTCACGGGCGGACGGCCCGAAACGGCGGTATTCTGCGCATTGACATTGCTTTTGTCCCTTCTGCCCTTTTTCGTCGAAGAAGCCTTCCGCATCGAGATACCGGCAACGCTGGAAATTATTATCCTCCTATTCATTTTCTGTTCGGAAATGTTGGGCGAAGCGGCCTCTTTTTATGTGAACTTTCCCCTTTGGGACAGTCTTTTGCACCTTGTCAACGGGTTCCTGTGCGCGGCCGTCGGGTTCGCTTTGACCGACCTTCTCAACCGCCGCAGGCGCAAGTTTTCCCTTTCCCCCCTCTTTCTCACCGTTGTGGCGTTCTGTTTTTCCATGACCGTGGGGGTGCTGTGGGAATTTTTTGAATTTTTTATGGACAGCGTCTGCAAACTGGATATGCAGAAAGATTTTTTGATCGACACCGTGCGGAGCGTTCTGCTGGACGAGAGCCGCCAGAACATCGTCATCTCCGTGGAGAACATCGCAAAGACCGTACTCTTTAACGAAGCGGGCGATGTCCTCGCCGTCATCGACGGCGGTTTTCTCGACGTCGGCGTGATCGATACCATGAAGGACCTGATCCTCAACTTTTTCGGCGCGCTCGCGTTTTCCTTCATCGGTTATTTCTATGTCCTGCATCGCGGCAAAGGCAAGTTTGCGCGGCAGTTTATTCCCACCGTGGAACGGGATAAACAGCCTGCAGACAACACTCCCGCCGACAAACCGTCGCCGACCGAAACAATCGGACAGACGAAAAAGTCTGAAAAAGTAAAGGAGCCAAAAGAAACAAAACAAACGAAACAGACGCATACGAAACAAAAGCGGGCAAATGAACGATGAGGGCATAAAAAAATCATTTTTTATGCGATGATTTTTCTGTCATTTTGAAAAAACAATCGCGGCGGTCTTTTACGGACCGCCGCGACTCTTTCAACGACAAAAATAATTTTTACCGTTCTTATTTTGCATACCCGTTGGGGTTCATGCTCTGCCACTTCCACTGGGACGCACACATCTCCTCGATGCCGTATTTGGCCTCCCAACCCAATTCCTTCTTTGCCTTTTCGGCGGAGGCATAGCAGGTTGCAATGTCGCCGCTGCGGCGGGGCGCGATGTGATAGGGCAGTTTTTTGCCGCAAGCCTTTTCAAAGGCGTGGATCATGTCGAGTACGCTGTATCCTCTGCCCGTACCGAGATTGTAGATATACACACCGCTCTCTGTGATCTTATCGAGTGCGGCGACGTGTCCCGCCGCGAGGTCGACGACATGAATATAGTCCCGCACGCCCGTTCCGTCGGGCGTGGGATAGTCGTCACCGAACACGCCGATCTCTTTGAGTTTTCCGCTCGCCACCTGCGCGACATAGGGCATGAGATTGTTGGGAACGCCGTTAGGATCCTCGCCGATGAGCCCGCTCTCGTGCGCGCCGACGGGATTGAAATAGCGCAAAAGCACGACCTGCCAATCCCGATCGGCCTGATAGATGTCCTGCAGAATGCGTTCCTGCATGAGTTTGGTCGAGCCGTAAGGATTGGTCGTCGAAAGGCGGCAATTCTCGTCGAGCGGCAAACGCTCGGGTTCCCCGTATACCGTTGCCGAAGAGCTGAAAATGATGCTCTTGACGTTATGCGCGTTCATGACTTCCAGAAGGTTGAGCGTGCCGCCGATGTTGTTCTGATAGTACCAAAGCGGTTTGCGGCAACTTTCGCCGACGGCCTTCAGCCCCGCAAAGTGAATGACGCTGTCGACGGCATTTTCGGAAAATACCCTCTCCAACGCGGCCTTGTCGCAAATGTCCGCTTCGTAAAATTTAACGGGTTTACCCGTTATTTTCTCCACCCGCCGAAGGCTCTCGGGCGAGGAATTGCTCAGATTGTCGAGCACGACCACGCCGTACCCCGCGTTCTGCAACTCCACAACGGTATGACTGCCGATGAAGCCCGCGCCGCCCGTAACGAGAATGGTTTTCTTTCGATCCATAAAAAATTTTCTCCTTGATTTCCTTACCGAAAGTATACCCCTTTCGGACGGTTTTGTCAAGGCGTCAAAAGATATTTTCTATTCCACCGTAACGCTCTTTGCGAGATTGCGCGGACGATCGGGATCGAGCCCGCGGCAGAGCGCCGCGTGATAGGCCAGAAGTTGCAGGGGCACCTGCGTCAGGAGGGGATAATATTTTTGCGGACAGGCGGGCAGCGCGAGGACATGATCGGCGGGAATATCGTCAAAGGGCGTCACCGCGATCACTTTCGCTCCGCGCGAACGGACCTCGCAGACGGAGGTCCTCATTTTTTCTTTCAATGCCTTGCCCGTCGCCACGGCGACGACGACGGCGTCGCCGTCCATCAGAGCGATGCTCCCATGCTTGAGCTCCCCCGCCGCATACCCCGCGCCGGGCAGGTAGGACACCTCGCGCAATTTCAGACTGCCTTCGAGCGCGGAGGCATAATCGGCGCCGCGGCCGATGAAGTATACCCCGCGCGCCCGCACGATTTCTGCCGCAAGCAGACGGATTTGTTCCTCCCCCTCCGACAGTTTTTTATGGATTGCGGGAAAACGCCGCAGATATGCCGCCTTTTCTCCCCGTAAAAAAGCGCATAGCGCATAGAAAAAGGCCAATTGCGCCGCATAGGTCTTGGTCGCCGCCACCCCCACTTCCACGCCCGCTTCGGTCAGAAAACAATGGTCGGAGAGCCGCGCGAGAGAAGAATAGCCCGCGTTGGTAAGAACCGCAAGCCGCGCGCCTTTCTGCTTTGCCAGCCGCGCGGCGGCAAGGGTATCCGCCGTTTCACCGCTCTGACTGACCGCCAAAACGAGCGCATGGCGGCCCAACAGAGGCTTTCGGCAACAAAATTCGCTGGCAAGCTCCGCGGCAACGGGAATGCGCAAAGTTTCTTCGAGCAGTCTTGCGCCCGTCAGCGCGCTGTGGTAGGCCGTGCCGCAACCGACGAGAAAAATGCGGGAAAACGCTTCGGCATACGGCACGCATCCGAACAGACGGCGCGCCTCGGCTTCGTCAAAGGCGCGCGCCGTACGCACCACCGCCGCGCCCTCTTGTGAAATTTCTTTGCGCATGAAATGTGCAAACCCCTTTTTCTCCGCAACACAGGATTTGAGATCGCTCGCCGTGAATTTACAGGGCAACGGCGCGAGCGAAAAGGAAAAGAGCTTGCAGTCCGCAGGGGTCAGACAGGCAATCTGCCCGTCGGAAAGCACACAGATCTCCCGACAACCGCCGAGCGCGGGTATATCGCTTGCCGCCAGCATCCCGTCTTTCGCCCGGCCGAGAATGAGAGGGCTTTTTTGCCTTACGCAGACAATCGTTTCGGGAAAATCCGAACAGAGCACGCAAAGAGCGAAGGACCCGCGCAGTTGTTCCACCGTTTGCCGCACCGCGGACAAAAAATCGCCACGGTAAAAAGACGACAAAAGATGGGATACCGTTTCGCTGTCGGTATCCGAGGAAAAAGAATGCCCCATGTCCGTAAGTTCACGTTTTAAGACGGCATAATTTTCAATGATGCCGTTATGCACGACGGCAAATTTCCCGCAGACATGGGGGTGCGCATTTCTGTCCTCTGCCCCGCCATGGGTCGCCCAGCGCGTGTGCCCGACGCCGCAGGTGCCCGAAAGGGCGCGCGCATCGGCAACGGCGGAAACCCTGCCCGCACGTTTTACATAGTCCAGACGCAACCCGTTCACGACGGCGATGCCCGCCGAGTCATACCCCCTGTATTCCAGACGGGTCAACCCGTCGTACAATATCCCCGCCGCCTGTCTTTTGCCCGTGTACGCAATGATTCCGCACATATGATTTTACTCCTCCCCGCCTCGCATCGTTTCCGTCCGCGCCGCCGCCAGCACGCACTCTTTCAGTTCTCCTGCCGCGCGGCGGCAGTCCGACGCGTTTTCCCCTTCGCAGAAAATGCGTATGACGTTCTCCGTGCCGGACGCGCGCAAAATGACGCGCATGCCGTATCCCCGTTCGATCTCACGCAATTTTTCCTGTACCGAAGGCGCACAGGCTGCGTTTTTATCAAAGACGGGAACATTCAGAAGTACTTGCGGCAGAGGCGTGTAGCCGCGCAAAAGTTCGGAAAGACGCTTTTTTTCGCCGAGCATGATCTCCATGACCTTGACCGCCGTCAGAATGCCGTCGCCCGTGGTGGCATATTTGCCGTAAATGATATGCCCCGACGGCTCGCCGCCGAGGACCGCGCCGCTTTTTTTCATCCGCTCGCGCACGTACATATCCCCCACTTTGGTGCGCTCGCAGACAATGCCGTGCGCCGCCAGTGCGCGTTCCAGACCGCTGTTGGTCATCACGGTGCCGATCACCCGATTGCCGTCCAGCTCCCCCGCCCGTTGCAGGTACAGCGCGCTCATGTACAGCACGGCGTCGCCGTCGACGACGTTGCCCTTTTCGTCAATGCAGATGCAGCGGTCGGCGTCGCCGTCAAAGGCAAAACCGATGTCCAATGCGTGCGTCCTGACGAACGCCGCGAGGATCTCGGGACGGGTACTGCCGCAGGCGTTGTTGATGTTGAGTCCGTTCGGCGCGGCGTTGATGCAATATACCTGTGCGCCCAAAGCGCCGAAGACGCTTTTGGCGAGTGCGAACGCCGAACCGTTGGCACAGTCCAATCCGACTTTGACGCCGCGATAGGAAAAGCGGGAAAGCGAGATGAGATAGCCCGCATAGCGGTTGCGTCCCTCGGTATAATCCACCGTCCTGCCGATCGCCCCGCCCGTGACGAAGGCGGGCGGCGGCAGGGTGCGCAGATATTCCTCCGCAAGGGAGATCATCTCACCGCAAGGTTTTTCCCCTTTGCCGTCCAACAGTTTGATGCCGTTGTCGGCATAACCGTTGTGGCTGGCGGAGATCATCACGCCGCAGTCAAACCCCTCCGCGCGGACGATGTAACTCACGGACGGGGTCGTGGTGACGTGCAACAGATAGGCGTCCGTCCCGCACGCCGTCAGCCCCGCCGCCAACGCATATTCGAACATATAGGAAGAACGGCGGGGGTCCTTCCCGATCACCGCGCGGCAGGTCTCGCCCGCGCCCGCGCGGCCGCGGCAGTATTCGCCGAGGAAACACCCGAGGCGAAAGGCGTGTTCCGCCGTGAGAAAGACGTTGGCTTCGCCGCGAAACCCGTCCGTACCGAAAAATGATCTCATTCGCCCTCCCTTCGTCCGTGCGTTCCGCACGGCGTGCGGAAAGACACAGTTGAAAAAATAACGTTGTATTGTATGCAACGAGGGCGGCGGAGCGTTCCGCTCCGCCGCCCTCGTTGCCAACCGACGCGAAAAAAAGATACGCCGACGGCGCAATACCCGATTGCGAAGAGAAAAAGGCAGGGTGCGCATCAAGGCTCTTTTTGCGGATAGTAAACGCGCCCGCGCCCGGGTTTGACCGTTTCGCGGGTGCGGGCGATGCAAAAATCCTCTGCCCGCAGATCTTTCGTCAATGTGGAACCACAAGCGACATATGCCCCGTCCCCGAGCGTCAGCGGCGCAACCAGATTGCAGTTGCTGCCGATGAAACACCCGTTTCCGACAACGGTGCGATGCTTGCTCTTTCCGTCGTAATTGACGAATACGACGCCGCAACCGATGTTGCAGCGCTCGCCGACGGAGGCGTCGCCGAGATAGGCGAGGTGCGCCATCTTGCTCCCGTCGCCGAGCGAAGAATTCTTCATTTCCGTGAAGTCACCCACGCGGCAGTTTTTCCCCACGCGGCTGCCTTTTCTCAAATAGGCATACGGTCCCACGCGGCTGCCCGCCCCGATGAAACAATCCCGTTCGATGTAGCACCCATGCCCGATTTTAACGCCCGGTTCGATGGTGACTCCGTCCTCTATGTAAACGCTGTCAAGGTCCTCTATAAGCACCCCGCGCCGCAAAAAATCGAGCAAAATTTTCTGTTGCAGACGGCGACGGACAAAGGGATAATCAGTCAGACTTTTCAGCGAAATCCCCAACAGATTCTCCCCGTTTTCCCCGCGTTTTTCGTCCAGGTACAGCTTGGCGGCAGGATAGGCCCTTAGCACCCGCTCGGCGAGCGAAAAGCCGCAGAGCGGCAGGGCATAGCTCGGTTCGCCGCCGAACGTGAAGCGGCTCATCAGATAAATTTCCCTTCGTTCTTTCATCAAAGACCCCCTTATTCGGTTTTGTTGCATTCATTCGCCTGCCGCAAAACGCAGGCGCGCGAAATATTTTCATTCGGGGAAAAAATCGTCGCGGCGCAATTTGCCGCGCAGGCGTTCCACGGCGCGCTTTTCGATGCGCGAAATATAGGAACGGGAAATTTTGAGCATTTTCGCCACCTCGCGCTGGGGCAAAGGCACGCCGCCTTTGAGCCCGTAACGCAGGCACAGCACGGTGTATTCCCGCTCGCTTAAATTGTCTTTGAGAATGCGGATGAACTTCTCCTGCACGAGCGAACGTTCGACCTTGTCGAACACCCCGTCCTCTTTTTCAAAGAGAAGATCCATCAAAGTCAGCTCGTTCCCCTCTTTATCCACGCCCACGGGATCGGAGAGCGAAAGGGTGTTTTTATGCTTTTTATTGGCGCGGATCAGCATGAGTATCTCGTTCTCGATGCAACGGGCGGTATAGCTTGCAAGCGCGGTACCATGCCCGGGCTCAAAGGTATTGATCGCCTTGATCAGACCGATGGAACCGACGGAGATGAGATCGTCCGTTTCCGCCGCGCCCGCGTATTTTTTGACGATATGCGCGACCAGGCGCATATTGTGCCGCACCAGAACGTCCTTCGCGCCCTTATCCCCCGCCCGCGCCAACCGCAGATATTTTTCCTCTTCCTCTTTGCCGAGAGGCTTGGGAAAGGAATTGCGGCCCATGACCGCGCCCGTGAAAAATACGATTTTGGAAAACAACGTATAGAGAAATTCTAAAAACATACCTTCTTATCCCCCCGCGTTGTATAAGGTATGAAACGGACGGTTTGTACTATGCCCGTCCGCGAAAAATTAAAATTTTTCGGTTAAAAAACAAAAAACAACGGGAAAAATCGTATGCTTTTTACTGAAAATATGGTATAATACTCCCTGTTCAAGACGGTTATACGGTCGCGGGGCGCGGTTTCGCGTCATGAGGAAAGTCCGAGCATCACAGGGCAGGACGCCTGCTAACGGCAGGTGAAGGCGACTTCAAGGAAAGTGCAACAGAAATAAACCGCCGTGCTTTGCACGGTAAGGATGGAAAGGCGAGGTAAGAGCTCACCGTCGGGACGGTAACGCCCCGAGCCATGTAAACCCCGTCCGATGCAAGATTGGGATATTCCCACACAGGGCTGCCCGTCCGGGAATATCCGTGAATATCGCTGGAGCCCGTCGGTGACGGCGGGCGTAGATAGATGACCGTACACGACAGAACTCGGCTTACAGACCGTCTTGAACTTTTTTCGGAATTTATACTCCTTTCTCCCGCGCGGCGGGCGTTTCATGAAACGCCCGCCGCATTTTTCATTCCTCCGCGCATCGTTTCGCATACCATCCCGCACACCGTTCCGCGGAACGTTTTTTTATGTTTGCCGCTCCTTCCCTGTTGTCTCGCCCCTTTTTGCCGCACCGACGATTTTTTTCGAAAAGGTGATTTTCCCCTTTTCCAGTCGCATATTTTTTCTCCCGAAGGAAAAAACTAACGGGAGACGAAACATCACTTTATCGTTTCGGGAGGAAACAAAACACTATGACAAGAACGGGAAAAAAGAGTTATACTCTCCTCATCGTGCTGATGAGCGTGGCGGGGGCATTGGCGATCGCCCTGTCCGTGGCAGCGTTATTGCTCAAAACAATGGCCAACACCTACCTCGGCAAAGGACCGGCCTCCATCGTCAAAGTCGAAGGCAGTGAAAACTGGGATACCGATTACTATTCCCCCGCCTACCGCAAAGATAAAGCGGGCGCGGTGAAAAACGGGGAACGCATCACCAAAGCACTCTGCGACGAAGGATTCGTCCTGCTCAAAAATAAGGGCGGGGCACTGCCGCTGAACGCCACCCAAGACGTCGTCAGCCTGATCGGACGGGGCGCCGCCGATCCCCTGTACGGCGGTTCCGGCTCGGGCAACGTCGACACCGCCAAAGCAGTCACACCCTTTGAAGGCATCCGACAGGCGGGATTCACCATGGATCCCGCATCCTATAACTATTTCAACGGGGAAAAAGGGAAATATGCGCGCTGTTCCATCAAAATGGACCGCTATAACGACTCCCAATGGTTGATCGGCGAAGTTGCTTATACGGACGCCACGGGCGCGACCCTCCCCTTTGCCGTGAGCGGCAACGGAACGGCAGTCTTTTTCGTCTCCCGTGCGGGCGGCGAAGGCTGGGACCTTTCCAACAACTTAAAGCGCGACGCCGCGGCAAGCGCGACCTTTGCCGCCGCCACGGCGAGCGGCACCGGCAAAGCCGAATATGACACTTATACCGAAGGCCAACACCAACTCGAACTTTCCCGTTACGAGAAAAACTGGCTGGCTTTCTGCAAGAAAAATTATAAAAAGACGGTCGTGGTCATTAACTCTTCCAACATCATGGAAATGGGTGAATTACAGGCCGACGACGGCGTGGACGCCATCCTCTGGGTCGGCGGCCCCGGGTCCTCGGGGTTCAACGCACTGGGCGATATTCTCGCGGGGAAAGTCAATCCCTCGGGCCGTACCGCCGACCTCTGGCCCGCCGACTTCACCGCCGACCCCACTTTTCCCAACTCGGGCGAGGCCGTGCGTTACACCGACATCGGCGCGGGCGACGTTGCGAACGGCGGTGCGGACAACAACGCCCCCGAGGCTTATACCACCTGTTACGAAGAGGGCATCTATCTCGGCTATCGCTGGTATGAGACGGCCGCGCAAGAAGGCGCCGTCGATTACGACGCCGCCGTCGTCTATCCGTTCGGATACGGTCTGAGCTATACGACGTTTTCCAAGAGCGTCGACTGGACGGAAAACGCCGATTCCTATACGGCGACGGTAACCGTGGAAAACACGGGCACCACACCCGGAAAAGAGGTCGTTCAGCTCTATTTTTCCGCGCCTTATACAAAGGGCGGCATTGAAAAGGCCGCCGTGGAACTCGGCGACTTTGCCAAGACAAAACTGCTCAAAAAGGGAGAAAAAGACACCCTGACGCTCACGTTGCCCAAACGGGAAATGGCGTCTTATGATTACAAGGGCGTTAAAATCAAAAACGGCGGATATGTGCTCGAAAAGGGAGAATATACTCTCTCCGTGCGGGACAACTCCCATACCGTTTCCGCCGGCGACAATACGACATATACCGCCACGGTTGCAAACGACGTGCTCTACACGCAGAACACCTCCCGCGAGGACGGAGATCTGCTCGTGGAAAAAGCTGCGCCCGAAAATCGGTTCAACGACCTTTCCGCCATGTTTGACGAAGGGACGGGCCACGCTTCCCTGCTCAGCCGCGCCGATTTTGCCGGCACCTTCCCCACCGCGCCAGACGCCGCACAGCGCAAGGCAAAGGAGATCACGCTGAACTATACCGAAAACGGCAAGACCGTCTCCCGCACCGTCGCGGAAATGTTAAAGCCGTTTGACGCGGCAACGCAATTGCGCAAAGACAACGTATCCATGCCCGAAACAAACAGGGATCAGACCATGGTTCTGTCCAATATGCGCGGCATTCCTTACGGGGACGAGGTCTGGGAAGATTACCTCGATCAACTGACGGAGGACGATTATAAAAAAGCCAATCTCGTACTCATCAACGGCGCATACAATACGGGCAAAATCGATTCTCTGGGCAAGGCCGAAACAAAGGACTTTGACGGACCGCAAGGCTTCTCCTCCCTCTGGGGCTCGACGGGGTGCTGCGCCTACTGCTCGGAAGTCGTCATCGCCTCGACCTTCAACACCTCGCTGGCACGGGAAATGGGCATCGCGATCGGGGAAGAGTCATTGGCGGAGGAAAACGACATACAGGGCTGGTACGGCCCCGCCATGAACATCCACCGCACCCCGTTTGCGGGGAGAAATTTCGAGTATTATTCGGAAGACCCCTTCCTCAGCGGAAAGATGGCGACGGCCGTCGTCGAAGGCGCGGCGGAAAAAGGCTGTTACGCCTATATCAAACATTTCGCGCTCAACGACACCGAAGTGGCGCGCATCGGAAACCTCTGCACCTGGGCGGACGAACAGACTCTGCGGGAGATTTATCTCGAACCTTTCCGCTATGTCGTCGAGAACGCAAAAGTCAAAATGAAATACACTTCCGACGCGCAAGGTACGGTATCCGCACGCACCATGCCCGCGTGCACGGCCGTGATGTCCTCTTTCAACCGCATCGGTGCCACCTGGGCGGGCGGGTCCTATCCCCTGATGAGCGAAGTGTTGCGCGACGAATGGGGATTCCGCGGGTTGGTCATCTCCGATTTCAATCTCTATAACTTCATGGATCCCGATCAGGGTGTACGCGCGGGCACGGACCTGCAACTCACCTGGTCGGCCAATAAAGCCGATTATAAGGACACTTCCGATCCCGTCACGCGACAGGCCGTCCGAAGGGCGTATAAGAATATGTGCTACACCGTCGCCAATTCCAACCGTATGCAGGACGTCGCCCCCGGTTCGGTGATCGTCTACGGGCTGGCTTGGTGGCAGATCTCCGTCATCGTATTCGACGCGCTGGCAGGAGCCTTCGTCATCGGCGGCGTGGCCTATATCCTGATCGACAGCCGACGGAGAAAAATGCTTTCCCTGGCGGAAGACGAATAACCTTCTGAAAAAACTCTATTGCCCTTCTCTTTTGAAAGACGGGGAAAAAGCGCGGGGCGCGCCATATGGCGCGCCCCGCACTTTTTATGTTTTTCCTGACACTATAATTTTTCCCCGATATTTTTACCCGAAAAAGTCCCCTTTCGGCTGTTTTTACATTTTTTCGTCCTTTTTCTTTGTTCCGTAAACAAGAAAGATAAAAAAATTTTTCGGTTTGAAGGCAAAAACGGTTGAAATTTTATCGGGTGAGTGCTATAATAAAAAGGTCATGGAGATATTGCACAGTTGGTTAGTGCGCTTGCTTCACATGCAAGAGGTCGGGGGTTCGAGCCCCTCTATCTCCACCACGAAAATCCTGACCCGAACAATGCAGTTCGGGTCAGGATTTTCTTTTTTTATGATACTTTTTAATATCATTCGACAAACCGACAAAACGTCGCCGATATACAAACATCAAAAATCCGCAAGGAACAACAAACTCAAATACCGCCGCACAGGGAACACGGACGGATGACACGCGATTCAGCGGCGACTGTCCGTCCCCATTCTTTTTTGCGTTTCGTTTTTTATTGCCTTGTTTGTGGCGGGTGCTTTTTTTACATTTTTACGGTGTCATATGGTTGAGAATCTATGTTGTTTGTGCTATACTATATTTGTTCAAATAAAGCGATAAACTTTCATTGAACGGAGTTATAATGCAACCAAAAAATCTTTTAACTGCAAAAAATCGAAATGAATTGCGTGTTTGGCTTGCGGAAAATTATGATAAAGAAAGCGAATGTTGGGTAATTGTAAAGCGCGGCAGACCGCAAAACGACAATACGTTTTGGTATATAGACGCAGTTGAAGAAGCAATATGTTTTGGTTGGATAGATAGCACTACCAAAACGCTTGAAAACGGAATCACCGCTCAAAAATTAGCACCAAGAAAGAAAAAAAGTTTGTGGTCGGAACTCAATAAAGAGCGTTGCAGACGACTTGAAAAATTAGGATTTATGACGGAAGCAGGACGCGCCGTTCTGCCCGATATGTCTGCAAATGGTTTTGTAATAGATAACGAGATACTAACGGCGTTGAAGGCAGATAAAACAGTATGGCAAAATTTTAATAATTTTCCGCCATTGTATCAGCGGGTACGCATAGACACAATTCAAATAAAGAAAAAACAACCCGATTTATATAATAGCAGATTGCAAAAATTTATCGAGAATACAAAGAAGGGTATTATGTACGGCGAATGGAACGATAACGGACGATTGTTAAATTATTGATAAATTACAATTTGTCGGGCGTTTTCATTATTCGTTTTACGTTGCCGCTTCTCCACCAATCAAAAGGCGATGCCCGCGTGAGCTTCGCCTTTTTCTATACACACAAAAACTCCTTATCCTGTATTGTCGGGATAAGGAGTTTTTATTTTCTCGATCAAATTTTGAGAGCGAATTTTTTGTTTTACCTCTTTTTTGCCTTATACCGGCGGCAAAAATCCGCAAATCGGTTGCCGTTCTCCGCCGACGGCTATCCTTTGTCGTTCGGTTCCGTTTTTCCCCCGTCCGCCGCCGCGCATTCTTCCTCTTTTTCGGACATGGGTATGCCTTCAACGGCACTCGCGGATGCGGGCAAATGAGCTGGTTCGGGAACGGAGCGGGACACGGATTCCTCCGTCAGGGGCCGTTCCTCCGTCGAAAGCTCTTCGATTCCTTCCGACGGCTCCGATGCGGGCATGGGAACGGAATATTTTGCGATCACGTCCTCCGGTTCGGTTCCGTCGAGGCGGAAGTCTATTTTAATCCCCTCGTTCTTCAACAGCCGCAAATACTGCACGAGCGTCGGAAGGAAATTCAACAGCATGCCCACGCCGAACATCAGGCATATATCCGTGAGGTTGGGCACGAATATCCCCGCAAGATAGAGAATGAACATCAGGCCGTAATAAACGACGTCGATGAGAATGGACTGGATGACGAGATATTGCGTCTTTCCCAGGCCGTAAAAGGTACTGTCCATAACGCAATGGTTGAATATGTACGTGATATAAAATCCCGTCTGAAGCAGAACGATGTAATAGACCGTTTCGTAATCGGTGACATTGAGCCCGTACTGCAGAATGGGTTTCCAAAGCGGGATACTGACGAGCCACAGGAGGGCGAAGATAGCGGCGAGACTGAAATAGCCGAAACTTTTCTCCCGCACATATTCGCGATGCGCGCCGACTTCTTTCTTGACCAGATCCCCGAGTGCCAACGACGGCATTAACAACCACTGCGTGATGAAGCTCTCCGCGATCCAGTAGTTACCCTGTTCCTCGATGATATTGATTAAACGCATGATCATGACGAGATAGGCGACATTGCGGAGCAGGCCTTCCAATCCCGAAAACTTCCCCACGCGCAACCATTCTTTGAGCCAGGAAAAATCCCAACCCTTTGAAAATACGGAGATGCCCTCTCGGTGGAGAAAGACAATGGCCAGCACCACGAGGATAAAGTTGACGCCGATATCCGTGATGGCGATCCCGTTGACGCCGAGGCCCAAAGAAACGGGTAAAGCACTGATCAGGAATGTATCCGACAGAACGGACAGCACCATTTGCACCCCGAGCACGATATAGAGATAGCGCAAGCGGTGCAACATACTCAATACCAACGTGGTGAATTTCCAAAGCGTGCCGAAGAGGATCGCGACCGCCTCCAGACGAACATAGCTGACCGTTTCCGCAATCAGCGATTCGTCCTGCGCCATGAGAATGACGAGCGGTTCGGCAAAAAGCGCCATCAGGGCGGACATCACGCAATAAACCGCCGCCGTGACGAACAGTCCCGTGCGCACTTTATTGGAAAAAACCACTTTATCGGCAAGGGACTGTCCGAGCAAAAAGCACAGCGGCACGATGAGGATCTCATAGATCACCTCATAGATCATATTGACCCAAGCGAGCTGGCTGGCAATGTTGACGCCGCTGTCGTCGGGAAAATCGCCGAGGAAAAAGATACGCACCGCCTGGTAGACGGCGGGCAACAGCATTGTGATGAACAATGCAAAAAACAGTTTATAATTGACCGTTTTCAAGGCCCTGATAATTCTCATTTTTTCCCTCTCATCGTAAAAATTTTCCGCTCTCAGGCGAAAAATACCAAGACAGCAACTTTCCCCGCTTTTCGTCCTGCGGACCAAAACGGGACAGCAAAGGAAAGATATCCCTTTGACAGGTAGTACGGGGATCTACGTTCTCCAAAGAAATTTTCTTGGACGGGATTCCATGGGTTTTTCGCCGCGCAAGGCGGTTGCCTTACCTGAAAAAGACTTTCGCAAGGGGCGCCGCCCCTTCCTATCCCCGTTCAAGGAACATCGTTCCTTGAAAATCCAACGCCGCGCAAGGCGGTTGCCTTGCTTGAAAAAGACTTCCGCAAGGGGCGCCGCCCCTTCTTATCCCCGTTCAAGGAACATCGTTCCTTGAAAATCCAACGCTGCGCAAGGCAGTTGCCTTACCTGAAAAAGGCTTCTGCAAGGGGCGCCGCCCCTTCTTATCCCCGCTCAAGGAACACTGTTCCTTGAAAATCCAGCGTTGCGCAAGGCGGTTGCCTTACCTGAAAAAGACTTTCGCAAGGGGCGCCCGCCCCTTCCTATCCCCGTTCAAGGAACATCGTTCCTTGAAAATCCAAAAACGGTGAAAATACCCGTACATGACAGAAAAATACTGCGCGCGTTTTGAAAAAAGAAAACTGTGCCGTCCTCAAAAACAGAGGAACGGCGCAGTTTTTTCAGCTGTTATCTTTCCGTCGGACAATGGGGGCATGTCTGCGTTCAGTTGAGTTTTTCGAGCAGTTTGAAGTCGATGCCCTTTTCGCCGATCTTGATGATCTCCACCTTGACGGTATCGCCGAGGTTCAGAACGTCCTCCACGCGATTGATGCGACGGGAAGAAATCTTGGAGATGTGGATCATGCCGTCTTTCTTGGGCGCAAATTCCACGAACGCGCCGATCGAAGAGAGAATGCGCACGACCTGACCGATGAACACGTCGCCGACTTCGGGTTCGTGTACGATCGAGAGAATGATGTCCTTGGCCTTCTGCAAGTTTTCCACGTTCCCCGCATAGGCGGCAACGCACACCCTGCCGTCGTCCTCGATGTCGATCTTGGTGCCCGTTTCGGCAATGATGGAATTGATGACTTTGCCCTGCTTGCCCACGACGTCGCCGATCTTTTCGGGATCGATGAAGAAGGAGAGAATCTTGGGCGCATAGTAGGAAAGTTCCTTGTTGGGTTCGGGAATGCATTCGAGCATTTTACCCAAAATGAACTGCCGCGCGACGTTCGCCTTGGCGATGGCGTCGAGCAGGATTTCTTCGGAAATGCCCTTGATTTTGATATCCATCTGAATGGCGGTGATGCCCTTGGACGTACCCGCCACTTTGAAGTCCATGTCGCCGAAGAAGTCTTCCAGACCCTGAATATCCGTCATGATGACGTATTTACCCGTTTCGGGATCCTTGATGAGACCCATGGCGCAACCGGCAACGGGTGCGGTGATGGGTACGCCCGCATCCATCAGAGCCATGGTGGAGCCGCAAACGGACGCCATGGAGGAAGAGCCGTTGGAAGAGAGAATATCGTTGACCACGCGGATGGAATACGGGAAAACGTCCTCGGAAGGCAGAACGGGAATGAGCGCGCGTTCCGCCAAAGCGCCGTGGCCGATTTCGCGACGGCCGGGGCTTCTCAAAGGCTTGGCCTCGCCCGTGCAGTAGCCGGGGAAGTTATAGTGATGCATATAACGCTTATGATCTTCGTTGTCCAGTCCTTCCAGCTTCTGCGCTTCGTCGAGCATGCCGAGGGTGCAGGTGGTGAGGGTCTGGGTCTGACCGCGGGTGAACACGGCGGAACCGTGCACGCGGGGCAGAACGCCGTGCTCGCACCAGATGGGTCTCACTTCGTCCAGCTTTCTGCCGTCGGGACGCACGCCGTCGTCGAAAATGCGCGCACGCACTTTCTCTTTGGTGAAATAGTAAATGGTATCCTTGATGTCTTTTGCGTTATCGGGATAGATATCGGCAAAATGCGCGAGCGTATCGGCGGAAACTTCGTCTTCGCGCTTCTGGCGTTCCTGTCTGTCGAACGTGGAGAGCGCCCAGTCGAGTTTTTCGGAAACGTAAGCGCGCACGGCGGCGTCGATTTCTTCGGGCGCGTGATAAAACTCCATTTCCTTCTTGGGCTTGCCCACTTCGGCGGCGATACTCTCGATGAAGGCGCAGACCTTTTTGATCTCTTCGTGTCCGAACATAATGGCGCCGACCATCTCTTCGTTGGTCACTTCGTTGGCACCCGCTTCGATCATGAGAATGGCATCCTTCGTACCCGCCAGAGACAGATGAATGGAGCTCTTTTCCCGCGTTGCCTCGTCGGGATTGATGACGTATTTCCCGTCAACCAGTCCGACCTGCACGGAACCCGTGGGGCCCGCCCAGGGAATATCCGAAATGGACAGCGCGACGGAAGAGCCGATCATGGCGATGGGTTCGGGCGCGATGTCGGGATCGACGGAGAGCGCGGTGGCGACGACAACCACATCGTTGAAGATGCCCTTGGGGAACAGGGGGCGGATGGGTCTGTCGATGAGACGGGCGGTGAGGATGGCTTTATCCGCCGCTCTGCCCTCTCTCTTTTTGAACCCGCCGGGGATTTTACCGACGGAATACATTTTCTCTTCATAGTCCACCGACAGGGGGAAGAAATCCATTCCCTCGCGCGCCGTCGGAGACATGCAGACGTTGACGCTGACGACGGTATCGCCGCAACGCACCACGCACGCGCCGTTCGCCTGTTCCATATACTTACCCGTTTCCACGATCAGTTCCCTGCCCGCGTAATCGGTCTTAAAGACTCTGTAATTGTCCAAAGATGCCATTTTCGTTCCTTACTCCTTTTTCTTGTTTTGTTCTTTTTCCGCAGGGTCGCCTGACCGAGGGAGATATTTTTTTAATGCGCTGCCGCGCATAAAATCCGTAAACGACTGTCGGCGAGAAACGCCGTAACCCATAAAAAAACCGAAAAAAATCCTTTCCTTTCGTTGCAGGCGAAAGGCGTGCGGAAGACGACGGGAAAGCAGAAAAAAGGAAAAAAGAGCGGAAAGCACCTTATGCGCCCGCTCTTTTCCAAAACTTACTTTCTCAGTCCCAAAGCCGCAACGATCGCTCTGTATCTTTCGATATCCGTTTCTTTGAGATAGTCCAGAAGACCGCGGCGTTTGCCGACCATCTTCAAGAGTCCGCGACGGCTGTGGTTGTCCTGCTGATGCACTTTGAGATGCTCGTTGAGGTGATTGATGCGCTCGGTGAGCAGCGCGATCTGCACTTCGGGAGAACCCGTGTCGCCCTCGTGGGTAGCATATTTTGCAATGATTTCGGACTTTTCCATTTGCGTTTTACCTCCTATGGAATATTTTCGGCTTGAACCAGGCGATGCGTCGAGGATTCGACACCGCTTCGTACAAGTTACCCGAATATAATAGCACATTTTTTCAATAAAGTAAACCGATTTGAGGGAATTTTCCGCACTTTATCGGGACTTTTTTTGCGTTGTTTCGTCCGCCCTTTCCCGCGTTCCTTTCACGCTTCCCGCGCTTTTTGCTTATTTTTTCCGTCTGCACGGGAAAAAATCGTCGGCTTTTCTTCTTTTCGGCAGAGCCGAAAAGACAAATTGCCGCGGGCATGCCCGCGGCAATTGACAGTTTCGCTTCATAGGCGAAAAAAAATTTTTTTTACAAGCGGCAGTCGCACAGAGGGCATGGTGTTCGGATCACTCCGAAAAAAGTTTGTTCTTCTTGGCAACGACCTCTTCGATCTTGGCAAAATAAGTGGGGAAGTCCTTTGGACTGCCGTACCGCTCGATGCGGTTTTCCCCTGTATGCACCTTTTTGGACACCGCGTTGGCGCCGACGGCGAGATTGTCGGCAATCTCTTCCATGATGTCCACGTTGTAGACGCACGCCTTGCCGGGCTTCGTCCAACCCGTGTTTTCACGGTTTCCTGCCTGGTATTTCTGGCGATACATATAATACGGCTCATATCCCGCCGCGCGCAGAAGGGTGCGGGACACATCCACCATGCGCCCTACCGTTTCGCCGTCCAGACGGGCATGCTCTTCTTTGAGCTTGGCACCCGCTTTCAGGCACAGTGTATGCACGGTGATGTTGTCGGGATCGAGCGCGATGGCTTCGCGCAGGGAAGTTTCAAATTCTTCATAGCTTTCCCCCGTCAGTCCCGCAATCAGATCCATGTTGATATCAAAGCCATACTTTTTCGCCATTTCATAGGCACGGTATACATCTTTTGCCGTATGTTTCCTGCCGATGCGTTCGAGCGTGGCGTCCGACAGGCTTTGCGGGTTCACGCAGATGCGCGTGACGCCGTATTCTTTCAGCAGGGAGAGTTTTTCATCGGTGAACACGTCGGGCCGCCCCGCCTCCACGGTGTATTCGCAACCGTTCTTCCGCAAGGGCGCGACGGCATCCAGGAGCATTTTCAGATGAGGCGGTTCGAGCACGAGCGGCGTGCCGCCGCCGACATATACGCTGCGCAGATTCCCCGTCAAGGATGCGCAAGACTGCAATTCATAACACAGTTTCTCCATATACTCGTCGAGATATTTACGGGTATATCGAATGTCCGCCGTAATGAACGAACAATATACGCACTTGGACGGGCAGAAGGGCACGGAAACGAACAGGTCGCAATTGCCGTCCCGCCGCTCGTAAATCCCCTCCTGGGCACGCAAAATGTCCTCGGTCAATCGAATATTTTCCGCACTCACGTCCATGGCGGCAAAGAGAGCTTTCCAGTCCCTGCCCGCCGCGCGCTCAGTGTAGGCGAGTTTGGTCGGACGTATCCCCGTCAGCGCGCCCCACGGCATGGCCGTGCCGTGCCGCGCTTTGAGGATTTTATAGAGCGCAAGTTTGGAAAAACGCTTGGCGTAACGCTTTTGCTCCAACTCGTTCAACGTGGGCATGGTATCGCGAAATTTTTGTGTTTTTCCGTCGAGGGAAAAGGTATTTTCATATTCTCCTTGTCCATAGGAAAAGGCATGAACGATCGCGGCGCTGTCGTCAGGAAAGAGCCGCGCCACGTCCATCAATTCGTTTTCCAGAAAGGGAGCGTTCGTTTCGATTGTCATACGCTTTCCCCTTTACGGCCGCACATACGGATTGCCGTCCCGTTCTCTTTGCAGAGAGGTATCGTCGCCGTGCCCGGGACAGACCGTATATTCCCCTGCCAGCGCGTAAAGTTTCCGCACGCTTTTTACAAGCGTCTGCCAATCCCCTGTGGGCAGGTCGGTACGGCCGACGCTCATTTCAAACAGGGTGTCCCCCGTAAACAGATATTTTTCTACTTGATAGGTAACGCTGCCCGCCGTATGCCCGGGCGTAGAAATCACCGAAAAATCGATGCCTGCAAGGGAGATTTTATCGCCGTCTTTCAACGTGGAAAAGGTATTAAACGTGGGCATGGGCGCACCGTATTCGCGGTACATGGAGTCCCGCCCGTGTACGAGCGGTTCCTCCGCGGCGGCGCAATAGATCAGAACGCCTGCGGCGTCGAGATCGAAACAGCCGCCGACGTGGTCGAAATGACCGTGCGTGAGCAGAACGGCGACGATCTGCAGTCCCGCTTCTTTCGCCTTGTCCAAAACGCGGCGTTGCGAAGGGTCGATCGCCACGGCGGTCTTGCCGTCCGCCGTCACCAGATAACAATTGGAGGCAAAGCCCAACGGATATATTTTTCGGACGGATAGCATTTCTTACCTCCTCATGCGCCCGTGGTGCGGTATACGTCGAAAATACGGGCGTCGCTCTTTACCTTTTTGATAAACGTTTCAATGTCCTCTTTCTTGGTCAGGGAAAGACAGACTTCCACGACGGCGGAACGGTTCTTGTCCAGTCTGCCGTTGACCGAAGTGATCGAAAGACGCATATCCGCGGCTACGCCCGAAACGACGGAGAGGATGACCCCCTGATCGGCGGCGCGCACTTCCACGTGCGCGTTGAAGCGCACGTTTTCACTGCTTTGCAACCACTCGGCGGGTTGCAGGCGTTCGCGGTCGATGTTCAGGACGTTGGGACAGTCCTTGCGGTGCACGACCACGCCCCTGCCGCGGGAAATGAATCCGACAATCTCGTCGCCCGGGATGGGCGAACAGCAACCCGCAAAGTGGATCAGAAGCCCGCTCATGCCGCGGATGGCGACACTGCCCGCGTTCCTTCTGCCCGGCGCCGCGCCCTCTGTGCGCGGAACGGGCTTGGGCATGACCTTGTTATAAAAATCGATCAGGCGGAACAGGACCTGGTTGACCCCCACCGCGCCGTATCCGACGGAGGCATACATTTCGTCCGCCGAATTGAAGGAAAACTTACTTGCCACCGTGGCGAAAGACGCATCCGTAAGCAGTTCGCCCAGGCGATAGCCGCGGCGGGACGCCTCTTCTTCCAAGAGGTTTTTGCCGATACGGATGTTGTCCTCCTTCATGGCGTGTTTGAAATACTGCCGTATTTTTGCGCGCGCGGGCGAGGACTTGACGAATTTCAGCCAGTCCCAGGACGGGCCTTTGGAGTTGGGAGAAGTGATGATCTCCACCACATCCCCCGTCTCGAGCTGAGAATTGAGTGCGACGATCTTGCCGTTGACCTTGGCGCCCATGCACTTGTTGCCGACTTCGGAATGGATGGCATAGGCAAAATCCACGGGCGTGGCGCCGAGCGGCAGGGAAACGACCTTGCCCTGCGGCGTGAATACGAGAAGTTCTGTAGAGTACAGTTCGGTTTTGAGTGCGTCCATGAATTCCTTGGAATCCTTGACGCCGCCCTGCCAGTCCATCGCCTCGCGAATCCAGTTGAGCTGCTGGTCGGAATCCTTGACCGCACCCGACGCGGAACCGCTCTCCTTATATTTCCAGTGCGCCGCGATACCGTATTCGGCGGTGCGGTGCATTTCTTCGGTGCGGATCTGAATTTCAAAGGGTCTGCCGAAGTTGGTGACGACCGTCGTATGCAGGGACTGATACATGTTGGGTTTGGGCGTGGCGATGTAGTCCTTGATGCGGCCAGGAATGGGCTTCCATTTCTCGTGAATTTTGCCCAGGACCTCGTAACACTCGGTGATCGTGCCGACAATGACGCGCACGGCAGTCAGATCGTAAATCTCGTCCAGCTTCTTATGCTTGTTCTTCATCTTTTTATAGATGGAATAAAAATGCTTGGGACGCCCGGATACTTCGCCCTTGATGTTGCTCTCTTCAAGCAGTTTTTTCAGCTCCTGCACGACCGATTGAACGAACGCCTCCCGCTCGGTGCGTTGTTGGTTGATGTGCTCGATGAGGTATTCATAGGCGGCGGGATCGAGATATTTGAGCGAAAGGTCCTCCAGTTCGCAATTGATCTGGCTGATACCGAGCCGCCCCGCAATGGGACAAAAGATGTCGAGCGTCTCGCGCGCCATGCGCTTTTGCCGCTCCTCGCTCAAAAAATTTAAGGAGCGCATGTTGTGCAGGCGGTCGGCAAGTTTGATGATGATGACGCGGATATCCTTCGCCATCGCCACGAAAATCTTGCGGAAGTTCTCCGCCTCCTCCTCTTCGTGCGACTTGAATACGATCTTATCGAGTTTGGTCACGCCGCCGACGAGGTTCATGACCTCGTCGCCGAATTCGCGCTGGATCTGTTCGGGCGTAACGGGCGTATCCTCTACGATGTCGTGCAGAAGCGCGGCGGTTACGGTCGCGCAATCCAGTCCCAAATCCACAAGAATTTCCGCAACCGCGCAGGGATGAATGAAGTAGGGTTCACCCGAAGCGCGTTTCTGTCCCTCGTGCGCCTTTTCCGCAAAACGATAGGCACGCAGAAGGATCTCGTTGTCCTCCTGCGAATAGTTTTCCTTGAATTTATCCAGAAGTTGTTGCGACATAAGGTCTCTTCCCCCCTTCCGTTTCCGGGTTATCCTCTGTGCCCGCCGCCGCGCATGGATGCGCGGCGGCGGCAAAAGATGTATCTTTCTCTCCTATATGGGACCATTTTGCCCCGTTCAAACAAAAAATCAAAAATGTTATTTTCTGACGGTTCTCATTCCTTGGAATTGTTCTGCAACGCGACGACGCGGCGATAGAGCAGAGAGTCGTTCAGATCGGCGCGCACGCCGCGATAAACGACGATGCGGCCGGTTTCATAATCGATGAGTCCCAACTCCTCGAACACCGAGAGCGCAAACACACACTCTTCGAGCGGGAAACCGAGCCCGCCGCCGAGCAGTGCGGTCTCCTCCGCACAGGCGCCGCGCAGTTCTCCCGCCCGCGCCCGCAGAGCGGAAAACACAGAGAGCAACCCCTCGCGCGTGGCATCCAATCGCAAAAAGGGCCTGAACCCGAAAGTTTCCCGCGTGGCATAACAGTTCTTCCCCTGCAGGCCCGTCAGATTGAAGTCGGCGGGCAGGTCGAGGAATACGACGTCGCGGTAGTCCGAAAAATCCGCATCCGCACAGGGCGCCACGATGAGCGCGTTTGCGACGTTGCGCCCCGACAGGCGGATCAGATCGGGAGACATATCTTTTATGCTCTCGTAAGAACGGACGGTGCGCGGATCGGAAGCCACGATCAAAAGTCCGTAAGCGCTCTCGACGCGCTTGGCGCGGATGAGCTCGTCCAGTTCGGCACGAGAAAAATATTGCACCTTCCCGTCGAAGGTCGCCGCGCGGCGCAACCGTTCCAAAGAAGAAGCAAACCGCCAGAAAGAGCTTTCGCCGCTGTTTCCGTCGTAAAGAATATCCTTGACAAACCCCTTGACCGACTCCCTGCCGCGGAACACCGAACAGTTGCATTCAAAGACAAATTGCTTGCATACATCGCTCTCGATGAGGCGCAAATTTTTTGCGCCGTTGAAATACATCAGATCGATATAATCGGTCTTGATGAGAATATGCGGGGATTTGTTCTTGATCGGACGGGCGTTCAGCGCGCGTGCCGTCAGGTAAAAAAGCGGTTTTTTATGACCGACGCCATAGGGTTCCAAGGCATTCAGTTCGTGCGCCAGTTTCAGGGAAAATTCAGAAGTGATTTCTTCGCTGACGTAAAGTTTCGGAATAAAATCCTCGGGCGTATATTTTTCTCCGATATACCCGTCGAGCGCCTCTTCCAAACGGGAGAAATTCTCCGTGCGGACGTTGACGCCCGCCGCCTGAGCATGGCCGCCGAATTCTTCAATGAACACCGAGCAGTTCTTGAGCGCATCAAAGATGTTCACGCTCTCGATGCTCCGCGCGCTGCCTTTCATCATGTCGCCGTTCTGCACGAAGAGCAGGACGGGGCGGGAATATTCTTCGGCAAGGCGCGCCGCTACGATGCCCACAAAGCCCGAACTCCAGTTCTCGTCCCAGAGCATGATGACGTTGCCGTAAGCACCCTTTTCGCGTATCTTTGCCTTTGCGCTCTCATACAGCTCGTCGCAACAATGCTGGCGTTGCAGGTTATATTCGTTCAGCCGTACCGCAAGCTCGTAAATTTCCGAGGGAGAATCGCTCAAAAACAATTGCAATGCACTGGCGGCATCCCCCATTCTGCCCGCCGCATTGATGCGGGGGGCGACGGTGAATGCCAGCGTCTGCGCGGTGATCTCTTCCTGTTGCTTGTTGCCGAGAAGTGCGGCAAACGCCTGCCGCGGGTGCGCGGAAATACGTTTCAGCCCTTCAAACACGATGTCGCGGTTTTCCCCGAGGAGCGGAACGCTGTCCGCCACCGTGGCGAGCGCGGCAAAATCCAAAAGCTCATACGCTTTTTTTCCGATGAGCGCACAGGCCAGCTTGAACGCCACGCCCGCGCCGCACAGGTTGTCGTACGGATATTTCCCCGGCAATTTGGGATTAACGCAAATGCAATCGGGAAGTTCTTCGGGCAGTTCATGATGATCGGTAACGATGACGTATGCCCCAAGCTGCTTGACGTATTCCACTTCCTTGCGGTTGGAAATGCCGCAGTCCACGGTGATGAACAGGTCGGGGATAAATTCTTCAAAAATTTTATCCACCGCCTGCACGCTCAATCCGTACCCTTCGCTCCGCTCCGGCACAAAGACATACGGCTCGATGCCGAATGCGGAAAGCGCATAATACATGACGGAAGAGGCGCAGATGCCGTCGGCGTCGTAATCACCGAACACGGCGACGTTCCAATCCTCTTCCTTGGCACGAACGATCAGGTCGACCGCTTCGCGCATACCTGACAGAAGAAAGGGCGACAGAAAATGCTCTTCGGAAGGCGACAGGAAAGAGCGGATCTTGTCCGCCGTGTCAACGCCGCGGGCAAAGAGGAGCTTGACGACCGTCTCGGTCAGACAAAGCTCCCGCGCCAACTTGCGTACTTTTTCCAGTTGCTCTTCGCTGAACTGATATTCCGGAATGAGTTTCTTCATGGTTCCGATTGCCCTTTTCTGATTATTTTTCGTTTGATCCCTGCCCGATCATCGGGAAACGCTCCCGATCATTCAAGAGCCTTTCTATCGGGTTTGCCGATCGGGTCCGCCCATGCAGACGGACGTCTGCCGCAAGGTTTCCCGTCCGTGCCGCGGAACTCTTGGCCTGATCGGTCGATCGGTCATATATTTTTGCGTACGAGCCTGACGCGTCGGCGCAAAAAAATGCAAAAGGGCGGTATCCTACCTTCGCCTGCCGGCGACGGTATTGCGTACCGCCCTTCAATGAGTTTGAAATCAGTCTTTATTTGCGCCGGCAGCTCTCTTCTGCAGGCGATCGGCTTCCTCTTTCTGCTTTGCCTGACGGTTTTTTTCTTCCCGTTTCGCGCGCATCTTATCCCCGCAAGAACGCACCGCCGTCGCCAGAGAAGGCGAGAGCAACACACCCGAGAAAGTGCTTGCCGCGATGGCAAAGACCGCGGGAAGGGTGAACGCCCGTACCGCCGCGCCGCAGAAGATGGAAAGAGCGGCAAAGAACACGACGGAGGCAACGCCCAGAATGACGACCGGCTTGACGCCGGCACCGGCAACGGCCGACATGGACTCGGAAACGGGTTTATCGGCGTATTCCTCGCTCTTAAGGAGCGCACGCATCCGACCGAACGCCACACAGGAAACAAGAACGGAATAGAACACCGCAAAGATCGCAGCCGCCGACAGGACGGTCGTGACGGGAATGCGGAGAATGAGCACGAGCGCAAGCATCATGGCGGTGTCGAGCACGCCCGCCGCCAAGGCGGCAACGCCCATCGAGAAACGGTAACGCACCGTCACATACAGGAATGCAATCGCCAAACCCACTGCACCGGACACGGCCGCGCGCCAGATGTAATCATAGGCATATTGGGATACGTTGTCGTGCAACGAACCGGAATAGTTGCCGTTGGAAAGCTCGGCATTTGCGTCCACCGCGGCAAGCATCTCCGTCAGCAGGGACGAGAGCGTCGCCTGCTCGGTTTCGGGAGCGAAACGGAATTCGACATAGCCGCCCGTTTCGGTCTGCGAAATGTCATAATCGATGAGATTTACGTCTGCGTCCTTGATTTCCGCCAGGCACACATCGACAAACGCATCTTTCAGCTCTTCGTCCGCATTGATGTACTGATCGTGCGATACGATGAGGGAACGGCTGTCCGCAATCGTTGCGGAGGGTTGGAACCCCAACAGGAAGAAAATCACCAGTCCCGCAATGATGAGCACGGCGGGAACCGCCAGCCATACGGGAAGTTTATCGGTAATACGGAAAGAATTAGTCTTCGTCATCGTCGCTTACCTCCCTTTTGAAACCGTAAAACTTATACTGACGGCTCCTGGCAACCAGGCCGCGGAATATATAAGCGTAATAACGCGTGAGCAGAACGGTGGAGATGCCGCTCATGAGCACGGCGAACAGGAATACGTAACAGAACATCGCCACTTCCGCGACGCTGATGAACATCAGTACCAGCGAGAGCAGGAACAAAAGAATGTGCGCATCCAATACGGGCGCGAGCGAACGCTTGTAACCCGCCTTGATGGAAGAGTCCAGCGTCTTGCCCGTCGCAAATTCCTTGCGGATATTTTCAAAAATGAAGAAGTTGGTCAGAGCCATCATCACCGCGCCCAGCGCGACGGCGGCCACCCCGCTTGCCGTGAGAACCATGCCCGAGAGGAAGGCGATGAACATGACCATACAGATCATGTAGGACAGGAAGGCATAGAGATGGGCGAGACCCAAGCCCTTATAGCGGACAAAGAACGCCACGAACATGGCGGCCATGATCACGCCGAAGACAATATAGATTGCCGTTTTGGCGGCGGCGCCGGAGCCCACCGTATAGTCTACCGTTTCGCCGACCGAAAGGCTGAGATTCATATCCCCTTCTTTCAGACAGGAATTCATGACGATGCCTATGTTTTCCGCTTTTTCGGGATCCATGCCGTTTTCGCCGGAACCGCTGATGTAGAGCGTTCTCTGGTCCAGACCGTCATCCTCCCCGCTCAGTCCCAGACCGATGAGCTGTTGCTCACCGACATAAAAATAGAGCGTTGCATCCGTTTCATCGTCTTTGAGTTTGTTGGTCAGGCGATAAACCTCCTCTCTGCCGAGAGAAGTAAGTTCGAAAATAACGATGCCCGCCCCGCCCGACGACGTGGAGGAAACTTTGTTGAAATAATCGGACATGGGGTGATCGGCATTGGCGGACAGGAGCGGTTTGGAGGTGATTTCCTCATTGGCCCGCAACGTGAACGCGCCCGAATAGCCGAGCTGTTCGAACAGCGTGTCCGGATCGGATACGGTGGTCGGAACGCTCACCTGAATGGTGCAACCGTCTTTGACGGAAACGTTGAGGAAGGAGAGATTCTTCTTGTCGAAACGGCGGGACATAATGTTCACGGCCGCGGAGAAATCCTCCTTAAACTCTTCGGAAAGGGTATATTTTCCGCTCTCGCCGTCCAGCGCACAAACCTCTTCGGCGTCGAGATAGACGGCCGCCTCGGAGACGCTTTCCAGTCCGACAAAGTTGGCGGAATCGTATGCCACATAGATATCGGTGTATTCCTTCTGCGCATACAAGATTGCTTCAACGTTCTTATCGTTCGCGCCCTCTTCTTCATATTGCGCCAAAAGCTCGTCCGCGGACGTGGTCTGATCGCCGTAATATTTACGCAACGCCTCTTCGAGATTCTCCTCGTAAGATTCCGTCTGCGCGTCATAATCCGCGGCGGAAATGACCCCTTCGGGGTAATATACCGCGGAGTAGCCGCCGCCCAGATCCGAACCGTAATTGATGACGCTGAACACGGGAGTATACGTCTTCCAGATCCCCCCGATGCTGAACGGAATGCTGAATTCCGGCACTACGCACATAAGGCACAATAGAACGATGACGATGGTCAAAATGACTGTCATCACCACCGATTTTGTCTTGCTCATGCTCGCCTCCTGATTATCCTGAAATATGCAAAACGCCGATTATTGCGATATACACTGCTCATTATTATATATAATCCGTCGCGTTTCGTCAAGCCGAAATGAATCGGAATCGCAAGTTTTTCCACTCTTTTCACAAAAAATTCGCATTCCGTACGCCAAAGGCGTCATACGCGCGCGACGAAACGTTCCCAAGCGCCCTTACAGACCCGTTAACCGTTCGTCAAAGCAGCGGCATCCGCCGCGGCGGCACTGCCGTATTTTTTCACGGCCAACGCGTACATGGCGCACTCGATGCGCTTTTTCATCATAGCGCAAGTGATGGCGTAAGGCTCTTCGATGTCGCCGTTAAAATGGTAATTGTTGGCGCTGCAACCGCCCGAACAGATGAATTTGGCGAAACATCCGTCGCACTTTTTACGGGTAAAGAGGCAGGAATTCTTGAATTTTTCACGGATATCCTTTCTTTCTATGCCCGTATACACGCTGCCCATGCGAAAATCCTTGTCCCCCGCGAACTGATGGCAGGGATAGATGTCGCCGTTCGGTACGACGGAGAAATATTCATTGCCCGCGCCGCACGCGCTCACCCGCTTGGCGAGGCAGGGCCCGCCCTCCAGGTCGATGTTGAAATGGAAGAAGTTAAATCCCTTGCCTTCGGCATAACGGCGGAGATACTCGTCGCAGAGTTTTTCGTATTCCGCCTCGATGACGGGCAGATGTTCCTGTCGTATCTGCAGATCGGGCAGATCTGTGACCACGGGTTCCATGGATATGGAGTCCACGCCCTGATCGGCGATGAAGAGTACGTCTTTGGAAAAATCGAGATTTTTGGCCGTGAACGTGCCGCGGACGTAATAGCTCTTGTCCCCGCGCAGAGAAATGAATTTTTTGATCTTCGGCAGGATGAGATCGAGCGTCCCTTTGCCGTTGACGCTCTTGCGGATGGCGTCGTGCACCTCCTTGCGTCCGTCGAGGGAGAGGACGACGTTTTCCATTTCCCTGTTGAAGAAATCGATGACCTCGTCGTTCAGAAGCAGTCCGTTGGTCGTCGTGGTGAAGAGGAACTTCTTGCCGCATTCCGCCCCGCGCTTGCGGGCATAAGCAACCGTCTCCTTGATCACCTCGAAATTCATGAGCGGCTCGCCGCCGAAAAAGTCGGCTTCCAACACCTTCCGCTTCCCGCTGTTTTCAATGAGAAAATCGATCGCCTTTTTGGCGGTTTCCGCAGACATGCTCTCACGCTTTGCGTGATAGGCGCCTTCATCGGCGAAACAGTAACGGCAACGGAAATTGCAGTCGTGGCAGACGTGCAGACAGAGCGCCTTGACCTCGTCGCTCTTGATCGGCCGCGCCGACGTCTCTTCCTTGAAAAGCAATCCTTCAGCTTTCAGCCCTTCGACGTCCGCCACGGCGGCGGCGATCTCTTCATCCGTAAGATACGTAATGTCCGCTTCCTGTCCCGTCAGGCTTTTCAGATAGTCGGCGGTCGCCTTGTCGCATTCGTGCAGAGAACTGCTGCCCGTGTCGAATATATAATTTTTGTCCCTGTAATTGAAAACGTGTACCATAAAAATCCTTCTTTTTCTCCCTGCCGCACGGAATTTTCCACCCGTTCGCGCTTGTCCCGCGTCCGCATCTCCCCCCCTCTCTCGTCAAACACGCCGAACAGGCGAACGGATCGAACGGATTAAACGGGCAAACGAATACGGACATAAACGAAATCCACCCGACAAACGGACGGAGATTGGGCGAAAAGCCCGTATACGCCAAATCAAGGAGCAGCAGATTCCGCCGCTCCCTGACGCTTTTTCTTCTTTTTTTGTTTTCCGCCTTACGGCGGGAGTCGTTATGCTTGCGCAAACACGAACGAAAAGAGCGCGCCGAAAATTCACCGACGGGTTCTCTCTCCCGGCGTTCTTTCTTCCCTTCTGTTCTTACTTTTCGAGTTTTTCGATGTTCTGTTCTCTCGTAACGCGTTCGCAAGACTGGTTGCCGACCGTGCAGCTGGTCTTGCAGGCGGACTGACAGGTGCTTCTGCACTCACCGCAAGCGGTTACCTTTCTTTCGGCGGGTTTGGCAATGGTTCTGATCATGATAAAAATCCTCCTGATAATGAATGTTACTGCGTACGGCGCAGGAATAAAAACCCTTCTTCTCGGCCCCGACAGGCGCGGCCACTCTGCTCCGCGTACTTTGTTCGCGGGCGGAAAAGTCGTTTCACTCTCCGCGTCGGATGATGTATACATTCATTATATACTACCGTGCGAAAAATTGCAAGTGTTTTTTTCCTTTTGGTGGTTTATTTGTTTTTTATCCTCTCTATTCCGCTTTGCAACCCCTTCTCCTCTCCGTTTTTCGCCGTTCTGCCGCCACCTCGCGCATCCGCTCCGCGGCGGAAAGGATCAATGATGCAGATTGACCGCCACGACGCCCGAAACGACGCCCGCAACCAGTCCGAACAGCAATTCAAGCAAAACGGTCCAGTTCCAATCGAAGCCGCCCGCCATCAGCGAAAAAATCACATACGCACAAGCGACCGAGAGTATGCCCGCAATTCCCCCTTTGAGCCAGCCCTTATTGTCCGACAGGCCGAGAATACAGCCGAGCAACACCCCCGCCGCCTTGATGACCTGATTGACGGGCATAATCACCGACGACGGCAACGCCGCGATTTTGATGATGAAGGCAAACACCAAAACCGCCGCAAGAAAGAACGCCACCGCCACGGCGACCGCTTTCCCCACTTCCAGTGCGCCCTTTTTGACCCCTTCTGCGTTTTCCATAGACAAAAAATACCTCCGCAAGGATTTTCTACTATCCTATGCGGAGGCATTGCCCGTTATTCTGTTTCAGAGGCAACGATTACTTTTTATCGTCGGTATCCGCGCCCTCTTCGGTATTTTTTTTGCTCTTTTCGTCGGCGGATTTGTCGTCGGACGCATCCTCTTTGCCGCCGTCTTTCTTTTCGTCGGTCTTTTCAACCTTTGCATCGGTCTGATAAATTGCAGCTTTATCAAATCTCAAATACGATTTGCCGTTGACTTCATTGCCCGTTTCAAGAACGAAAGTATTGTCATCATCGTTGATTTCGACAACAATACCGCAAACGCCGCCGACCGTTTTCACCTTATTCCCGGGGCGAAGGGCGTTAAGCGCCTCTTCTTGTTCCTTCTGACGTTTTTTATTGCTGCGGCTCGTAAGAAACATCATGACGACAAACGCCGCAACGAGTAGAATGACCAGACCCCAGGTCATCCAATCGCTACCTGCCGTCGTCGAAGAAGAGCCGCTCAGAAGATTCATGATAAAAAATTCCATTTTTTCCTAACTCCGAATTTTTATTTTTTTGAAACACCGTACGGCGAACTCCGCTCGGTATATTCAATATAATATCCGTTTTACCCGATTTTGGCAAGTGATTATTTGCCGTATTCGGTCGATTTTTCATTTTTTCATCAAATGTTCACGTTATCGCCCTTCATACTTGCGATAAAAATCGGCGGCAAATTCTTTTAGATATCCGCCCAGAATGGCCCCCCTCAACCCGCGCATGAGTTTGTGCAGGAAAGTGATGTTGTGCAGGCTCAGAAGGGTGGCCCCCAGGATCTCGCCCGTATTAACGAGATGACGAAGGTACGCCTTGGTATAATTTTTACAGCAATAACAGTCGCATTCCTCGTCGAGCGGAGAAAAATCCGCCTTATATCGCCCGTTGCGCACGACCACTTTTCCGCGCGAAGTCAGTGCCGTGCCGTTGCGCGCGACGCGCGTGGCAAGCACGCAGTCGAACATATCGATGCCGCGCATCGTTCCCTCAATGAGACAGTCGGGCGAGCCCACGCCCATCAGATAACGCGGCACGTCCGTCGGCAGGCGGGGCTGCAGGAAGTCGAGCATGGAATACATGATCTCCTTGGGCTCTCCGACCGACAAACCGCCGATGGCGATGCCGTGCTTTGCATACGGCAGACACCGCGCCACGCTCTCCGCCCGCAAATCCTCGTACATATTGCCCTGCACGATCGGAAAGAGCGCCTGCGCGGGATTTTTATGATATGCTGCACAGCGTTCCAGCCATTTGCCCGTGCGCTCCATCGCCCGTTTGGCCTGTTCGTGCGTATACCCGTATTCACTGCACTGATCGAACGCCATGATGATGTCCGCGCCGAGGTTTTCCTCCACTTCCATCGCCTTTTCGGGCGTAAAAAAGTGTTTGGATCCGTCCACATTGGAAGAGAACCATACGCCGTCGTCGGTGATCTTGTTCAGATCGGCCAAAGAAAAGACCTGAAACCCGCCGCTGTCCGTGAGGATCGGACCGTCCCAGTTCATGAATTTATGCAGTCCCCCCGCCGCCTTGACAATGTCGTCCCCGGGGCGCATATAGAGGTGATAGGTATTGGACAAAATAATTTGCGACCCCGCCGCCTTGACGTCCCGCGGCAACAGCCCCTTGACGGTTGCCTGCGTGCCCACGGGCATATATACGGGGGTTTCTATGTCCCCGTGCGGCGTGTGCAGAATACCCGCCCGCGCCCCCGTTTCGGGGTCGGTTTTGATGACTTCAAAGCTGAAAAAAGTATCGTTCATGTCTGTCCTTTGATAAATTCTCCCGTTGTGTATTCGTTTCGTGTCGACGCCATGTATCGGTCTCTTGCCCCATTCGCATAACCGTTTGCGCCCGCGCACCGATCTTTGTCCTTTTTTCCGTCAAACGCGGGCATGCCCGCGGCAACGCATAGCGTCCCGCCGCACAAAAAACCGCGACACATCGCGACAAAGTACCCGTTCAGTGAATGAACATCGCGTCGCCGAAGGAGAAAAAGCGATATTTTTCCCGCACCGCCGTTTCATAGACGTGCAGAATTTCCTCCCGACCCGTCATGCAGGCAACGAGCATGATGAGCGTGCTCTCGGGCAGGTGAAAATTGGTGATGAGCGCGTCCACGCATTTCATTTGATAGGGCGGATAGAGAAAAATTTCCGTATTGCCGTGGCAGGGGTATACCATGCCCTTTTCGTCCGCTACCGTTTCCAGCGTCCGCACCGAGGTCGTGCCGACGGCGACGACGCGGCGCCCCTCCCGCTTGGCGGCATTGATGATCTCTGCCGCGTCTTCGGGAATTTCATAGTATTCGGAATGCATTTTGTGTTCGGTGATGATGTCCTCTTTGACGGGACGGAAAGTGCCCAGCCCCACATGCAGGAGCACTTCGGCAATCTGCACGCCCTTATCCCTGATTTTTTGCAAAAGGCCTTCCGTAAAATGCAACCCCGCCGTCGGGGCGGCGGCAGAACCGTCCGTTTCGGAATAGACGGTGTTATACCGCTGTTGATCCTTTAATTTCTCTTTTATATAGGGCGGCAAAGGCATGGTGCCGACCTTTTGCAAAATTTCCTCGAATACGCCGTCATAGGAAAATTCGACGACGCGCTCCCCGCTGTCCGTGATGTCTTTGACGGTGAAGCACAATTCGTCGCTCACGGCAAAGCGCGCGCCGACCTTGCCCTTTTTCCCGGGGTGCATGAGCACTTCCCAAGTGTTGATGTCGTATCGCTTCAAAAGCAATACTTCCACCACGCCGCCGTGTTCGGTGCGGGCGTACATTCTTGCGGGAATCACGCGGGTCTTGTTGAGCACGAGCACGTCCCCCGCGCGGAGATAATCGACAACGTCGCGGAAAATTTTATGCTCGATCTCCCCTGTCTTGCGGTCATACACGAGCAGGCGCGAGGAATCGCGCGGCTCCGCAGGCGTCTGCGCGATTCGTTCTTCGGGCAGATCGTAATAAAAATCACTCTTTCTGTACTGTATCTTTTCCTTTTCTTCCATATTCTTTTCCTGCGTCCTTTGCTCTGCACGTCCTCCACCCGATTTGCCGAAGGAAGATGTTCCCTTCGGCTGGGTTACAAGGGGCGATGCCCTTATTTTTTTATCTTTCTGTAAGGTTTTCGTTTACGGATCAATCGCTTTCTGCGGGGGATTTCTTACGCGGGAACGCTGTTCCCGCGCGCTTCGGCTTTTCTTTACGGAGGGCGCCGCCCTCCGCCCATTCAAGGGACATCGCCCCTTAAAACTCCCGAGTCGCCCGCTTCTGCGGGCGAAAATGCTATTCTTTCAAGTCGTCGAAAATCGAAAGGTTTCTCACCGTCTTTTCGGACATGGGCATGCCCAGATGCGCATAGCCGCCCTTTAAGAGCATTCTGCCGCGCGGCGTGCGGGCAATGAAACCGAGCTGCAACAAATAGGGCTCATATACGTCCTCAATGGTATTCGTATCTTCGTTGATGGTCGCCGCCAGCGTGTCCAGCCCCACGGGACCGCCGCCGAACTTTTCCGCCATGGCCAAAAGCAGGTTCCTGTCCGTACCGTCCAACCCCAACTCATCGATGTCGAGCTGTTTCAAGGCGTATTTCGCATCTTCCAAAGTAACGCGGCTGTCGCCGCGAACGGACGCAAAATCGCGTACGCGCTTCAAAAGACGGTTGGCGATACGGGGCGTGCCGCGGCTTCTGCCGGCGATCTCCTTCGCCGCTTCGGGCGCGATGGCGATGCCCAAAGCCTTCGCCGAACGCGTGACGATCAAGCCCAGTTCCTCGGGCGTGTACATATCCAACCGCGCGAGAATACCGAAACGGTCCCGCAGGGGCGAGGACAAATTCCCCGCCTTGGTCGTCGCGCCGATGAGCGTGAATTTTTTGAGCGAAAAACGCATGTTCCGCGCCGAAGGGCCCTTGCCGAGAATGATATCCAAGGCATAGTCCTCCATGGCGGAATATAAAATTTCCTCCACCGAGCGGTTGAGACGATGAATTTCATCGATGAACAGCACGTCCCTTTCCCCGAGGTTGGTCAGAATGGCCGCAAGATCCCCGCTCCGCTCGATGGCGGGACCGCTGGTCAGCTTGATCTGCGTGCCCATCTCCGCCGCGATGATGTGCGCGAGCGTGGTCTTGCCGAGCCCGGGGGGGCCGTATAAAAGAATATGATCGAGCGCCTCGCCGCGCTGCTTGGCGGCGGCGATATACACCGCGAGGTTGTCTTTTAATTTCTGTTGTCCGACATATTCGGACATTGTCTTGGGACGCAGGACGTTCTCTTCGGCGTCCTCCTCACTCTTGGTGCTCATCACCAACCGTTCGTCCGTATAATTGTTGTCGTAATCGTCAAACACGATGCCACCTCCGCGACGAACCGCTTGCCGCGCCGCCGCTCTCTACGCTCTTCGCGCTTTTCGCGCTCTCATAACCAAAATTGTATCCGATTGATTTTTACATACCCGACAGGGCGGTGCGGATGATGTCCTCCAGCCCGCTCGCGCCCTTTTCATGCGCGCGTTTGACGGCGTTGACGCACTCGTTGCGGGTGAAGCCCAAGCCTACAAGCGCGGAAATGGCTTCCTCGTCGATTTCGGACATGGGCGCGGCCTTTTGCGCTTTGGACGCGTTTTCGCCGTTCGCCGCGAGCAGTTCTTCCGCCGAAACTTTGCCGTGCAGTTCCAGAACGATTTTTTCCGCCGTGCGCTTGCCCAGTCCCTTGACCGAGCTGAGCCGCTTGACGTCCGCCGACGCAATGCACGCCGCCACGTCCGCCGCGCGCATACCCGTCAGAACGCCGATGGCGAGCTTGGGCCCCACCCCCGAAACGGAGATGAGATCGAGAAACACCTGTTTCTCGGCGAGAGATTCAAAGCCGTACAGCGTCAGACCGTCCTCTTTGACCTGCAGATAGGTGTACACTTCCGCTTCGCGGCGGTCATTCTGCATGGCGGCAAACGCCGCGCCCGAGCAAAATACTTCATATCCCACGCCGTTGTTTTCGATGATGGCGCTTTCCGCAGTCATGGCAAGCACTTTGCCTTTCAGATAGGCTATCATACATCCTCCTTACGAAACGACGAAACCGCCGCCGTATTTTTCCCGCGGGTGCGGGTCATATTTTCCACGGCGAACAGACCGCCGAACCGCGCGGTATGCGCGTGGCAGAGCGCCGCCGCCAATGCGTCCGCCGCGTCGTCGGGGCGCGGAATGCTCTTCAACCGCAATATGGACGCGACCACCTGTTGCATCTGCTGTTTGTCCGCCTTGCCGTAACCCGTCAACGCCTGTTTTATCTGCATGGGCGTATATTCGAACAACCTGCCGCAACGTTTGACGCAGGTGAGCAGAATGACCCCGCGCGCCTGTGCCACGGCGATACCCGTGGTGATGTTCTTGGTGAAAAACAGCTCCTCTACCGCCACTTCTTCGGGGGAAAACTTGTCCAGAATGCGATTGACCCCCTCTTCGAGCATGGCGAGCCGAACGGGCAGGCTCTCGTCCTTCGGCGTCGTCACCACGCCGTAATCGAGCGCGGCCGTGTTCCCGTCCTTCCGTTTTTCCACAACCCCGTATCCCATCGTGGCGATACCGGGGTCGATTCCCAAAATAATCACAAATACTTCCTCAAATGACTTGATAATTGCACAAAAAAATAGTAAAATATCAGTATATCTATTTTACCCGAACGGGGCAAATAAGTCAATGGATTTTACGGAGATACGACTATGAAATTATGGGAAGGCAGGTTTGCACAGGCAACGGCGGCGGACGCCGACGCGTTCAATGAATGTTTGTCCTTCGACAGAAAACTGTATGCGCAGGATATCCGCGGCTCGATCGCGCACGCCACCATGCTGGGCGAATGCGGCATTCTGACCAAAGAGGAGAGCGGCGTCATCTGCGAGGGACTGGAATCCATCCTGCGCGACATCGAAAGCGGCGCGCTTGCGGTGGAAGGCTATGAAGACATTCACTCTTTCGTCGAAACGACGCTGGTCGAACGCATCGGAGATACGGGCAAAAAACTGCACACCGCCCGTTCGCGCAACGATCAGGTTGCGACCGATTTCCGCCTCTACGTCATGGATTCCATCAACCGCATGGGCGACGCGCTTGGAAACATGATCGAAGTACTCCTGAAAAAGGCAAAGGCATCTTTGGGACATATCATGCCCGGATATACCCACCTCAGAAAGGCACAGCCCATCAACTGCGCGCAATATTTCAACGCCTATTCGGAAATGTTCCTGCGCGATCTCGAACGCCTGCACGACTGCAAAGCGCGCACTTCGGTCATGCCCCTCGGCAGCGGCGCGTTGGCGGGCACGAGTTATCCCATTGACCGCGAAATCACGCGCAAACTTTTGGGATTTGAACGCATTTCGCAAAATTCCCTCGACGCCGTTTCCGACCGCGATTTCGTCGCCGAATATATCTTCTGTTTAAGTCTCATCTCGGCGCACCTCTCCCGACTCTGTGAAGACACCATTTTGTACACCTCCACGGAGTTCGGGTTCTGGGAAATGCCCGACGCCTATTCCACCGGTTCCTCCATCATGCCGCAAAAGAAGAACCCCGACATCTCCGAGCTGGTGCGCGGCAAGACAGGCAGAGTGTACGGGCATCTCATGGCCATTCTGACGGTCATCAAGGGCATTCCCCTTGCCTATAACAAAGACCTGCAGGAGGATAAGGAAGGCTTGTTCGACGCGGAAAAGACCGTTCTGGATTGCCTGACGATCTATGCCAATATGTTGGACGCCATCGGCCTGAACTTCGACCGCATGGCGGTCGCCGCCGAAGAGGACTTCACCTGCGCCACCGACGTCGCCGATTATCTCGCCAAAAAGGGGCTCCCCTTCCGCACGGCGCACGGCGTAACGGGCAAACTGGTGCGCTATTGTCTGGATAACGATACTACATTGGACAAGGTACCCATGTCCGTGTACAAAGAGATGAACGCGCTGTTTGACGAAGACATTCTGCGCATCGTGAAAGCCCCCCATTCGGCCAACGAGCGCAACAGCGTGGGCGGCAGTTCCCGTACCATGGCGCGCGAAGGCATTTCTTCTTTGGAAGAACGGCTGGACGCACTGCGGAGCAAGAGAAAGTGATTTTTCGGCGCGTCCGCTGACGAGGTCATAAGACGCGCGATGTATCGTTCGGCATAAAATCGGAACGGCGGAAAATTTTCCGATTCTTTCCGTACAGTCAAAGCGCCCGCCGCAACAGTTGTTGCGGCGGGCGCTTTGTATTCGTTTTGTATTCGCTTTGTATTCGCTTTATATTCGTTCTGCATTCGTTTGCAATCCGTTTTCCGTCAGAGCAACGGCGTGATGACCTGCACCAAACTCTTGACGATGTTCTGTGCCAGATTGAGCTCGGCCTCTTCGGCGGGCACTTCGCGACTGTCTGCAAGCGTACGCAGAAAATCGCCCTTGATTTTCGCCACCGTCGGCGTGTCATACATCCATACGCCGCACTCGAAATGATGCACCAGCGAACGGTAGTCCAGATTGATGGTACTCACGACAGCATACTTGTCGTCGCTTAAAAAATTCTTGGCATGGATAAACCCCGGCGTATATTCGTAGATCTTGACTCCCGCTTCCATCAAAGAAGAGTAACTGGAACGGGTGATGAGGTATACCACCTTTTTATCGGGAATATGCGGCGTGATGAGCCGCACGTCCACTCCCCGCCGCGCCGCCAGGCGAATGGCGGAAAGGAGTTCGTTGTCGCAGACCAGATAGGGCGTGGAAATATAGACATAGTCGGTTGCATTGTTGAGAATGTTCAGATAAATATTCTTTCCGACCTGTTCCTCATAAAAAGGTGCGGGCCCGTCGCCGAAACAGGCGACATATCCCCGCTCCCGCACGGAAAGCAACGGCGCACAGACATCCGCAGCGGCAACGGCGCAAGAGTCGGTCTGTACCGCCTCGCCCGTCGCTCCCTCTGTCGCCGTTTGCTCCGCGGCAATCATTGTTTGCGCCGCCGCGGCTCCTGCCGTTTCGGTGTCGGATTTATCGGCGTTTTCCGCCGAAACGGGGTGATATTCGGCGTATTTGGGATAATCGCTGAGCTGTCGGGCCTGTAAATCCCAAAGCGTAAGGAACATACAGGTAAATTCGGCGACGCAGTCGCCTTCGACCATGATGCCCGTATCCTTCCATGTACCGAAACGAAGTTTTTCGTTGATGTATTCGTCGGCAAGGTTAATGCCGCCCGTGAAAGCGACGCGGTTGTCGATGACCATAATCTTGCGGTGATCGCGGTTGTTGTGCACGGTGGAGATGAACGGAAGGAAGGGACGGAACACCTGTGCATTGAAGCCCATTTTGCGGAGCTTACGCGCATAGCCCATGCGCACCTTACCGATGCTGCCGATGTCGTCATACATGATCCTGACTTCCACGCCTTCCTGCATTTTACGTTGCAGAATTTCCAGAATGGTGTTCAGGAACCGCCCCTCTTCAATGATGAAATATTCCAGAAAGACAAACTTTTCGGCTTTTTTCAGTTCCCGCACCATGGCGGGAAACATATCCTCGCCCATGGGAAAATACTGCGTATGCGTTCCGTCATACACGGGACTGCGGCTGCTTTCATAAATATATTTCGCCTGCGCCGCCGCGACGGCGTCCTTTTCTTCCAGTGCCGCCAAAATCTTTTCATTCTGACGAATGACGCGATCCGCCTCCCGTTCAAGACGCATATATTCCCGTTTCATGCGGCGGCCGGGCTGATTGCTGCCGAAAAAGATGAACAACACGCCGCCGAGGATCGGCGAAATGACAATCACCAATAGCCAGGGCATCTTATATTCGGGCACCTCGTCTTTATTAATTACGACAAGAACGAGAACGACGCCGAGAACGGCCGTGCAGATCTGAATGATCGTGTTATATTCCGCCAAAGCTTCGAAAACAAGCCATATCCATATGATCTGCAGGATGATGAGGAGCGCAACGACGATCATGCGGGAAAAGAGCAATTGTATAAAACGGCGGAAAATTTTGAAAAGTTTTCTGAATATTGCGCCCATTCCTGCCTCCTTCTCGTCATTGGCTGTTTTTTATCCGTGCCCGCCGGACGGCGGGCACGGATAAAAACGATATACTCCCGACAGAATGTCAAACCTCCGACGGGATGTCAGAACTCCAATTTGATCTTTTTGAGCACCGCTCCGTTGCCGATCGCCCTGCCGCCGCCGAGGGCGACGGACATTTGCGGCTCCTCGCCGACGTGCGCTTCCATGGAAAGTTTTTCGCCCACATATTCGGCAAGTCCCGAAATCTTGCACACGCCGCCCGACAGATGTACGCCGCTGCGGCAGATGCCCGCGGACACTTCGGCGGGCAATTTTTTCAATACCATGCCCGCATATTCCATGAGCTTGTCCACATAGACGCGAATGGGATAGACGATATCCGATGACGTCACGGCAACCGAACGGGGCCGCCCCGTGCGGATGTCCCGTCCGTTGATGACCGTGCTCTGATTGTCGCCCGGGGTCAGGCTGCCAACGGTATTTTTGAGCCGCTCGCTGGTGAGCGAACCGATTTTCAGGCCGAAACGGTCGGCAATATGATCGATGATGTGCACGTCCATGTTGTTGCCGCCGATGTTGACGGACACGCCCGCGATGATGCCGTCGAGCGAAAGAACGGCAATATTGGTCGTCCCCGCACCCATGTCTATGATAAACGCGGGATTGGAGTCGCTGACGGGCAAATCCTGTCCCAAAGCCGAAAGATAAGGCGTTTCCACGAAATCGATGCGGGAAATGCTCAATTCGTCACAGACGTTGTAGATGGCGGAACGCGCCTTTTCGGAAACGCCGCACGGCACGGAAAAGAGCACTTCCGTGCGACGCCTGCCCGCGCGCAATCCGATTTTATTGAGAAACTCGTCGAGCATGACGACCGCCATCTTATGGTTGACGATTTCCCCTTCGTAGACGGGGAACACGATGGAGGTGAACTCCGCCGTCTTGCCGACGAGCAGCTTTGCGTCGTTGCCGATGGCTTTCACCTGTTGCGTGTCGGCGTTCACCGCGACGCAGGAAGGCTCCGCCAGCACGACCCCGCTGCCCATTTTGTAAATTTTTGTCGAGGATGTGCCCAGATCAATGGCGATTTTCAGCATCTTCCCTTTCCTCCCGTCTGATTTCTTCCAATAATTTTTCCGTCAGCTCGCACGGCAAGCCCACGATGTTGGTATAACTGCCCGTATATCCCGCCACGACCGCACCGTCCTGAATGCCGTATGCGCCCGCCTTGTCGAGGGGCGAGCCCGTGGAAACATATGCCTCTATGTCCGCCTCGGACAAAGTGCGGAAACGCACCTCCGATTTCTCCGCCGCCACGCGCGCGCCGCGCGGGGTGACGAAACATACGCCCGTAAATACCTGATGCGTTTTGCCTGAAAGCAGGCGCAGAATACGCTTTGCGTCCTCTTCGTCCTTCGGCTTGCCGATGATCTGCCCGTCCAAGGCAACGACGGTGTCCGAACCCAGGACGACGAGTCGTTCCTCCGAGGGGACCATGCCCGACTTTAGCGCCATTTCAAAGGTATGCTCTGCCTTGCGCCGCGCGAGAATTTCCACCCCTGCTTCGGGCGGCGTCCCCGGCGAAAGACTTTCGTCCACGTCGGCGGGCAACACCGTAAAGTCGGGATATATTTTCGAAAACAATTCTCGCCGCCGCGGCGAATTGCTTGCCAATATAACATACATAGACTAAAAACCTTAAATATAAACAAAGAATGCCATTTCTTTCGAGAAAAAATGGCATTTCGATGCAAATTCCAAATTCCGGAACGGAACTTCCGCTTGCGCTGCTCTCCGCGGGCGGCCGCGATGCACCGATCGCGTCCCTGCCGCAAAGAACTTACAAAACTCACAGAATTTCCAGATTCTTTTTGAACACCCGCTTGAAATCGGCGTTCGACATCATGGCGTCGCGGATTTCCAAAGCCGCATCGCCCGTCACTTCGGTCTTCATGATGACCGAATCGCCCAAAAGATCGCAATTGATGCCCGTCACCAAACCCGCCATGCTTCTGTCGAGACTCTCCGCAATGCGCAGAAGCATACTCAGTTTGCGGACGGCATCGAGATCCTCTTCCTGCACGATGTCCTTGTATTTCTGCCATTCCGTCATGTTGATGTCCTCCTTGCGGTGGACGGAGGCGACAAACGCCGCCAACACGATCTCACGGTGCGTCGCGCCGTAAATCGTGGAATTCATGATCATATAGCCGCTGTGCTTTTGGTGGTTGTAAAACTTGATGCGCATGCCGCAATCGTGCAACGACGCCGCAATTTTAAGAATTTTGAGGTACTGACGCGGGAATTTATGCAATACGCGCAGTTGTTTGAAGAGCTGAATGCTCAAATGCACCACGTGCGAGACGTGTGCCTCGTCGCAACCGTAATATTTGACCAACGTATTCAGGCTGTACGTCAATGTATCCGAAATCGGCTTTTCCACGGTCATGGGAACGGCCTGGTTGAACATGATGCCCTCGCGCAGTCCCGATCCGCTGATCGTGAAGCTCTGCCGCTCCGTATAGGAAACAAAGGACTTCACAATGGCCAGCGCCGCGGGGAGAATGTCCGCGCGGGCGGGCGAAAGGCCGCGGATGCGCTTGCACTTCTCCACCGTCAGAACCTTGATCATATCGTAAATGGTCAGGAAATCATCCACCGCGAAATTGAAATTGTGGACGGTATCCAAAGGATATTTACGCACCATCTTATTAATTTTGAACAGGTTGCGGAAAGACCCGCCGACGCCGATCATCTGCACGTCCGGCTCCATTTCCTTGAGCCAAGGGATCTGCTTGAGCTGTTCGGTGAAAAATTCCTCGATCCTTGCCGCGGAATCTTCGGGCTTCACGCCCTCCTCATAGAACAGATCGGTCAGCGTCACCGCTCCGACGGGAAGCACCTCGTAATTGAGGATGTTCCGACGGTTGTAATAGACGATCTTCGTGCTGCCGCCGCCGATTTCCAAAATGATCCCGCGCGGGATATCCATGGAGTTGATGACGCCGCGATAGACGAGCGTCGCTTCCTCCTCGGGCGAAAGCACATTGATCTTCATGCCGCAGGTGGCCTGAATTTCATCGAGGAAGGAGCGTTGATTCTTCGCGCGGCGCACGGCGGCGGTGCCCACCGCAATGATGCGGGACACCTTGTGCGCGTCGCAAAGACGCTTGAACATTTTCAGTGTTTTGATTGTTTCGGCAATGCGCTGGGGTTTCAAAAACCCGTCGCGGTCCATATCATGCCCGAGACGAACGCTCTCTTTGAGTTCGTCTGCCACCATGAAATAGCCGTCCGCGAACAGATTGACGACCACCAGTCTCGCCGAGTTGGAGCCAAGATCTACAATTCCTATTTTTTCCACAACTAATCACCTCATTTGGCTGATACCGCTAATTTTTACCGTACACATTTTCCCAACCCGAGCTTGCGTCTTCCGGACGGCTCCTTATTTCCATCTGTATCCGCTTTTTCCGCTCTATCTTATCACATCTTTTGTGTTTTGTCTATACCATTTTCAAAATTATTGCCAATTTTTTGATTTTTTTCACATATTTTTCTCATTTTTTGCGAAAAAATATTGCATTTTCAACAAAAAAAGATTGCATTTCTGTCTTTCTATCAATCTGACCGTATGATACCGGCGCAAGCGGAAAGAAAATCTTCCGTCACGAGATCCGCGCCGGCGGCCTCCAGCTCGCCGGGCGCGGCAAAGCCGCTTTGGATGCCGACGGAAAAAATTCCGTTCTCTTTCGCGCCCGCAATGTCGTGGCGGCGGTCGCCGATCATGGCCGTCTCCGCCCGCGGCGCACCGAGCCGGGACATTGCCAATCGGATGATGTTCCCTTTCTTGTCGAAAGAATTATCCTCTTTGCTGCCCACGACGACGGAAAAGTCGTCGTAAAGAGAAAAATGTTCCAATATCCTCTCGGCGAAAGGTTGCGGCTTGCTCGTTGCGACGCCCAAGATCTTCCCCCGTCCGCGCAGGGCGGCAAGCCCTTCCCGCACGCCCGCATAGAGCCGGCATTCCCGCCAGCCGAGTGCGCCGTACCGCTCGCGATAAAGCGTGACGCCGCGCAGGGCGAGCGCTCTGTCGCCTCCGAAAAAATGCAAAAAAGAATCGAGGAGAGGCGGGCCGATGCAAGTGCGAAGCGTCGCCTCGGAAGGGGGCTCGCGGCGCATCTGCATGAACGCGTGCCTGAAACAATTGACAATCCCCTCCGAAGAATCGACCAGCGTTCCGTCGAGGTCAAAAAGGATATATCTCACGTCAACTATTTTAACACGGTTTTCCGGCTTTGTCAATACCGCTTACAAAAATATGTATAATTTATTTTTTTGCACGCGTCTGCACGGCCTCAATTCCTTCCGCCGCGCCCCCGCGCGGACGGGCGAAGGGGCTTTTCAGGCGATTTTTGCGAAAATATTTTTACTTTTTCATCTTTTTATCACCCGAATTGCTTGCCTATAATCGGTTTTTATATTAAAATATAAGAACGTGGTTTGCGTGCGCGCGAATAAATATTCTTTGACGCGCGCGGGAGTGAACACTCTTTCAAATAAAAAATCTTTTGAAGGTAGTTATATGACAGCATTTTTCAGCAAGAACAAAAGAATCAGATCCGTCCTCGTCGCGGTAGCGACGTTGGTGTTGTCCCTCTGCCTGTGCCTCGTTTCGGCCTGTACCGACGACACCGACAGCAATACCAACCAGTCGACCACGAAGACGGATACGGCAACCATCGCCAACGGGGATTTTGAGTATTACACCGACGACGACCGTCTGGAACTCGTCATTTCCCCCGATAACTGGACGCGCAGCAACGGACAGGACGGCAACGGCAATTCCGCCGCCACCTCCTCTGCCGCCTCCGGCATCGTCGACGTCCGTTCGGACCTGTGGACCGACCTGACAGAGGAAAAGTCTGCCGCCTGGGCGCGCGGCGAAAACGAAAGCGTTTCCGCCTGGATGAAGCGCGTGGACGGCATATGGGACAGTATGTCCACCTACGACCGCCTGCACTTCTATGAGGCGCTGGAAGACGCCATCGAAGAGCACAACAATGCCGAAAACGACGACCTCGCCATCGGCGATTTCGCGCGCTACGACGCCTATAATTACGAGATCTCTGCGGAGGATATTCCCGAAACGGCCAACCCCGGTACCCACACCGGCGCGGAAACGTCCGAGGACGCGAACGCCGAAACGGGCGTGCTGATGATCCATAACTACCGTTCGGATAACTACCGTTCGGATAACTACGGCACTGCCCAGCGTTATACCGCCTCCGCTTCCGTCACGCTCACCGCCAATACGTCGGCCAAAGTATCCGTATGGGTCAAGACCGCTGACCTCACCTATTCCAACGGGGATGTGAACGGCAACCGCGGCGCGAACATCTGCGTCACCCACACCGTCGGCGGCAAGACCCTCGACCAGATGCAGATCAAGAATATCGACACCAAAGGCGTCACCGAAAACAACGGTTGGGTGCAGTACACCGTCTATATCAAGGCCTGCGCCTTTGCCTCCAGCACCTTCACCGTCGAACTCGGTCTCGGCCGCGGCGGCAGCGGGGATGCCTTCGAATACGTGCAGGGTTACGCCTTCTTCGACGACGTCGAAATGGAGACCATCTCCAACGAAGAGTATGACGCCGCCACCAAAAACGGCGACGATTACAAAGTGCCCTTCGTCACTCTGCGTTCCTCCGCCGACGAAAAGATTTTCAAAGCGGATACCGCCGCCTACAAGGACAAGCACGTCTACGCCATCGACCTGTATGAATCTCTCGAACCCTTCACCGTCGGCGAGACGGGAAATGCTGCCGATGTGACCGTGGATGTCGGCCTCACCGCCACCCGCGTCAACGGTGTGGATTACACCACCGATAATTATACGGGGCTCGGCATCTCCAAAGAAGGAGATCTTACGGGCCTGCTGTCCTGGAACGAACTCAACGGACAGACCGCATCCAACAAGTATCTTTCCTCGATCTGGAGTAAAGATTTCGACACCGAAAAATATCCCTTTGACAAAGATCAGGATATGATCTTCCTGCTGAGCGCGCACGGCGCCGCTTACACCGCCAAGATGGACGCGACCGGCGACCTCTTCACCCTGCAACCCGATGAGTACATGATGCTCTCCTTCTGGGTCAAGACGTCCGATACTTCCGGCTTTACGGGCGCGACCGTCAACGTCTACGACGAAACGACGGCAACTGCCCTGGGGCCTTACAACACCACGACCCTCTCCACCACCGACCTCGACGGACAGGAAGACATCTTCGACGGATGGGTGCAGTGCTTTATCTTCGTCGGCAACGATACGCTCACCGAAAAATCCTTCCGTCTGGAGTTCTCCTACGGTCCCACGACCATCACGGGAACGACCAAAACGAGCTACTCCGAAGGCTATGCCGCGTTCACGAGCTTCGAGGCCTATGAACTGACCAAGGCCGAATACGACACCTATGCCGGCACCACCGCACAGAGCACGAGCGTTTCGCTCGTGGGCAGCGACGCCAACGGCGAAGGGTTCGATTCCGTCAGCACCACCGACGAACAGAAGATCGAAACGGCTCCCGCCAATCCCTCTGAATATAAGGGCGTCAACGGCAACAGCATCTGGGTCAGCAGCGACCCCGTTTCCTCCGACGTCAACGACGAGAGCAACCGCACCAACGCCAATGAAAACGCCGGGCTCATCAACCGCAACTATGTCGGCGGCTATGAAGCCGAAGCGACGGACGGCGGCTGGTTGCACAACCTGATCAACGCCTATACGGGCGCACAGTATTCCAGCGTCACCGACGCGCTTGCCGCCATGGGCAACTGGTGGAACACGATTTTCGGCTCCTCCACCCAGCCGCTGCTCATCTCCAACGTCGTCGAACAGTCCTATGGCTACATCGGCTCCTCCAACAACCTCAGCGCCAACGGTTATTCCACCGTTTCCGTGCGCGTCATGGTCAGCGCCGGCGCCAAGGCTTATATCTATCTCATCGATACGTCCGACACCTTTGCGGGATATGACAATGCCGCGAACATCACGACGGCAAACGTAACCTACTGGTACGACGATGACGGCAACGTCGTCAAGAGCGATCCCGACGGGGACGGATTCAACGCATTGCGCGACGTCGCGTTCACCCGTGCGGACAACGGACTCTTCCGCAACAGCATGGATACGGCCGACACCGCCTATTACGCCAACCTTTCCAACTATGAAAAGGACGAAGACGGTAACCTGATCGCCAAGACCGATTCGGACGGCGATCCGCAGATCTCCTACAACTACTCCGACGACTATCACGACGACGGCGTCGCCTTCTATTACAACGAAGCCGATCAGAAATATTACGCTTACCGTGACGCCGCGACGGGAGAATATGACACCGAAGTCAAGGACTTCAGCGCCATAACCGTCACCGTCGGAAACGAAACCAAGAGTTTCACCGCCGCATATGCGCGCTATATCTCCGAGGACTACCTCGCAACGCTCAACGTTACGGCAGCCGATCTCGGCGAAGACGTTACGCTGACCAATACGGCGGATACGAGCGCCTGCATCGTCGTCGACGGGACGCAAAGCGGCGTCGCCAATCAGTGGGTCACCGTGCGGTTCTACATCCATACCGGCGGCGATTCCTTCCCCTATCGTCTTGAGGTGTTCTCCGGCTCTCGCGACGGCAGCGATCCCAACCCTGCCGGCAGCTTCGTCGCCTTCGACGAATGCAGTTCTGACGCACTGAGCGAGAATTACGACGGCTTGCTCGACGAGGCCATCGACACGATGACCGACGAGAACGGCTACACCGACTCCCGTTTGAACGGCACGACCGTTACACTCGAAGAGGATGAAGAGAAGGGCAGACTGGTCTATGCCGACGGAGAAAAAGCCGGACAAACCTACGAGAACGCGCAATATTACGCTTATACCTTCTATGACGATGCGGCCTATCGCCGTTTCGACAGCACGCTGGACGAAAATAAACTCGGCGATCCCTATGAGGCTTACGTTCAGTCCTCCAACAAAGAAGAACTGACCTATCTCTATTACGAGACCTCGCTCGGCGGCGAATCCGTCTATTCGATGTTCCTCAACTACAACGCTGTGCATCAGAGCGTCGAAGCCGATGAAGGACTGGAAACGGACGATGAGGAAACCACGGACAACTGGTGGGAAGATCCCGACTTCTGGCTGATGCTCTCCTCCATCATCCTGGCAGTCGTGCTCATTCTGGTGCTGATCATCATGCTGATCGTCAAACTGGTCGGCAGAGTCGGCAAAAAGACGGCTTCCAAGGGCCGCAACCGCTATGACGCCAAGAGAGCCCGCTATATCCGTAAACTCAACCTGCAGACCGAAGAGGATGACGAAACGGAATCCAAGGCGGACGCCGAAAAAGAAGACGTGACGGCAGACAATGACGAAAATCCTTACAACGACTGATGAATCCGTCGATGTAAGAGAACAATGAAAAAAAGTACCCGCCCGCGCGGTTGCGCGGGCGGGTACTTTTTCTGTTTCAGAACAAACGGCAGCCGCCCGTTGCAGTTTCTGCAACGGGCGGCTGCCGATCGATGCGAGTTCAAGGTCCTCCGCCCCGGCAATTGCCTGCAATGGCAACGGCAATGCCGATGCCTGTGCGGTCGACTGTTCTCCGCTCGGGCGTCGCGATCGGCGCCCTTTCCCGTGCGGGCCCGCAGTCGGCCGTCCCGTTGTCCTCGGGCGGCGGCAGAGCGGCAAGCGACCGCCGCGCGCCTATTTCAAAAGGCGCAGGCCTTTGGGAAAATGGTTTTTGACGACGCCGCCCGCGATCTTGCCCCAACCGAGCGGATGTCCGTCGACAAGCACGCCGCACCAACCGTTTTCCGCCACGGAGGAAAGGGTTTCGCCGCGCAGATATTTTTCCGTCTCCGCGCCGCCGAGCGTCACCGTACGACGGAAGTCATGCGCCTGTAAGGCAACGGCCAGCGCGTGCGACGGCTCGAACCGCCCTTTGCGCATTTCGCCCGCGCGCACGCCAGCGCGCAAAACGGGCAATCCCTGCAAGGAAAAACATCCCTCGGGCAGAAGGTAAACGGCCTCTCCCGCGCAAAACAGCGTGCCTGACGGCGTTCTCGTAAGATTTTCCGCACAGAACGCTTCAAACGCCTGCCGCACGGCGGCGGGGGCGTTGCTCTTTTGAAGCGGGAGCGCGCCGCGGCGGCGCGGCGCGCTCCCGCCTTCGGCGTTGCCGTCCCTTTCAGCCGTCTTGTCAAAGACGGCATAGAAGTGCCCCTCTCCCTCGATTTTATGCGGATAAAGTTTCTCCTGTCGGCGCAAAACAAAGTCGGTGCGGGTCCGCACAAAATCTGCCGCCTGTTCCTCGTCCTCGGCGGGCGCAAAGGTACAGGTCGAATAGACGATCCGCCCGCCCGCGCGGAGCATCTCCGCCGCAAAGCCCAGAATTGCGCGCTGGCGTTCGGCGCACATGCGCACGTTCTCTTCGCTCCAGTTTTCCAGTGCCTCGCGCTCGTTCTTTCGGAACATTCCCTCGCCCGAACAGGGCGCGTCGACCAGGATTTTGTCGAAATAGCCGCGAAAGACGGGAACGAGCGACTGCGGATCGGCATTGAGCACGACGGCGTTCGTCACGCCCAGCCGTTCGATGTTCTGGGAAAGAATCCGCGCGCGGGAAGAAACGATCTCGTTGCAGACGAGGATCCCCTCGCCCTGCATGGCCTGCGCGAGCTGCGTGCTCTTGCCGCCGGGCGCGGCGCACAGATCGAGGACGCGTTCGCCCGGCCGCACTTCGAGCGCGGGCACGGCGGACATTGCCGAGGGCTCTTGCGAATAGTACAGCCCCGCAAAATGATAAGGATGCCGTCCGACCTTTTCCTCGGCAACGTAAAACCCGTTCTCTTCCCAGGGAACGGGCCGCAAGGCAAAGGGAGAAATTTTTTCAAATTCCTCCCGTGTGATTTTCAGTGTATTGACCCGTATGCCGCGGCAGACGGGGCGGGCATAGCTCTGTAAAAAAGCGGCAAATTCCCCCTCGCCCAACGCGCCGCGCATTCTTGCAAGAAACGCTTCGGGCAGGACGGGCATGTCCGTATTCATCATACCAAAGCCTCCTCAAACAGAGCGGCAAACTCCCGCTCTTCGACGATCTCGGCCTGCGCCGCCTGTGCATCGTGGAGGCGCTTGCCTTCGTCCTGTTCGGCGCGGACGTACACCGTGCAACGGTCGGATTTAAAAGAATACATGCCGCCGCGGCGGTAGATCTCGGCAACGTACCGCACGGATGCGGACAGGTTGTTCTCGATCTCGCGGGAGAAACAAAAGACCTTTTCCCGCCATTCGCCGTACTTTACGGCGGGAGAACGTTTTTTGGGCCGGTTTTTCTCCACGTAACGGCAAAATTCCGCGTGTGCCTTTTCGCGCTCTTCCCGCGCACGACGCGCCTCTTCCACGTATTGCTTCATCGCCAACGACGAGCCGTTGACGGTGCGGCCTTTGGCCGTGTAACCGGGCAAAACGGCGTACTTTTCCAAGAGCGCGGGCAAGGAAAGATTCTCCGCGGCGCACATGGCCTGCGCCGCGCGCATCGTGGCATAGGCATCGTCCGCGGCGCGGTGGGGCGTGAAGTCCACGTTCAGATCCTGCGTGATGCTCTCCAGACTGTACTGCCGCGAAAAGGAACCCAGCCGCGTCATATAGATGAGCTGTGTGTCGTAAAAACGGAAACGGAAGGCGGGCAGATGAAACCGCCCCGTTTCCAGATTGAGATATTTGACGTCGTTGCCGGTGGCATGCCCGAAAACAAGATGGTTTTCGTCCTCCAACAGCGCACGGATGCGATCATAGACTTTGGGAAAAGCGGGGTGCTTTTTGAAGTCCTCGTAATCATAAGGCAACACCAACCCCGCGCGCCCCTTGCGGTCGGTCAGATGAAACTTTCCCTTGGGGTTGATGAGTATGTCCTCTTTTTCGAGAATATTGAACTGCTCGTCGGTCAGGCAATAGCCGAAGGCACAGATCTTTGCCGTATCCTTGAACACACAGGCGCATTCGATGTCAAAAAACAGATACCGTCCGGCGGCGTTCGCCGCGTTATTTGCCGTTTCCGCCATCGGCATTACTTCTTGCGCTTGGGCAGAATGACGCTCTTGCCGCCCATATACGGACGCAACACTTCGGGAATGGTCAGACTGCCGTCCGCCTGCAGATGATTCTCCACAAAGGCGATGAGCATTCTCGGCGGCGCAACCACGGTGTTGTTGAGGGTGTGCGCCAATTTATTCTTGCCGTCCTTGTCCTTATAGCGGATGCCCAGCCGCCGCGCCTGCGCGTCGGTCAGGTTGGAACAGGAGCCGACTTCGAAATATTTCTTCTGCCGCGGGCTCCATGCCTCGACGTCGCAGCTCTTGTATTTGAGGTCGGCCAGATCGCCCGAACAGCAACCGAGCTGACGGACGGGGATCTCCATGGAGCGGAAGAGTTCGACGGTGTACGACCAGAGTTTTTCATACCATTCGTCCGACTCTTCGGGGCGGCAGACGACGATCATTTCCTGTTTTTCGAACTGATGGATGCGGTAAATGCCGCGCTCCTCGATGCCGTGCGCGCCCTTTTCCTTGCGGAAGCAGGGAGAATAGCTCGTGAGCGTGAGGGGCAGTTTGTCCCCGTCGATGACCTGACCCATGAAACGGCCGATCATGGAGTGTTCGGACGTGCCGATGAGGTAGAGGTCCTCCCCTTCGATCTTATACATCATGCCGTCCATCTCTTCAAAGGACATGACGCCCGACACGACGTCGCCGTGGATCATATAGGGCGGAATGACATAGGTAAATCCCTTGTCGATCATGAAATCGCGGGCATAGGTCAATACCGCCGAATGCAGACGGGCGATGTCGCCCGTGAGATAATAAAATCCCTGTCCCGAAACGCGGCGCGCCGATTCGACGTCGATGCCGTCGAACGATTCCAGAATATCCACATGATAGGGAATTTCGAAATCGGGCACCGTCGGTTCGCCGAAACGTTTGAGTTCGACGTTCTCGCTGTCGTCCTTGCCGACGGGCACGTCGTCCGCAATGATATTCGGAATGGACATCATGCAGGTTTTCAGCCGCGCTTCGACTTCGGGCTGTTCCTTTTCGATTTCGGCGAGCCGCGCCGCGTTTTCGGCGACCCGGGCCTTGACCTTCTCGGCCTCTTCCGTCTTTTTCTCCTTCATCAATGCGCCGATCTGACGGGAGAGCGTGTTGCGGGCGGCGCGCAGAGCGTCGCCTTCGGTCTGCAATGCGCGTTTCTTCTCGTCGAGCGCGAGCACCTCGTCCACCAGCGGCAGTTTTTTGTCCTGGAATTTTTTACGGATATTCTCCTTTACTTTTTCGGGATCGGTACGGATCAGGTTGATGTCTATCATACGTTTATCCTCTCTGTGGTTTTCGTAATTCTTACCTTTCAAGTATACTACTTGCGGGCAAGAATTGCAATGATTTCCGCAAACCATTTTCTTATTTTTGTTGTAAATCGAAAAAGTTTATGATATAATAGAAAAGGCAGAGTGTCCGAAAGCGCTCTCCGATCCACTTACCAACGCTGAAAGTTATGGGAGAATGAAACAAAATGAATGAGAACAAAAAAACCGCCGACGGGGAGGAATTGCGCATGACGGCGCGCCCCGATCGGGCGGAACAAGCCGACCTTTCCGCGCAAAGCAGCGCGGACGAGGCCTTCAAGAGAAGGATTTTCCGCAAAATAAAACGCGCGCAGATCCCGCAGGAAGGCACTTTCGAGCACTTTTCGCCCACGCCCGACGAAGGCCTGACGGACGAACAGGTGCGATTGCGTTTCTCGCAATACCTCGTCAACGATTCGCATAAAAAGTACTCCCGCTCCTATCTGAGCATCGTCCTCGGGAATTTACTGACCTTCTTCAACCTGCTCGCCGCCATCGTCGCCGTCTTGCTCATCTATTCGGGCGCGAGCATATCGCAATTCGCCTTCGCGCTCATCTTTTCCATCAATATCGGTTGGAGCATCATTCTGGAAATACTGGCCAAACGCCGCATCGATAAGCTCAACCTGGTCACTTCCCCCACGGCCAAAGTCATACGCGGCGGGACCAAGCGCACCATCCCCGCACAGGAGATCGTCGTGGACGACATTCTCCTGCTCGAAACGGGACAGCAGATCCCCGTGGACTGCGTTCTTCTGGACGGTACGGCGCACGTCAACGAATCCCTCTTGACGGGCGAATCGGTCGCCGTACATAAGGCGACGGGCGACAAGCTCCTGGCGGGCTCCTTTGTGGTCAGCGGCAACTGCCGCGTGCGCGTGACGACCGTCGGACGGGAAACATACGTCAACCGCCTCACGGCCAAGGCCAAAAAATACAAGCGGCCGCACTCGGAAATACGAAATTCCACCAACCTCTTCGTCTGCATCATCGCGCCGCTGATGCTGCTCATCGCCATCGGAATCTTCTGGATCAACCGTCCCGAAACGCTGGCGGAACTGCCCGAAACCATTCAGACGACTTGTGCCGTGATCATAGGCATGATCCCCTCGGGGATGCTTCTTCTGATCTCCATCGCCATGTCCCTGGGCATCATCCGTCTGTCCAAGAACCACACGCTCGTCAACGATATGTATTCCCTGGAAATGCTCGCCCGCGTGGACGTTCTCTGCCTGGATAAGACGGGCACGATCACCGACGGCAAAATGCAGGTGGAACAGCTCTCCGTGCTCAACAACTATTCCAAACACCCCGTGGAAGAGATCATCGGTTCGATGCTTTCCGCTCTCAATGACAACAACCAAACCTCGATCGCCCTCTATAACCGTTTCGGCCATTCCTCCGTCTTACAGGCGAAGAAAATTCTGCCCTTCTCCTCGGAGCGCAAGCTCTCGGCGGTATCCTTTCAGGACGAAGGGACATATGTTCTGGGCGCGCCCGAATTCGTCCTGCGCCCCATGCCCTCCCGCGTGGAAAAACTGGTGCAGGAAAACGCCATGAAGGGCCTGCGCGTGCTCGTGCTTGCCTATTCCTCCGCGGCGATCAACGGCGAAAAAGTCCCCTCCGTCCTGCGCCCCGTCGCGCTCATCTCTCTGTCGGACAATATCCGCGAGGACGCGGCGGAAACCATCGAATGGTTCAAGCAGAACGACGTGCAGGTCAAGATCATCTCGGGAGATAACCCCGTCACGGTCGCCGAAGTCGCCCGCCGCGCGGGCGTCGAAAGCGCCGACAAATATATCTCCCTCGAAAATTTGACCGACCCCGAAGTGGAGGCGGCGGCAACCGAATATACCGTATTCGGCCGCGTTACGCCCGAACAAAAGGCCATTCTGGTCAAGACATTGAAACGGCACGGGCACACCGTCGCCATGACGGGCGACGGCGTCAACGACATTCTCGCCATGAAAGAAGCCGATTGCGCCGTGTCCGTCGCCGCGGGCACGGAAGCCGCGCGCAACGTGAGCAACATCGTCTTGCAGGACAATAATTTTTCCAATATGCCCAAGGTCGTCTTTGAAGGCAGGCGGGTGGTCAACAACGTCAAGGCCACGTCCTCGCTCTACATCATGAAGACCCTCTTCACCGCCATCATGGCCACCATCTGCATCTGTCTGAACATACAGTACCTGTTCAAGACCAATAACCTGCTCCTGTTCGAACTCATGGTCGCGGGCATCCCCTCGATCATCCTGTCGTTGCAACCCAATACCGATCGCATACGGGGCAAGTATTTCACCTATGTACTCTGCCACTCCATCCCCGCGGCAATGACCCTGGTCTTGTGCGTCATAACGGTGTATATCGCCTCCATTATACAATTCGGCGCTTTCGTACCCGAATACGAAGCGCTTTCGGTCATGGCGATGACGTTCGGCGGCGTGGTCATGCTCTTCCGTCAATGCCAGCCCTTCAACAGATTGCGCGCGGTCACTTTTTCGATCAGTGCCGTGGTCTGCATTGCGGTATTCTGTATCCCCGCCCTTGCGACCATTCTCTACACCGATTGGCGGAGCATTGAATTTTCGCTCACGGGCATACTTTTGCTCATCTGCGTGACGGAAACGGCTTTCCCCGTTTCGGGACTGTTGCAAAAACTCTTCGGACTGATCGAGCAGGCGCTCGATAAGACATATCCGCATTTCAATATGCCTTTCCTGCGGAAAAACGAGGAAGAACCCGCGCCTTCTTCGGAGGAAAACTAAACCGTAAAAGCCCCTTTGCGCAATGCGGAAAGAAACAAAAAGTTTTTGCAAAGCGAAAAACTAAAGGTTTCTGTAAGGCAAAAAAACAAAAAGTCCGTGCCCGCGCTCTTTCGGGCACCTGTCCCCGCGGGCGGCGATCGCCGCCCGCGGGGATATTTTTTCCATCAAAAACAAGAAAACAAAAAAGGCGTTCTCAAAAAAACGCCTTTTATTTCTTTTCTTTTGTTTTGGTTTTTTCCGTAAAAAGCTTCCCCTGTCGGAGAGGGCTTTCATCAGGTCATGGCGAACGCCTTGCCACGCAAAATGACCAGAATGATGTCGACGATCCACATGAACGCCACGCCGGGCACGATGGTCAGAATGCCGATGATCGTCCAAAGGATGCTCCCCTTTGCGAGCCCGTTGATGACGCGGCCGACCGACCAAAAAATATCGAGAACGGGAATGCAGAGAATAAGTTTGAGGATCCAAGGCAAACCGTTCATCGATCTTACGATGCTTTTCATTGTGAAAATTCCTCCTTACTTCTAAAATGACAGAATGCTCGGGAAAACGCCGCCCTCGTCGGGAAGACCTTTCCCTTTTCAGTATCTATATCATAATATATTTTCATGCCCTTGTCAAGAGAACGGAAAAATTTTAACAAAAACTTTTTGAAACTCTCATTTTTAAGCCCTATATCCGATCAAGCGGCGGTATGTTACGGTTGTCCCTCCTTGCCGCATTCCTCCTCGTCGATCGGATCGGGGGCCTTGGGGTTCTTTTCTTTCTTCTCTCCTTTTTTATGCCCGAACAGGGCATTGACGGCGCGTTTGAAAATGTTTTCGCGCACGGGCGCGCCGCCCGTCATTTTTTTCATGGCGCGGACGGACGAAGGATCGTCGCTACCGACGACCATGCTCTCGCCCTCCTCTTCGCCCGCAAAAAAGCGACGGCGGGGCTTTTCCTCCTCCTTTTCTTTGCGCTTGAAAATGGCATCCTTGACAAACCCGAGCGCGATTTTCAAAAGATCGCGCTTGAGCGCTTCCATGTCCTGTTCCAGCGCGGCCTGAAAACGGTGTACGCGCGCCGTGATCCAGACGATGGCGAGATCGAAAAGCAACTGTAAAACAAGGCAGACGGGCAACAAAATGGCGAGCAGAATGCTGATCGCAGTGGGATGCCCGACGGCAGTGAGGATGCCCGCAACGGACAATCCCGCCGAAACGACCATGGCGCCGAATTTCGCCCAGTGATATATTTTCGCCGCGCGTTTGTCCCAGGGCGTTTCATACCCCTTTGCCGTGCGCACGGTGCAGACGACGGCGAACGCCGTATATAAGACGGTGATCGCCAACAAAAAAGCGTTGACAAAGACATATCCCGTCTGCGCGACGAGGCAATAGACGAGAAAGGCGAGATAGACGCCGAGCGACACGAACCGAAAGGCCGTGTTGAAATTTTTGAAATCGCGGATGAGGTTATCCAGTTCTTTTTTTGTCTGATAAGAACCGAAATCGACCATACTTTTTCCCTCCCGTGTCTGTGTATTTTTTGAAAAGACGGCGGACAAAGCGTGCCCTTTTTGCCGCCTTTGCCTTATTATACACTACCTTGACGGGAACGCCAACGATTTGAAGGTATAAACGGAAAAAATTTTTTTTGTCATTTTTTGTCAGTGCGCTCTTTTTCCGCCTCGAGTATCTCCTGAAATATCTGCCGCAGGCCCGCAATGCTCTCCTCCGTTTCCTGCAGGGTACGCAATCCGTCCGCAACGCGCAGGACGCCGCGGCTGTTGATCTTGTTTTTCCAGTCCGCACAGCCGTCATTGGCGTCCACGGGAAGGCGTTGCAATGTGCAATAGCCCACATTCTGCCGTATGAAATTGCAATAGCCCTTGGTATAATATACCTTGTATTCGCGACAACGATAGCACTTTCCCTTTTTTTCCATTTTTTTATCTCCTTTATTTTTTTACGCCCGTCAGGCGTATTGCCAACATTTTTTCCCTGTATCCTGTAAACTATCTGTAAATAAGCTACCGCGGAAAGGTTTGAAAATGATAGTTTACCAAAAGATACAAAAAAGACTTGCCGAAACAATCGCCCAGAGCGGACTCTCCCAAGCCCATATTGCCAATCAAATCGGCGTTACGCAACAGACAATATCGCATTACTGCAGGGGAGAAAATTTGCCCGCGCTCGATACCTTTGCCAATTTGTGCGCCGCGCTGGACGCCGATCCCGCCTATATTCTCGGTCTGACCGACTGACGGGGAATTTTTCCGCATTTATATTCACCGAAAAAATTATAAAACAAAAAAAACGAAAAGTATCGGCATACGCGTGCCGCTTGTCAAAAAATTTCCCC